>NZ_FZOC01000002.1:544309-646809 GCF_900188225.1 Humidesulfovibrio mexicanus | reverse complement strand
CAAATGCTCAAAGCCGTCAGGTTATGCTGCGTGATTGAAACTCCTGAAATAATGATGCTCCCAGTCAGGCAAGCCTCACACGCGCCCTGCTATACCGCCCCACGGAGACGCACATGAAGGCCGATACGAAGAACCTCTACGCCGCGCGAATGCTCAAGGTGCTCAACCACATGCAACGGCGGCTTGACGACCCGATCAGACTGGATGAGCTGGCGGCCCTGGCCCATTTCTCAACGCCGCACTTCCACAGGGTATTCAAGGGGATGATTGGCGAGACGGTCATGGACCACCTCAGGCGCATTCGCCTGGAGCGGGCCTATGTCCGCTTGGCCCAGACAACCGTGCCGGTTACCGAGGCCGCCTTCGAGGCCGGGTACGATTCACTGGAGGCTTTCTCGCGCGTGTTCCGCAAAACCTTTGGCCTCTCGCCAACGGAGTGCCGTGCGCAGGGGTGGACGCGCCTCTTTCCGGAGGCGCCCTCCGGCGTGCACTACTGCGCGGGCGAGATACGGGAATTCATCCTCAACGATTCAGGAGCGGCGGTTATGAACATGCGCATCGAAACCCTCCCCGACATCCGCATCGCCAAAGTGCGCCAGACCGGACCCTACATGGAGTCGGCCGAAAGGGCCTGGAAGATCCTCTGCGGCTGGGGTGCGCCAAAAGGACTCGTCAACCCCAAGACGCTCATCATCGGCATCAGCTACGACGACCCCTCCGCCACCGCGCCGGAAGAGCTGCGCTACGATGCGGCCATCTCCATCGACAACGACTTGGCCGTGGAGGAGCCCGTGAGCCTGGACGTGCTCCCAGGCGGCGAATACGCAGTCTTCACGCACCAGGGGCCTTACCAAGGTCTTGAGGAAACGTACAAGACCATCATGTCCGGCTGGATTCCCACCTGCGACCGCGAATTCCGCGACTCGCCCTGGTTCGAGATCTATCGCAACGACCCTGCCACGACGCCACCCGCACAGCTCATCACGGACATCCACATCCCATTGAAGTGATGTCCAGGGGCGCTCTGTCCGCCAGGGCGCCCCGCCCTGCTAAAACTCCAAGTGCCCGGGCGTTCGCGGGAATGGGATCACATCGCGTATGTTGGCGATGCCGGTGACCAGCATCAGCAGCCGTTCGAAGCCCATGCCGAAGCCCGCGTGCGGCGCTGTCCCAAAGCGGCGGGTGTCCAGATACCACCAGTACTGTTCCTCGGAAAGGCCCACCTCGGCCATGCGCCGGGTCAGCACGTCCAGGCGCTCCTCGCGCTGGCTGCCCCCGCACAGCTCGCCGATGCGCGGGACCAGCAGATCCATGGCGGCCACGGTACGGCCATCGTCGTTGAGACGCATATAGAACGCCTTGATCTCCTTGGGATAGTCGTGGACGATGACCGGACGCTTGAAGTGTTCTTCACATAAAAAGCGTTCGTGCTCGGTTTGCAGGTCGGACAACTCATGCACCGGATAATCGAAACTCCGGCCCGAGGCCTTGAGGATGCCTATGGCCTCGGCATGGGTGACCCGCGCGAAAGGCGCGGCAAGGATGTCCTCAAGGGTAGGCAACAGGTTCTTGTCCACATAATTGCCGAACAGCGCCAAGTCAGCGGCGCAAGCGGAAAGGGCGTGCGCCACCAAATGCCGCACCAGCGCTTCGGCGAGGTCCATGTCATCGACCAGGTCGGCGAAGGCCAGCTCCGGCTCCACCATCCAGAACTCAGCCGCGTGCTTGGGCGTGTTGGAATTCTCCGCCCGGAAGGTGGGGCCGAAGGTGTATACCCCGCCAAGGGCAAGCGCCATGAGTTCGGCCTCCAACTGGCCGGACACGGTGAGCCCGGAGGGACGACCGAAAAATTCCTCTTCCGCGCGGCGATCCGGGGGCATGGCCGCAGCCTGTTCCGCCTCCAGGTTGCTCACCCGGAACATCTCGCCAGCGCCCTCGCAGTCCGACCCGGTGAGGATGGGCGCATGCACATGAAAAAATCCACGCTGCCGGAAGAAGTCGTGCACGGCCAACGCCATTTCCGAGCGCACGCGCAGCATGGCTCCGTATTTATTGGTGCGCGGACGCAAATGGGCGATGGTGCGCAGGTACTCGTCGGAATGCCGCTTCTTTTGCAGCGGAAAGGCCTCGGCGTCGGCCAGGCCATAAACTTCGATGGCGCCCGCCCGGACCTCCCAGCGTTGGCCTGCCGCAGGGGAAGGGACAAGCTCGCCGGAGACGCCAACGGCCGCGCCGGTGCCCAGGGCATCAAGCACGGACAGAAGGTCCTCGGTGTGGTCGGCCACCACCTGCACATTGGCCAGGCAAGACCCGTCGTTGATCTCAAGGAACGAAAAGCCCTTGGCATCGCGCCGGGTGCGCACCCAGCCCTTCACCAACACAGGCCCTCCCGCCTCTCGGGACAAGACTTCGACAATTCGCGTCCGCTGCATTATCATCCCTCCTTGGGCACCCTCTTCTAGAGCCTCCGCCCAAGGATTTCAACAGAGTTGCGTCGACGCCCGGCCTGGGGTAGAAGCGCCGCACACCACACACGCAAGGAAAACCCATGGGATTCTTCACCAAGATTAAAAAGCTCTGGGGCGGCGAGACCGACGAAGTACAGGCTTCGGCCAGAGCAGCCACAGCACAGGACACCCCCCAGACGGGCCTGGAACAGCCGCCTGACGCCGCAACACACGCGCCCCAGCTCGACCCTTTATGGAAGGCCGGACTCGAAAGCTCGCTTCGCGGGTCCAGGGCGCGCATCTCCGAATGGCTGGGCCAGCTCCTTTCCGGCCTGGAGGCGGCGGATGAAGCGCTCTGGGCGCGGCTGCGCTTCCTCTTTGCAACCCTGGGCGCACCTGAGGCGGAAGCCGAAACCTTTGTCTCCGAATTCAAAGCTTGGCTGGCGGCCATGGGCATGACCAAGGTGGAGGACTTCCGCTCCGAGCTGCGCTACCGGCTCATCCTGGCCCTGGACCTGGAGCAGGAGGAGGAGGAGCGCGGCAACGTGTTCCAGAAGCTCACGCGCGGCCTTGCCAAGACCCGCGAGCGGCTCTCGGCCGGTCTCGGAGCGCTTTTTGGCCGCACAGGCGAGTTGGACGCAGCCTTCTGGGACGAACTGGAGGAGCTGTTCATCATGGCCGACGTGGGGGCGGAAGCCACCCGCAAGCTTCTGGACAACCTGCGCTCCCGCGCGCGGAGCATGGGCGTGACCGAGGCGGCGCGCTTCCGCGAGGTGCTCTCGGCCGAGCTTGAAGAACTGTTCCCCCTGCCCAAAAAGCCCAAGGTGACCGCCCCGCCAGAGGTGGTCATGATGATCGGCGTCAACGGGGTGGGCAAGACCACGACCATCGCCAAGCTGGCCTACCGGGCGCGGCTGCAGGGGCGCAAGGTGCTCATCGCCGCGGGCGACACCTTCCGCGCGGCGGCCATCGACCAGCTCAAAATATGGGCCGGGCGCGTGGGCGCGGGCATCTTCGCCAAGGCCGAGGGGGCGGATCCGGCGGCAGTGGCCTTCGAGGCCGTGGACCACGCCCTCAAGGAGGGCTACGACCTTGTGCTGCTGGACACGGCCGGCCGCCTGCATACCAAGGTCAACCTCATGGAGGAGCTCCGCAAGATCAAGCGCGTGCTGGACAAGAAGCACTCCGGCGCGCCCCACAAAAGCGTGCTCGTCATCGATGCCACCACCGGACAGAACGCCCTGTCGCAGACCAAGCTGTTCAACGAGGCCGTCGGCGTGGACGAAATCGTGCTCACCAAGCTGGACGGCACGGCAAAGGGCGGGGTCATGGTTGGCGTGGCCATCAGCCACAAGCTGCCCATCAGCTTCGTGGGCCTGGGGGAAAAGATGGAAGACCTGCGCCCCTTCGTGGGCGAGGACTTCGCCAAGGCGCTGCTGGGACAATAGCCGTCAGCGCACGCGGCCACGCGGCAGTGCGCAAAGCAGCCACTCGGGCAGCCGGGCCAGCACGGCTGCTTCCAGGGCGGCTGCGCGCCGTTGATACGCCCAGCCAAGCGCCATGACCGCAAGGCCGATGAAGCTCAGCACGAATGGAAAAACCAGGGAATCGGCGAACACCCTGTAGGCGAGATGTCCCAGGTACAGGCACACGCCCGCCCCGCCGAACACGAGAAACGTCCTGCGCTCCAGCAGCACGGCCAGTCCAAGCAACCCCACGTTCACAGCCAGATACCCCAGGCGGGCAAGCTCAGAGGCGCTATCCATGGCCGTCAATGCGCCCCAAAAGGCCATCAGACCAAACAGATAGCCCCAGAACGCGAAATCTTCTCGCGTTCGTCGGTCCAAGACATACGCGCAGGACAGCATGAACAGGCCGAACCACAAGGTGACCTGACGGCGCTGGTCCCAGCTGAACTCTCCCCCTCCGGCCAGCAGCGCGGTAAAATCCATGGACATGAACCACAGCGCCAAAGCAATGGGCGCGGCGAGGAAAGGAAAGCGGAAGCGCCGCACGGCGAGCGCCCCGCCGAACACGGTCGCGGCCTCCATGAGCAGCCAGCCGGAACGTATGCGCGTGGGATACAGATGGTACGCCGCCGGGGATCCTGATGGCCAGAAGCCCGTCAGCACTTGCGCCCCGTATACGCCCATGGGGATCATGCTCACGGCCAGGGCGATGAGCACGCCGCCTGGCGTCCGGCCGCCAGGCCTGCTCCACAGGGCCGCGCCAGCACAGGTGAATGCGCTGGCGTACCCTGCGGAGGTGAGCAGAAATCCGATCCCGCCCATGTCGTCCCAGGCGGAGGTGACAAACCAGCCCATGGCGCCGATGACCAAAAGCCCGCCAAGATAAAAGGCCAACTGCTGGACGTTCAAACCTGGCTGCTGGACGCAACGCTGTTCGGCAATGCGCAGCAGTTCGCGCACCTGCTCCGAGGTCACGACGCCCGCCTGAACGGCCACGTCCAGGTCGACGCGTTCGATGGCCCGGCCTGACTTCATGCGGCTCCCCGGCTATTCCTGAACCGCCACGCCACGGCTGGTGAAGGAAATGCCCTGGCTGTTGGCCGTGCCGATCATCACGGACTCCACCACAGGCTCGTTCACGGGCGCGTCCGCGCGCCAGCGCACCAGAAACGACGCCCCGGAACCGCCGCTGGTGTCGTTCTGCTCCACGGTGAACTCTCGCGCCGCCATGGGCGGCAGCGGCGATTCATGGGTCAGAAACCGCTTGATCAGCTTGCCGTCCGAGCCGTAGTAGTCAACAGCGGTGATGCGCATGGCGCGGCGCGGGTCGGCGTTGCGCACGGAAAGGGTTATGGTCAGGTCAAAGGGCCGCGTCTTGACCCCGTGGTAAATGTGCGAATAGCACGGCACATAAAGCAGTTGTCCCTTGGACATTGCCGACTGCGCGAACGCGGACAGGCTGGCCGCCGCGATGATTGCACAGACGGCGACGGCGGCAAGTGACTTCTTCATGCTTCCTCCATGCTCCGAGCCGGGTCGGGCGTTCCGGTCCGGTCAAGTTCCCCAAGCCAGGGCGGCGGGCAATAGGCGCGAAAGCCCCGGAACTCCATCCGCTGATGATGCAGATACAGCGTGGCGTCGGCCTCGCAAATGCCCTCGCCGTACAAAGGATCGCCCACGATGGGCAATCCGGCGGCGGCGAGGTGCGCGCGAATCTGATGCCGGGCCCCGGCCTGAATGCGCACGCGCACAAGGGTGCGCCCGGCGGAAAGCACCGCCTCAGGCCAAACAAGGGTCCAGCCGCGCGGGTCCGGGTCGAGACGGCCCAGCACGCGGGTGCGCTTGCAGTCGTCCGTGTCGAGCCGACGCTTAAGCTCGAGCGTCTCTGCCAGTTCTCCCTGGACCACAGCCAGGTATTCCTTGAGAACCGAGCCGGGCGCGAGGGCCTGAAACGCACGAGCCGCAGCCTGTCCCATGGCCACAAGCACGATGCCGGATGTGGGGCGGTCCAGCCGATTCAACAGTATTGGCGATTCTCCGGCAAAGAGCGAAGGCAGCATGGCCTGCAGGCTCGGCCCGCCTCCCCCGGCCAGGGAGGCGCTGTGCAGCCCGGCGGGTTTGTCCACGGCGGCATACGCTGCAGTGCGAGTCAGCACAGGCACTTGCGGACATTCAAGGTCCGAAGGCCCCGTTTCTTCCGGCAGCACCTCCACGCGCTGCCCGACCTTGAGCTTGAGCCCGGCCGAGGCCGCCCGGCCGTCTACCAACACCCGTCCCCCCTCAATGAGCCGACGACGGCCCCTCAAGCCGCTGCCGGGAAGCAGCACCTCCAAAGCGCGGTCCAGCCGCATTCCCGCCGCAGACGCATCCACACAAAAATCGCATTGTCTCATGCGGTGGACACTACCCCCAGCGCACCGCGTGCGCAAGCCGCGTGCGGGCGTCCGCTTTTGACGAAGCACGAGAAAGAGCTTACGGAAATGAGTCTGCAAAACCATCCCCATCAGGAGCGACCCATGGACTTCGACGTGCTCTGGCTCTCCCGCGCGGACATCGACTCCCTCGGCATCACCATGCGCGAAATCATGGACGTGGTCGAGGAAGGCTTCGCGGCCATGGGCCGCGGCGAGGTGGAAATGCCTGCCAAAATCGGCATCCACACCCGGCGGGACTGCTTCAACCACTCCATGCCCTGCTACGTGGGCGGCACGCTCGACATGGCCGGGGTCAAGGTGGTGTCCGGCTATCCCCCAAACCAGAAAAAGGGGCTGCCCTACATCACCGGAATCTGGACCCTCATCGACCCGGAGACGGGTCTGGTTCGCGCCGTAATGGACGCGGCCTGGATCACCGCCTGGCGCACGGGCGCCGCCTCCGGCGTATACGCCCGCCACTTCGGCGATCCCGAAACCCGCTGCGTGAGCATCATCGGCCTGGGCGTGCAAGGCCGCATGAACCTGCGCGCCATGATCGAGGTGTTTCCGAAGATCGACGCCGTGCGCATGTTCGATCCCGTTTCCGGCCAGGCGGAACGCTTCGTGGCCGACATGCGGGCACTGCTTCCCCAGGCGGATTTCTGCAATTGCGGCTCGCCCAAGGAGGCCGTGGCCGGTGCGGATGTGGTCATCACTTGTTCGCCCATCGTGGAAAAACCCAAGCGTTTCGTAGAAGCAGGCTGGCTCAAGGACGACGTGCTCGCCATCGCCGTGGACTACGACTCCGCCTTCGACGCGGCCACCATGAGCGGCGCGTCCTGCTTCACCACCGATTCCGCGGGACAGTATCTATGGACCCAGGAACATGGCGTATATTTTCTGAATGGCTACCCGAACAAGCCGGGCCTGCACTCCGACATGGGGGAAATCTGCGCCGGGACAAAAACCGGCCTGCGCAGGGGCAGGCGCGCGGCCGTGCTCATGGGCATCGCGCTTGACGATGTCATGACGGGCCACCTGATCTACGAGAAGGCGCTGGAGCACAAGGTCGGCGCCTGGGTGCAGCTTTAGGCGATGCTGAACGCTGGCTATATCTACGTCCTGTGCGCCGCCGCCCTGTGGGCGCTCATCGGGCCGCTGTCCAAGCAGGTCATCAGCCTGGGCGTGTCGCCACTTGAAGCCGCTTTCTGGCGTTCCGCCATCGGCTGGAGCTTTTTCGCCGCGCACGCCCTGGCCACGGGGGCCTGGCGGCTCCAGCGCAAGGACGCCCCGGCCATCGCCTCCTTCGGCATCATCGGGGTGTCCACCCTGTTCGGAGCCTATGTCCTGTCCATCAACATGGTTGGGGCGGCGCTGGCCTCGGTGCTGCTCTATACCGCGCCAGCCTGGGTGGCCGTGCTGGCTTGGCTGACCCTTGGTGAAAAGATGCACGCCCACAAGCTGGTGGCGCTCTTCATGACATTGGCCGGAGTCGCCTGCGTGAGCCTGGGGCCTGCGCTGGTCTCCGGCAAGGGGCTGGGCGCGGTGAACCTGCCGGGCATTCTGCTGGGGCTGTTGTCCGGATTCAGCTACGCCACGTATTACATCTTCGGAAAACGCTACCTGGGCCGCTACGCCACGCCGACGCTCTTCCTGTACGCATTGCCCGTGGGCTGCCTGGGGCTCCTGCCTTTCGTCACCTTTACGCCCAAAAGCGGCGAAACCTGGCTCTTTCTGACCCTGCTTGCCGCAACAACAACATACGGGGCCTACAGCGTATATTACGAAGGGCTCAGAAGACTCTCGGCCACGCGCACGGCCATTGTGGCCACCCTTGAGCCCGTGCTGGCCGCAGGCTTGGCTTATGTGTGGTGGGACGAGCGCTTCGACCTCATGGGGTACGCTGGCAGCGCGCTCATCCTGGCCGCAGTGCTCTGCACCATCCTTGGAGGCGGGCGCAGCCACGGCCAGGAGGCGACAAGTTGACGCACTCCCCTTTCCGGCAGGTGAAGGCTTCAGCGGGTTCGGGCAAAACCTACGCGCTCACCCTGCGCTTTCTTGACCTGCTCGCAGGCAGCTCCGATGCGGACGCAGCCGTTGACTCCCCACAGTCGCGCCCCGGTCGGGCCTGCGCGGCCGAGCCTTCGCCAACCCTTTCGCGCGGCTACTCCTGGCCGGAGATACTTGCCGTCACCTTCACCAACAAAGCCGCTGCGGAAATGCGCGAACGCGTGCTTGGAGCGCTGAAGAACCGGGCCCTGGGCAAAACGGGCGGCCCTGGCGACGCCCTTTCCCCCGACAAAGCCGGGCGTCTGCTTGAGGACATTCTGCGCCATACGGAGCATTTGGGCATCCGCACCATCGACAGCCTCCTTTCGCTGCTAGTGCGACTATTCGCCCTGGACCGCGGCCTGAAGCCCGACTTCGACACCGTGTTCGACGAAGGCAAGGCCATCGGCGCACTTCTGGACCGCTTTCTGGCCCGCTGCGAAAAGGGCGGAAGCGATGCGGCGCTTTTCGAACAGGCCGTGCGCACCCTCATTGAGCATGAAGCCAAGGAAGGGTTCTGGCTCCATGAGGCTCTTCGCGAACGCATGGTGGACCTCGCCAAGCATTTGCTGCGCATCCCGCCCGGGGTCCCCGTCACCACCGACCAGGCACGCATGGCGGACCTGCTTGCCGTGAGCTTCGAGGAACTGGGGCGCGCCACGGACGCCCTCTCCCAGGCCGTCTCCGGCGAGGAGCTCGCCCCCAGCGCCAACTTCTCCTCCCTGCTGCGCAAATGCGCGGAGGCGGAGCTTTTCGACACCCGCTGGGCCAACTCCGCCTATCTTTGCAAAGACGCCCTGGATGAGTGCCTGCTGAAGAAATCGCAGGGGAAATGCTCGGCTGAAGCCGAGGCCGCCTACGACGCCTTCAAGGCCGCCGCTGCGGAACACATCCGCTGTCAGGCCATCCTGTCACCGGCCTATGCCTTGGCCCCCTGTGCGCAAATCGCCGAGCGGCTGCTGCGCGAGTTGGATGCCGAACAGCGGGAAAAAGGCTTCCTCTTCGGCTCGCAGATGGCCGACATCGTGAGCGAAGCATTGGACGGAGGGCTGGGCGTTCCAGACGCTTTCTGCCGACTGGGCGACCGCCTGCACCACATGCTGGTGGACGAATTCCAGGACACCAGCCGCTCCCAGTGGAGCGCCGCCCTGCCCTTGGCCGCCGAATGCCTGTCCAAGGGCGGCAGCCTGTTCTACGTGGGCGACGTGAAGCAGGCCATTTACGGCTGGCGCGGGGGCGATGCCAAGCTCTTCGACGAGGTGGCGGACGACGGGGAGCTACTTGCCATTTCCGGCGGCCTTGCGCGTGACGCCCTGCCCTGCAACTGGCGGAGCCTGCCGGAAATCATCGGCTTCAACAACCGCGTTTTCAGCCGCCTTGGCCGCGAGGACACCGCCCGGGACATCGCCTGCGACCTGCTCAAGGGCGCGCCGGAAGACATGCTGGACGCCTTCGCGCACAATGCTGTGGCCGCCTTCTCCGATGCCGCCCAGGAGGTTCCTCCAGGCAAAGACGCGGATGAGCCCGGCCGGGTTCAGGTGCGGCTGCTCCCTGCCGGAAAAACCGAGGAAGTGCTCCAGGCCGGACTGGACGCACTGGCGGATACGCTCCTCAACGATGTGCTGACGAGGCGCAGGCCCGGCGATGTGGCCGTGCTCGTGCGCACGGCGAAACACGCCGATCTGGTTTGCGAACGCCTTGTGGCCGAAGGGCTGCCCATCATCACCGAATCCAGCCTGCAACTGGCGCGGCACCCCATCGTGCGGCAGTTGGTCGCCTTGCTGCGTCTGCTGGACGCCCCGCCAGACGACCTGAGCTTTGTGACCCTTGTGTGCGGCGAGGAGCTGTTCCTGGCGGAAAGCGGCTTAGGCGCGGAGCAAATTCTGGAATGGATCGCCGCCGAGTCCCAACGCCGCTCGGCGGAGGACAAGTCTGCCGGAGGCCGTGGCGGACTCCTCTCACGTTTCCGGGACGCTTTTCCCGAAATCCACGAGCGCCTGCTCGCACCTTTTTTGCGCGGCACAGGTCTCATGCGGCCTTACGACCTTGTGCGCGCGGCCCTCGACTCCTTCCAGGCGCTACAGCGCCACCCCGAGGCCGAACTGTACATGCGGCGCTTCCTTGAGGTGGTCCACCTTGCCGAATCGCAAGGCATGGGCTCCCTGCCGCGCTTTCTGGAGTTCTGGGACGAGTCCGGCGTGGAGGAAAAAGTGCCCCTGCCGGAATCCGCGGACGCCATCCGCATTCTGACCATACACAAGTCCAAGGGCTTGCAGTTCCCGGTGTGCGTCATCCCCTTCCACAACTGGTCCGCCGGTCCCAAGGGAGGCGTGGATGTGGTGGAACTGCACGGCCACCGCGTGCTCACGCGCATGACCAAAGCCCTGGGCCGTCCCTATTACGCGAGCCTGTCCGAAGAGATCCTGGAGCAGGCCAATCTGCTCTATGTGGCCTGGACGCGCGCCGAAGAGGAGCTCTACGCCTTTGTTCCCGCCACGGAGGGCAAACAGCGTCTTGGCGCCGCCCCGGTGCTGCTGCACCATCTCCTCGGCGTTTCGCCGGAAGACGCCGGCCTCGACCTGGGCAAGGCCCCGTTCCGCAAGGCTCCGCAACCTCTCGAATCCCGTGCCCAAGCACCTTCACCCGCTGTTCCGAAAAGGACCGAGGCCCCGGAATTCCAGGCCTGGCTGCCACGCCTGCGCGTATTCCGCCATTCGGTGGAGGACGCGGGCTTCGACGAGCGCACACGCGGTACAGTGGCCCACAAGGCGGCGGAACTGCTGCGCCCCACCGGAGACGATGCGGCGGACGCCCAGCGAGCGGCCGTGCTGGCCTTAGGGGAATTCCCTGAATTACGGGCCCTTAAACAGGAACAGCAACTCACACTTCAAGTACAGATTGAAGAAATGATGCGATGGATGCTCGCGCGCCCGGAAATCCGCCCCCATCTGGGGTGCGCAGGCTCGGAGCTGAGCATACTGACTGGTGACGGCGCGGTGCTGCGTCCCGACCTGCTGCGCCTGACTCCAACCGGGCCAGTGGTGCTTGAATTCAAGACAGGCCACGCCGAACCGGAGCATGTGCGGCAATTGCGCAGTTATCTCGCCCTTGCGCGCGCCCTGGCCACCGCTCGCGGAATGGGGGGGGGCGCGCATGGTTTCCTCGTCTACCTCGACCGGCGCGTGGTGGAGCCGGTGGAAATTGAAGGAGACGACGCATGACCCGCCAGCCCATGCGCATCGTGCCGTGGAGCGAAGACTTCATCCAGGCGTTGGCCAAACACCTCGTGAACCGGGGCAGCGACTTCGAGCATGTGCGCATCGTGTTCCCGCACAACCGCCCGGCCCGGCATCTGCGCGCCGCCCTGGCCGAAAGCAAAGGCTTGAAGCGCCCCTGCCTGCTCCCACGCATGTCGCCCCTGGACGAGTTCCTGCACGAACTGCGGCGCGAGCTTGCTCCGCGCCCCTTGCTGCGTGCAGGCCAGCTGGACCGGATCGGCGTGCTGCACGGCATCGTTCGCGCCCTTGCGCTCGCGGATGGTCCTCTTTCGACTTTGTGCGGCACGGCCGGAGCCTTCTTTCCCTGGGGGGCGAGACTGGTGCGCCTGCTTGAGGAAATGGCCGGCCAAAACATACGCCCAGCCGCCATCCACAATCTCGAAGGAGAGGTCACGCCCTGGGCCGAGGCCCTGCTCGCCCGGTTGGACCGCATCGGCGAGGCCTATGGGGCCGAGTTGGACCAACGCGGCTGGACCACGCCTGGACTGGACGCGCAATGGCTGTGCCAGCACAGCGCCGAAGCAGCTGCAGCCCTCGGCGGGGAGACCGTCATTTTTGCAGGCCTGCACGCGCTGAGCGGTGCGGAAGAACCGCTCCTGCGCGCACTTTGGGAAGGCGGCGCGGAGTTCTTCTGGCACAGCGACCCCGCCCTCGCCCAGGAGGGCGACACGGCATGGCCCGCCCGGGAGCACAAGCGCTGGTTGAGACGATGGGGGGCCGCAGCCGTGCTGGAGCAGGCTCCAAGCCCAGGGGAGGGGCAGATCCGGCGCTTCTACGAAGGGTATGACCTGCACTCGCAGCTCAGCGTGCTCGAACGTGAACTGGCCGCCTTGCCGGATACCGAGCGCACCGCCGTGGTGCTGCCCGACCCCGGAGCACTGGTGCCGGTGATGCACCACCTGCCGCCCGTGGAGACCAACATCAGCATGGGCTATCCGCTGGAACGCTCGGCCTTGGCCCAACTGGTGGAGACCATACTGGTCTTGCGGGAAAACGCCATGCCTGGCCCTGATGGCGCGCTGCGCTACGCCTGGCGCGATCTCGTCGCCCTGGTGCGGCATCCGCTGCTGCGGATGCTGCGCGTGGAGACTGACGCCGGGCCGCAGACGCCGCTCAAAGGCGCCTATGTGGCCTGGGAACGGCACATCCGTGCTGGCGGGCCGTACCAGGCCCCCGGCCAATGGCTGCTGGCCTATGACGACCAGGATTGTTCCGCTCCGGAAAGCGAGATTCGCGCACTGCACGCCGAAGTCCTGGCCGCGTGCTTCGACAATTTCCTCAACCTGGAAACCCTGCGCCAGGCCGGACTGGCTCTGGACGCCCTGTGCGGCCTGCTGCGCCGACGCGGTGGCGACACCTGGCGGCGCAACCTCATTGATGCGGAATGCCTGGTCCGCCTGTGGCGCTCTGTGGTGCCGGAACTCACCGGCAGCATCCTGGCCGACGAACCATATGGCCTGGACATCGTGCTCATGATGACGCGCCACCTTGTCAAAGCCGAGCGCGTTTCTTTCGAGCCAGAGCCCTTGGCCGGGCTGCAGGTGCTGGGCATGTTGGAAACGCGCCTGCTGGGGTTCAGCCGCCTGTTCATTCTGGACGCCACCGAAGACAAGCTTCCGGGCGCATCGGCTCCGGACCCGCTGCTGCCCGAGCCGCTGCGCCAGGCCCTGGGCTTGCCCGGCCGGCGCGAGCGGGACAACGTCGCGGCGCACACCTTTTTCCGCCTGCTCATGGGCGCGCAAGAGGTGTCGATATTCTATCAGGCCGGGGTTCGACCCGGAGCGCTGGAGGGCAAAAGCGAACGCAGCCGCTACGTCGAGCAGCTTCTGTGGGAACTGGAGCAACAGCGGGGGGAACAGGTGAAGCCGCTCCCCCTGGCCGATGACGAGGCGCCGTTGCGCAGCGTGAGCTTTCCCGTGCGCCCAATCCAGTCCCGCAGCCGGGATATCCCCCTTACCCCCGCCCTGCGCGCCCGGCTCGCGGAGCGGCTCCAACACAAGGGCATCACCCCTTCTGGCCTGGAACTCTGGCTCACCTGCCCCAAAAAGGCCTTCCTTGCGCAGGCTCTCGGCCTGCGGCGCATGGAGGAAGTGGCCGATGACGGCGACCGCGCCCGCTTTGGCGAATTGGTGCACCGCGTGCTCAAGGAATTTCTTGCGCCCCATGTGGGCCGCCCCATAGACGGGACCACAGTGGACGCCGAAACGCTCTTCAAGAGCTTTGAACAGGCGCTGAGCCAGGAGGCGTTCGCCCAGCAGATGCCGTTTGATGTGCGCACGGTGCTGTTGGCGGCCGGACGCGAGCGTCTGCGCCTCTTCCTGGACAAGCTGCCGAAGACCACGGTTCTGGCCTTGGAACATCCGGTCTTGACCCCCCTCTCCGTCCCGGGCATTGATGGCGCCGACAGCACCATGCGTCTGCATGGCCGCATCGACCGCGTTGACGAACGCGATGGCCGCCGTCTGGTGTTGGATTACAAGACCGGAGGCGTCAAGGAAGGCGGAGCCGAAGGCTGGCTCGACCCGGAGGCCTTTACGGCAATGGGCGACTGCCTCCCCGGATCCCCCGAAGCCGAAGCCCTGTTCCTGCGCCTTGCGCAGCTCGGCCTGGATGTCCAGCTTCCCGCGTACATGCACATGCTCGAGGCTGACGGAGCTGGTCCTGCCGCGAACGCCGCGTGGGTGGAACTCAAAAGCGATGGTTCAGAGCGGCTGTTCTTCGCCAAAGACGTGGACGAGACGACACGGGCCACCGTGATCCAGACCCGTGTACCGCAGTTGCTGCGCTTTGTGCTCGGCCATGTTTTTGCGGCGCGCGTCCTGCCCGCCCTGCGGGGTCGGCACTGCGAATATTGCGACTTCAAAGGGCCGTGCGGCGCATGACCACGGCAAAGGGAGACGATGAGAGATGAAAGTTGAGGAAGGGAGCATAGGCAGAGTGTTCGTGCTGCGCCTGGAGGACGGCGACCGTCTGCCCGACTGCGTGGAGACCTTCGCCAAGCAACGCGGAGTGCTGCGGGCCTTCTGCGCCCTTGTGGGCGGCATCGGGGCCGGGCGCATCGTGGTCGGCCCCAAAGAGGGATCCTCGCCGCCCGAACCGGTACTGGCGGATATCCTCGGCGCCCATGAGACGGCCGCCGTGGGCACGCTGTTTCCCGACGAATCCGGCCAGCCCAGACTGCACATGCACGCCACCTTCGGCAAAGGCCGGGATGTCAAGACCGGCTGCATCCGGCCGGGCATCGACATCTGGACCATCGGGGAACTCGTCCTGGTGGAATTGACCGGCATGAAAGCGCTGCGCAAGCGCGATGCCGCTACCGGTTTCGAACTGTTGGACATCGAATAGATCGGCGGAGATCATGGCACACACGGCAAGCATTCTCATCTGCGGCGCAGGCATCGTCGGCCTCACCCTGGCGCGCGACCTGCTCGCCGCCGGGTACGGCGACATCCTCATCATCGACAAGGAGCCCGAGGCCGGACGGCACGCATCCGGCAGAAACAGCGGAGTGCTGCACGCGGGCATCTATTATGCGCCTGGCTCCTTGCGCGCGCAGTCCTGCCTGGCGGGCAACCAGCGCATGAAGGAATACTGCGAGGAGCGCGGCCTGCCCCTGCTCAAGACCGGCAAGGTCATCGTGGCCCGTGATGAATCCGAGCTGCCGACCCTGCGCGAATTGCACGTCCGCGCCACGCAAAACGGGGCGAAGGTTGAGCTCATCGACGACCAGCAGTTGGCCGAAATCGAGCCCAACGCAAAGAGCGCGGGGCTGGCGCTGTTTTCCCATTACACTGCCGTGGTGGACCCCAAGGCCATCCTGAAGAGCATTCAGGCCGAGCTGCTCGCCTCCGGGAAGGTCAAGCTTTTGTTCGACGCGCGCTTCCAAGGGCTGAAACACGAGAAGGGCGCGCGGCTTCTTGTGCGCACCACAGCCGGAGACATCTCCTGCGCATTCTTCGTCAACGCTGCCGGGGCATACGGCGATGTCGTGGCCCACGCCTTCGGGCTTGGAAAGGATTATCAGCTCATCCCCTTCAAAGGCATCTACAAGAAGCTCAAACCGGAAAAGGCCCACACCATCCGGGGCAGCATCTACCCCGTGCCGAACATCAAAAACCCGTTCCTCGGGGTCCACTTCACGCGCGGCGCCCATGGCGACGTCTACCTTGGCCCAACGGCCATCCCCGCATTCGGGCGGGAGAACTACGGCCTCCTCTCCGGCATCGACTCCGAAGCCTTCTCCATCCTCCTGCGGGACGCGGTGCTTTTCTTCCGCAACAAGAAATTCCGCGAGGTCGCCCTGGAGGAGCCCAGAAAATACTCCTTCACCTACTTCTTCAATGACGCGCGACGTTTGGTCAAAACCCTGTCTCCAGATGACATTGAAGCAACGCCAAAGGCTGGCATCCGGCCACAACTGGTGGACATCAAGAAAAACGAGCTGGTCATGGACTTCATCATCGAGGGGACGCAGAATTCCACGCATGTCCTGAATTCCATCTCTCCCGCGTTCACCAGCTCGCTCTTCTTCTCCGAAATGCTGCTGCATTCGCACGTCGAGCCAAAGCTCAGAAAGCTCTAGGGGCCCAAGGGCCGCGGACACCTTGACAAGGCGGTTAAAACACGAAACAAGGCGTCAACACAATATGAGAGGTTCACAATGAAACTCCCCGAGCTTCATTTTGGCGACCGGATCGCCCAGCTCCCCATCATCCAGGGCGGAATGGGCGTAGGCATATCACTCTCCGGCTTGGCCTCTGCGGTGGCCAACGAAGGCGGCGTCGGCGTCATCGCGGCCGCCATGATCGGCATGGGCGAACCGGACATCGCCAAAAACCCCAACGAGGCCAACATGCGGGCCCTGCGCGAAGAAATTCGCAAGGCCAAGGAGCGCATGACCCAGGGGCTTCTTGGGGTCAACATCATGGTCGCCCTCACCAACTTTGCGGACATGGTCCGGACATCCATCCGGGAAGGCGCCGACGTCATCTTCTCTGGCGCAGGACTGCCTTTGGATCTGCCCAAGTACCTTCGCGAGGAATTCCCCGGAGAGCTGGCCGAAAAGGCCCGGACCAAGCTGGTGCCCATTGTCTCTTCCGGCCGCGCTGCGGCCATTTTGTGCAAGAAATGGCTCATGCACTACAACTACCTGCCAGACGGCTTTGTCGTGGAAGGGCCCAAGGCTGGCGGGCATCTGGGTTTCAAGGCGGAGGAGATCGACAAGCCTGAATTCCAGCTCGAAAACATCCTGCCCGAAGTGGTGGAGGCCGTCAGGCCGTTCGAGATCACAAGCGGCCGCAGCATTCCGGTCATCGCCGCAGGCGGCATCTATACCGGAGCTGACATTGCGAAATTCTTGCAAATGGGCGCTTCGGGAGTGCAGATGGGCACGCGCTTCGTGGCCACGCATGAATGTGACGCCGACCAGGCCTTCAAGGACGCTTTTGTGCGGGCCCGGCGCGAGGACATCACCGTCATCAAGAGCCCTGTGGGAATGCCGGGCCGCGCCATCTTCAACGAGTTTCTGCAGGCCGTGCGCGAAGGCCGCAAAAAGCCCTTCAAGTGCCCGTTCCATTGCATTAAGAGCTGCGATTTCACCACCACGCCCTACTGCATATCCCAGGCCCTTGTAAGCGCCAAGAAGGGCCTCTTGAAGAACGGCTTCGCCTTCTGCGGAGAAAACGTGTGGCGAGTGGACAAGATCACAAGCGTCAAAGAGCTCATCAACGGGCTCAAGCAGGAATTCGACGATTTCGTAGCTCAGAAAAAGGCGCAATTTTCCATCAAATAGGCAATAATCAGGCATCAAGCAGGAGTACCAATGAGCAACCCCACCGTTCTGATCGAAACCCCCATGGGCGAAATGCTCGTGGAGCTGTGGGCCGACAAGGCCCCCGAAACCGTTGCCAACTTCCTCTCCTATGTGGACGAGGAATTCTATGACGGGCTCATCTTCCACCGCGTCATCAAGAACTTCATGATCCAGGGCGGCGGCATGGACATGATGATGCGCGAGAAGAAGAACAAGGCCCCCATCAAGAACGAGGCCCGTGCCGACACTCCCAATGAGGCCTTCACCATCGCCATGGCCCGCACCATGGATCCCCACAGCGCAACCAGCCAGTTCTTCATCAACGTGAAGGACAACGACTTCCTGAACTTCACCGCACCCACCGCACAGGGTTACGGATACACCGTGTTCGGCAAGGTCACCGAAGGGCAGGATGTAGCCACAAAGATCAGCACCGTGCGGACGAAAAACTACCTCGGCCACGGCGACGTGCCCGCCGATCCCATCAGCATCATCAGCATCCGCCGCTTCGAAGTGTAGTTCGAAAGGCTTTCGCGACACAAACGGCGCGCTCACATCGAGCGCGCCGTTTGTTCTTGGCGAGGAGGAAAAGGGGAGAATTCCCCCTAGTGCCGACATGCGCCAATCCGGCAATGCTCACGACCTGATCACAGGCGCGGCATAGGCTGATGGCGATTCTGTTCAAGACAATCACGACACATTCCGTCGGGACGATCAGCCCCCCTGCTCCTGATTCTCGGCCTCAGTGGTGACCGCAAATCCCTGTTCCTTGAGCAAGGCGGCGAACACCCCATCTCCCGGCACAAGTCGACCGGAAAACGCGCCATCATAGACAAAGCCGCTGCCGCATGAGGGAGAGCGGGATTTGAGTATTGCCCGGACGCAACCATGGGCGCGGGCCACCTCTAGCCCCTTGCGGGCGCCCAAGGAAAACGCCTCGGTGCAGTCCGCACCGGAGTTCGCCACCACGCGTCCATTGCGCAACTCCATGGGCGCGCGCGGGGTCGGCAGTCCCCCCAGCTGTTCAGGGCAGACCGGAACAGCCCTTCCCTGCTCCACCATACGGACCACTGCCGGGCAGGGAAACGCGCTGCCGTCATACCGGCACGGATAGCCGGCCAGACAGGCGCTCACCAGGACAGGCGCGCCTAAATCAGTGTGTTCCGTCACGCTTTTCCTTCCTCCTCCTGCCCTCCATGGGCACCAGCTTGGCCTTGGCCCTCTCCACCAGCTCCAGCGTGCGGATGCGCCTTGTCGTAGACTTCCATAATGCGCCGTAGATCAAGATGCGTGTAGCGCTCTGTTGTGGAGAGCCTGGCATGGCCCAGCATCTCCTGCACGCTGCGCAGATCGGCCCCGGCCTGCAATAAATGCGAGGCGAAGCTGTGGCGAAAGGTATGTGGATGCACCTGCTGCCCAACCCCGGCGGACACGGCAAGACGCGACACGATGCGCTGCGCCTCCCGCCGCGACAGCGCTCCCCCCCGTTGCCCAAGAAACAGCTCCAGCACGGAATCGTCCCTGACAAACTCCGGCCGGAGCTCAAGATATTCCATCAACCGCAGCCGGGCCGCCTCGCTCAAGGGGGCCAACCGTTCCTTGCCACCCTTGCCGCGCACCCGCACAAACCCCCGGTCAGCACGCACATCCTCAACAGTAAGCGAAAGGGCCTCGCTGATGCGCAGCCCCGAACCGTACAGCAGTTCGGCCAAGGCAAGATCGCGAATTCCTTCGGGCCCAGGCCGCGTTGGCGCGTCCATAATGGCGCAGGCCTGGTCCACGTTCAAGGCGCGCGGCTGGCGGGTCTCCTGCCTGGGGTTGCGCAACCCGGAAAGGGGGTTGGCATCGACAAGTCGATTGCGCAGCAGATAGCGGAAAAACGAACGCAGAGTGGAAAGCTTGCGCGCCATGCTGGATTTCTTCTGGCGCAGGCGGTGCAATTCGGCCAGAAAACCCGTGGCGTCTTCGCGGGTGATGGCCTGGAAGGCCTCAAGGGACTTGCCGCGCCGGACGAGATGGGCAGCGAACTGCTCCAGGTCCGTTGCATACGCGCGCACCGTGGCGAGGCTGTACCCCTTCTCAACCTCCAAGGAAGCGAGAAAACCCAGGCATACCTCCGGCAGCCCGCGGAAACTATTCGGTGCGTCTGTCGAGCACATAGCTGCTCTTTGGGTTTTCCTTGGCCTTCTTCTTGAGCCCCATGGCGATGGCCGAAGCCTCGCCATAGTGCTTGAGGCGTCCCCCCGTATTGAAAACCACGGCGATGGACACGGCCATGAGCGGAAAACTGCGCACCGTTCCCTGCCGGTCGGTCGAGATTATGCCGCCGCGTTCGCGATCCTCTTCATCGTAGAAATGGGGCACGATGTCGTCGAACGCGGCCACAACACGCTGGCAGGCCTCCTCGGCGATTTCGGCAGGCACGATGAACACGAAATCGTCGCCCCCAACATGCCCCACAAAACTCTTAACGCCTGGAAAACCGCGAATGGTGTTCACGATGACCCGCGCCGTCATCATCAGCACCTCGTCACCGCGCGAAAACCCGTACTTGTCGTTGAAGGACTTGAAATGGTCCAAATCGCAATAGGCCAGGGCAAAGCCGTCCTTCCGGTCGATGAGCTCCTGGATGCGGCTGATGATGCTCGTGTTCCCCGGCAGCTTGGTGAGGGGGTTGGCATCCATGGCGCGGGACGCCCGGCAAAGGGTCAGGCGAATGCGTTCCCTGGCCTCGCGCGGGGAAAACGGCCGCAAAAGAAAATCGTCGGCCTCGATCCGCGCCCAGTCCCAGTCACGCTCCAAATCCTCGCCATCCAAACACAGGACCACGGGAAGCTGACGGTAGACGTTCTCGCTCTTGACGATGGACGCCACCTCGCCGCTCGCCATGTCGGCAAGACGATTGTCCACAACAAGCAGATCCGGCGGTTCGTTGAAGATGGCCTCCATGGCGCGCCGCCCATGTCCGAACACAGTCCAGTCCAGCTCTTCTGGCGGCCACAGGCCCTGGAGCAACTCGGCCAACTCCGGATCGGGGCTCAAAAGCATGGCCTTTTTCCGCCGCGAATAGAGATCCTGCCCCATGGCGCCTCTCCTCAGTCTCCCCGCCCCTTGCCCGGATCAGGCTCCTCGGGAACGAAATTCACGCCCGAGACCTCGCCGAGATTCTCAGCAAAAGCGTCAAAGACGCGATCAAGATCGCCAAGGTTCAGCCCCAGCGCCTTCAGGGCATGTTCTGACAACGGCACAGCTTGGTCGTCGCCGCCGCTCCCGAACTCAAACACGCGGACGACGAAATCGCCTACATGGGCGGCTGCGGCATGCAGCGGATAGAACTGCGCCCGTTCCGGGTTGTGGTGCGAACTCATGGCCTCCTTGATCGTCGCGGGCAGATGCCAGTGCTGGGCAAGCCAGGCGTTGATGCGGTCGTGTCCGAACCCGAGCACGGCCTTTTCGGCCTCAAACCAGCGCAAATCCTGGCTGCGCACGGCTTCTCCAACGGCCTTGTGCAGTTCGGGCAATTGCACGGCCGCCACCACCTTGCCCAGGTCGTGCAGCAGGCCGCACACGCTGAACTCCTCGGGATCCTTAAGCTTGGCCTCGCGCGCCACAAGGCCGGTGGCGAGCGCGCAGCCCACGCTGTGTTCCCAAAGCCCCTCCATCGACTTGCTCATGATATCAAAAACGCTGGTAGAGATGATGACCCCGCGGATGACGTTGAAGCCCAGCAGCACCAGGGCGTGCTGAATGGAGCCGATGCGGCCGGGGAACCCGTACACAGGCGAATTGACCATCTTGAGCACCTTGGCCGAAAGCACTTGATCGCGGCTGATGACCTTGGCGATGGCTTCTATGGAGGTGTTGGGATTCTGGACAAGCCTGGACACCTCGTCCAACACCTTGGGAAGCGTCGGCAGGTCGCGTATGGACAGGATCTGTCCCTTGGCGCTGGTCTTGAGATCCTCTTCCACGGCCTACCCCTGCTCCCCGCCTGCGGCGGGGCTGGCGGCAGCGTCCGCAGCAGCCTTGATGGTGAAATATTCCCGCAGGTGACGCTTCACCCTGGCCTGGAAAGGGTCGGCCTCAAGCCGCCGAAAAAGCTGATCCAGACGGGTGACGCGCTCGGTCGGGTTCTGGCTGGCGGCCACGGCGTCTCCAAGCACGAAAATCTTGTCCACGCCCATGCCGTCCAAACGGGTGATGAGCGAATCGGTGAGCTCAACGCCAGAGGCGATGATGGGCATACCGTTGGCCTTGGTGATTGGCTTGGCCAGCTTCATGCCCGCCTTGGCGAGGCTGAGAGGTATCTTTTGCATGTGATGTCCGCCTTGAAGTAAGGAACTACGCAAGGCTATAGTACATGCCCGGCCACTGGCGGACAAGCCCCTGCAGCTCAAGCACCAGCAGACGACGGCTCATGGCGGAGGCGTCCTCGCCCAAGGCCTGGGTCAATACATCGATGTGGAGCTTGGCGTCCGTGGACAGCCGGGCCAACAGCGCGCGTTCGGAATCCGTAAGCGAATCGGGCAGGAGGCGGCCTCCAACGGGGGCCGACTGCGGCCGGACTGGTGGCGCAACAGGATCTTGCTGCGTCGCAGCCGTGTCTTCCTTTCGGGGCAGGGCCGAAGGGACTGACGCCAATTCCGAGGCGAACTGAAAACGCAAGGCGCGGATGATGTCCTCGGCATTTTCCACCAGGGCCGCGCCCTGCTTGATAAGCTTGTGGCAACCGGCGAATGTCGGCTGTCCGAGCGGTCCGGGCAGGGCGAACACCTCCCGCCCCTGTTCGCTGGCAAGCCTGGCGGTGATAAGGCTTCCACTGCGGGCAGCGGCCTCCGCCACCAGGACCCCCAAAGACAGACCGCTAATTATACGGTTGCGCACGGGAAAATTTCTGGCTTCCGGACGTGTGCCGGGACCAAACTCCGTGACGACCAGTCCCTGGGCTTCCAATGCGCACCGCAAATCCTCGTTCTCGGGCGGATAGTGGACATCCAGTCCGGCTCCGAGCACGGCGATTGAACTGCCCACGCCGCCAAGCGCGGACTGATGCGCCTGCCTGTCGATGCCTGCGGCCATTCCCGAGACCACGGTGACGCCAAAACGCGAAAGATCCGCGCTGATGCGCTCCACGCTGCGCAAGCCAAGCAGGGTGCATTCCCGCGCGCCGACAACAGCGACAGCCGGATTCTTCAGAAGCGAGACATCGCCTTGGCAATAGAGGAGCACGGGAGGATCGGGAATCTCTTTCAAGCGCCCGGGGAATCGCGGATCGAACCAGGTGAGCACACGAACCTGGCCCGCAGCCGCCCGAACAGCGCGATACTCCGCCTCTGCGGCGGGCCGCCAGGGCTCCTGCAGGAAAGCCTCCGCACGATTTTTCGGCAGGATCTTCCGTTCAGCCCAGTTGCGCGCATCGCTTACGGCCGCGAAGGCGCTGGGATATGCCTGGAGGATACTCTTCCAGGAGCGAGGGCCGAGCCCTGGCGTATTGCGCAATGCCAGGCAAGAAAAGAATTCCTTGGCCGCATCAAGGCTCATGGGGGACCTACGCTGGAAGGGCTCAACCGCCAAGCTCTGTAAGGAGCTTGCGCGCGGCAGGAGCCGGCTCGGACTTGGGGTGGTCCTTCAAGAGGGCGCGCAGGTACAAGGTGGCATTCTCCGGTTCGCCCATCATCTGGTAGCACAAGCCGATCTTGTAGAGCGCCGCCGCCGCCTTGTGATGCTTGGGGAAGCGACGGGTCACCTCCTTGAAGGTGAGGATGGCCTGAGGATAGTTTTTCTCCAGGTAATAGCTCTCGCCAATCCAATAGATGCCATTGGGAACCAGTGCGCTCTTGGGGTCGGTCGCAAGGAACTTTTCCAGCAGCGCGCGGCCTTCTTCGCCCTTTTCCGCCCGGACCAGCGTCATGCCTTGATCATAAAGCCCCTTGCCGGAATACGCCGGAGGGGGAGAGACAAAAGACTGCTGCGCCGAGGATGGCTTGATTGCAGATGGCGCAGCAGGGCTGGCGGGGGCAGGGGCCGCTGGCGAAACGGAAGCGGAAGGCGAAGGGACCGCTGATGAAGGCGCTGCAACGGCGTGCCCAGGGTCCTGGCGCTCTTGCAACCTGGCAAGGGACTCCTCCAAAACGCGCATCCGGTCCTGCAACTTGCGCTGCTGGTCGCGCGAGCGCTCTTCCTGTTCACGCTGCGATTCCTTGAAATTCAGGAAGTTCTCCTCAAGGCTGCGCAGCCGCCACTCCTCGCTCAGGCCTCTTTGCGCGTCCATCTTCCCAGCGCAACCTGACAAGGAAAGCACACACAGCGCAATGACGATACCAGATTTCCGCATCCGAGACTCCCTGTTCACGAATCATTAGGCCAGGGCGGCGATTTTGGCAAGAACGCCGTCCCCTGCCGGGGCACGCCAGCCCCTTGCCTCGATTGCTGAAATGCGGCAGAAGATACTGGACTGGCAAAAGAAGGAGGCGCCAATCTCCCCCATGTCCATGTCCGAGCTGTTCAACATCGCCGGGGCCCTCGCACCGCCCGGCTTCTTCCTTGTCTTCGGCCTAGCGGCCCTGGGAGCGCCCATGCTTGCTCTTGTCTGCCAGACCGCAGGCCAGTTGCACACCACCCAATACATAGAGGCGTACTCGCGCCGGTTGCTGCGCATGGCGTTGACGGCATCGCTCCCCCCCCTGCTGGCCCTGCTCACTGTTTGCGGCGTCGCGATGGTCAAGGCGCCCTGGATCATGGACTGGGCACATGCTGCGCCGCTTGGACCAGGCCTCGTTGCGATAGCCATTCCAGCATACCTTGCGCTGCTGATGACGCAGAGACGCTCAGCACGGGGCCGCCGCCATGCCCGGCAAGACAACCCTTTGCTCCAAACATTCATCCTATCCGTATTGGCTTTTGGCATACTGCTGCTGCTGCTTGCCCTGGCCGATGGCGTTTTGGACCAGGCCAAGGCTGTGCTGCGGATTCCTCTTGATCAGCGGCCGTCCGCAGTCCCTCTGGTCACGCCGGACCTCTCCGCCCTGCCGCCCCTGTTCTGGACGTTGCTTGCTGCCCTGACCTGCCTCTCCATCACCTGCGCCAGCACCTTGAGCCTGGAATATCTGCTCTTGCTTCGAGACCGCGAACCGTTCGGGCGTGAAGCCCTGGCGCAGATGCTCCGGATCGCGGCCCGCGCCACCCTGAGATCGGCCCTGGTCTCCATGGCATTTTTGCCAATGCTGTGGACCGGCCTGCCGGAGCCGATCGCCCACACGGAACAGGCCGCCTATTCACGCGGACTGATGCTGCTTGCTGGCTGCTGCACCCTGCTCATCTGCCTTTGCTCCGGCCTTGTGGCACGCTCCGCCCGCCCGTGGGCGAAATCAGGCCCAGTGCATATCTCCGCGGTCCTGCTCTGGATCACAGTGACAGCGCTGCTCTGCATCGCCTTTCTCTGCTTCTATGCCGACTGATGCGCCGGGCAACAGCAATGGGCGCTCTCAACGAAATGAATCGGTCCTGTCCAACAGCCCCAACGAAAAGGCCAGCGAGTCGCCCCGCTGGCCTTGTAAATACAGGCTCTTAGAAAACTCATAGCGTCGCGAATTACACATTCACAACCCAAAACGGGGATGCGGTAAACGCCATGCGCCGCCACGGCTAGTCGCCGCCATGCCCTCCCTGCTTCGTGGTGGCTGTGGCCAAGCTGTACACTTCGTGCGGGTCAAGAATAAGCACGACGCTGCCGTCACCCATAATGGTGGCCCCGGATATGCCACGAATCTCAAAGCCGTTGAGATACTGGCCAAGGGGCTTGATGACGATCTCCTGGCGCTCCAGAAGCCGGTCCACGACAATGCCCAGCCTGCGGTCATTGTCGTGGATGATGACCACGGGCAGAATGTCGCGATCCTCCGGATTTGGCGGCAGGCCGAGCAAATCGGAGAGTTCGATGATGCCGAGCACCTCACCGCGCAGGGTGATGGCCTTGCGGTGATTGACCTCGCTCAAGCGCTCCACCTCGATTTTGGTGGTCTCGCTCACGGCATCCAGTGGGATGGCGTACATGTCCTTCCCCACCTGGACCATGAGCGCATCAATGATCGCCAGGGTAAGCGGCAAGGTCAGCGTGAAGCGCGATCCGCGTCCAACCTCAGAGTTGATCTGAATGTTGCCCTTGAGGTTCTTGATGTTGGTCTTCACCACATCCATGCCCACACCACGGCCGGAGATGTCCGTAATCTTCTCGGCACTGGAAAAACCTGGGGCGAAGATGAGATCGACGGCCTGCCGGTCGTCCAGCAGTTTTGCTTCCTCGGGGGTTACCAAGCCTTTTTTCACGCCGACTTGGCGCATTTTCTCAGGATCAATGCCGCGTCCGTCGTCCTCGACCTCGATGGCCACGGAGTTGCCTTTGTGGTAGGCGCGCAACCACACATGCCCCTTGGGATTTTTGCCAGCGGCGATACGTTCCTCTTCGGGCTCGATGCCGTGATCGAGTGAATTCCGGATAAGGTGCACCAGAGGATCGCCGATTTCTTCACCAACGCTCTTGTCGAGTTCGGTCTCTTCACCCTCGGTGATGAGTTCCACCTGCTTGCCGCTCTTGCGTGAAAGGTCACGCACAAGGCGTGGAAAGCGCGAGAACACCGTATGCACAGGCACCATGCGGACCTTCATGATGGTATCCTGCAGATCATCGGAGATGCGCGCCATGGCGTAAGTGGTCTCGGTGAGTTGCTGGGCCACAGTGGAGACATCCTCGTGGCCGTCCTCAAGGGCGCGGGCGAGCATGGAATACCTGTTCCGGTTGATGATGAGCTCGCCGATGAGGTTCATCAGATGGTCGAGTTTCTGGTGATCCACCCGAATGGTGGTGGCGCCTTTCTGCTGTGGCGCCTGGCCGGCCTCGAACGCCTGCTGGGCGGCCGTTGGCGGAGGAGTGGAGATGCGGCCAGCAGCTGCTGGCGCGGGCTTCGGGGCAGCGGCGGCTGGCGGTGCCATTGGCTTTTGTTCTTGCTTGAGCGCGGAAACGGGCTCCGGCTTTGGTGCGGGCCTCGCTTCTGGCTTTGGCTCTGACTTTGGCTTTGGCTCTGGCTCTGGCTTTGGCTCTGGCTTTGCTTCAGGCTGTTGCGCAGAACTGGCGGCGGAAGCAGGTGCTCCTCCTCCCTTCACACTTGCCAGGGCGCCCAGGACCATATCCTTCAAGATGGCGATTTCCTGAGACAGGATGTCGAGCATGAGATCGAAATCCATGTCCGACTTGCGGGCCTGGTCAACGAGGTTTGCGGTCCGCTCCGCGTAATTGCGGACGTCCGCCAGGCCCATGTAGCCGCAGGAGTTCTGTATGGTGGTCAAACTCCTGTACACGCCGTCGATGAGTTCGCGCTGGGCGGGATCCTTGCGCAACATCTCCAGGGAGAGATCAAGACTCTTGTGCTGGTGCAGCACGGCCTGCTCAAAAATGGCGACATCCTCGGGGTCATAGCCGCCAGATTGGGACCCGCCGGGGTCGACAGACGAGGCATCGGCCTTGGCTGCGAGTTCTGGATCCGCCTCCCACGAAGCGGAAGTCCCGTCCGAGGGCAACGAGGAGCCCGTCTCTCCGGAATCGACGACCGCGTCCGTGGACTCCGGCTCTTGCTGAACACCCTTTCCTGCGGAAGGCCGCGTCTGGGCCCCGCCCTCGAATTCTGGCGCAAGCACGGCGAGATATTGCTCCGGAACGCTGAGATCGCCCGCTTCGGTGGAAGCCTGAAGCACGGCGGCCATCATGCTGATGTCGCGCGGAGTGGCCTTGCCAGACTCCATATCGATGCGCCCCAGCAATTCTTCGATAAGGTCCACCACCGCCAGAAGCAGGTCGATGATGCCCCGGCTGGTGCCCATCTCGCCCTTGCGCACGCGGTTGAGCAGGGTTTCGGCCTCGTGAGTGAGGGCATTGAGCTCGCGGTAGCCGATAATGCCGCTGTTGCCCTTGATGTTATGGAAATACCGGAAAATGTCGTTGACCAGATCCCCACCGGCATCGGGATTCTTCTCAAGATCGAGCAACCCCTGGTTGAGGCTGGCGACGAGATCGCGGGCTTCCTCAAGAAAATCGTTAAGATGGCCATCGCCAACCGTGGTCAGCGTGTAGGGGGTAGGATCAAAACCAGGAGCCGGGACATAGGGGACGTTCTGCCAACGGATGGTCACAGGACCATCGGCCTCCTGCGGCAAGGGCTCCGCAAGGTCGGCGTATGTCACCTCGGGCGCCATCGGTTCCTCCGCTTCGACGCCGGTATCGTCCATCCCTTCGGTCGCGTCAGAAACGGGAACCGAAGAACCGGACTCCTCTCCGGCAAGGGCGCTCTCAATCCTGGCGATAATGCTGGTGGTGTCCACATCGCCTTCCTGGCCTGTGGTCTCCAGATTATCCACCATGGTACGCAAGGCGTCGGTTGCGGCTAAGATGATGTCCATGATGCCGGAATTCACGGCCATGGCGCCCTGGCGCAACTCGTCGAGGATGTTCTCAGCCTTGTGCGCCAACCCGTTTATTTTATGCAACCCCAAGAAGCCCGAAGCCCCCTTGAGCGAGTGCATGGGGCGGAAGATCTCGTTCAACAGGCCGAGATTCTCCGGACTTTTCTCCAATTGGAGCAGGTTCGGTTCGATGGTCTCCAGATGCTCCTTGGCTTCGACAAAGAAGTCGGCGAGGATTTCCGGATCAAGATATTCCTGGCTCATTCAGCTACCTGCCTGCTCGTGTGTACCGACCCTGCCGTTGCCTGTTCCCCTGCGCGCCCGTGCCCTGGCTGCAGAACAACGGCACAGGAGGAATCATCCCAGAAGCATTTTTACGTTGCGGACCATCTTTTCCGGCTGGGCGGGTTTGACCATGTACAAATTGGCGCCCAGGGTCAGTCCGGTTTCTATGTCCTTGTCCTGCCCTTCCGTGGAGAGAACGATGATGGGAATGTCCCGGTAGGCCTCCTGCTCACGGATGTTCTTGATGAAGGTGAACCCGTCCATGCGCGGCATGTTCACATCGCTCACGATCAAGTCGACCTGTTCCGCGGCGTACAGCTTTTCCAATCCGTCAAGACCGTCCTCCGCCGTGGTGACCTTGAAGCCTTCCTTCTTCATGATAAAGGCCACAAGGTTCCGTACAGTCTTAGAATCGTCCACAATCAAAATATGTTTAGGCATGAGTCCTTCCCCCTTGCAGCACCACCTGGACCAGGTTGTCGATGGACAGAATGCTTATGAGTTTTTCGCCTGCCTTGTAGAGACCGAGAAGCAGATGCGCGTTGACGCCGACATTGGCCTCCACATTCCATTCAAGGTCAGCCCCATCGGCCTTGTACATCGTTGAAACCGCGTTGATCATAAGTCCGATTTGAAGGCCACGATGTCGGCAGACAACGATGAAGCGGTCCTCCTGCTCACCGGGGATGCCGAGAAGCAACCGCAAGCTTACTAGCGGGGTCACACGGCCGCGAAGATTGATGATGCCCGCGATGCTGCTTGGGGCTGCGGGAAGCTTGGTTGGGCGCACATACCGGATGACCTCCTGGATCACGGTTATGGGCAAAGCGTACTCGCGACCCATAAGGGAAAAGCTCACCAGGCGTATCTCCGTCTGCGCGCGCATTTTCTCGTCCGAATGCTCCTCAGCAGAGGAGGATTCGGAGGCGATGCCCGACACGACATCAGCTCCACGGGGATCAAGGCGTTTGGCCTCCGCAAGAACCCGTTCCCTTTCCACGCCAAGATACTTGTCCAGAAAGGCTTCCTCGGCGGAGGTGAGCGCACGCCCTGCGTCATCCACATCGGGCAGGCGGACGTTCTCGACGAAATATTGTTCAGGGGTTTTCATTGGTGTCTATCTCTTTTGCCAGCTGCATGTATTCCAAAGCCCCGCGGGCCTTGGGGTCGATCTCGAAAATAACCTTGCCCCCGGCGCTCGACTCCCGAAACTTGGTGTCGAAATGGATGACGGTTCCAAACACGCGCTCCCCCAACTTGTCGCGCATGATGCGCAATATGCGCCTGCACGCCGCTGTGCGCTGGTCGTACATGGTGGGCAGGGCCATGTAACAAACGCTTTTCGGCAACACCCGGTTGAGCAGCCGTATGGTGTCGAACAGCAGACGAATTCCGTACAGGGCCAAAAAATCCGTCTGTATGGGAATGAGCACAAGGTCCGAGGCGACTATGGCGTTCACCAGGAGAATGCCCACATGCGGCGGGCAATCAAGCAGCACATACTCATACTCGCCCCGCTTGAGCTCCAGCGCTTCCGTCAGGATGAGTCCCTTGTTCTTGCGATCCCTCAAATCCACTTCAAGCTCAGAAAGCCTGATATGGCCGGGAACGAAGTCAAACCCTCCTGCGAGTCCGCGCTTCAGAATGCGCTCAAAAAGCGCAGCATCGACGCTCTCGGCCTGGAAAAGATCGTACGCCGTAGCCTCCAGCGTCTCCGGAAAAAAAGAGAGATGCACCGAGGCGTTGGCGTGCGGGTCCAGGTCCATGACCAGCACCCGCTTGCCGCGCAATGCCAGGGCGGCCGCCAAGGTCAGTGTGGTGGTGGTTTTGCCCACACCGCCTTTCTGATTGGCTATGGCGATGACCCTGGCGCTCACAATCACCTGAACCGCAAGCCCAGCGTCCGTGCACCGGAACGCATCAGGCCTCCTTCTTGTACATTATGGCTCCGGGGTAGTGGATGGGCTTGAAGGAGCGCGTGATGTTGTGCAGCGACTCCGAGTGCCCGATGAGGAGATAGCCGCCCCCCAGAAGGTTGTCGTAGAAGGCCCCTATGACCTTGCGCTTCATCTCGTCGTCAAAATAGATGATGACGTTGCGGCAGAACACGATCTGCGACCGCTCCACCCGTTTGAGCGCCACACGGTCGGACAAATTCAGCTGCCCGAAGGAGATGAGGCGCTTGAGTTCCGGCCGGACGCGAAAGTTGTCGCCATCTTTCTCGAAATAGCGGGCGACGATTTCTTTGGGCGTGGTGCGCAAGGTGTACTCGTTGTAGAGACCCTTGCGCGCGGCCTCAAGCACGCGCTCGGAAAGATCGCTGGCGGTGATCCGCACGTCCCAACTGGCCAATTCGTTCTTGAGCACCTCGGCCACGATGATGGCGATGGTATATGGTTCCTCGCCGGTGGAGCAACCCGCCGACCAAATGCGCAAGCGCTTGTCGCCCTTCTTCTTGAGCTCGGCGATGACCTCGGCGAGGATGTTCTCCTGAAAAACCTTGAGCTGTGGAGGGTTACGGTAGAAGCTGGTCTCGTTGGTGGTGATCACCTCGAATAACTTGGTAAGCTCGCCTTTCCTGTTGGAGTCGTATTGGAGATAGTGGTAGTACTCGCCAAAATTCTTGAGGTTCAGGAGCTTCAGCCTGTTCGCAAGACGATTCTCCAGCAGGTACTTGCGGTTGTCCGCGACATAAATGCCGCACTGCGCATAGATGAAGTCACGCAACTGCACAAACTCGGCGTCGCTGATTTTGAGCTCCGCGCCGACGGCCGCAGTGGTGGAAAAAAGCGCTGCCATCTAAAGTTCCTTTTCCTGTTCTTCCTGAATTCTGGCAATGGCTGATTCCGCAGCCTCCATCAGCTCTTGGTCCTCCCCCCCGGAAATGCTCAGCAAAGCCTGGAACGCCGCCGTGCCGCCAATCCCGCCAAGGCACTCGATGGCCCGTATGGCCACCAGCTTGTTGGGATATTCCAGCAATGCAACCACTTCTGGCAAGGCTGCCGCCACCCGGTGCTGGCTCAGCACCTCAAGCGCGCGCACCTTGACCCAGTCATCGACATCGGACAACGCGCTCACAAGGTGGGGAACAATCTCCGGCGTGAAGCACCGGCCCATGATCTCGACCACGGTCTGGCGCACATCCCGGTTCTCATCCAATAGGCGCGGCGCAAGGGTATCGAGCCATATGTCATTCTGGAAGCAAAGGCTTGATATGGCCTCCAAGGCATGTTTGCGGATTTCCGGTTCGGCGTCCTCAAGAGCGCCCTTCAACAGCTCGATGTTCGCGGCGGCGTCGATGCGCCCCAACGCGTACACGGCCATGAGGCGCTTCATGTGGTCCTGCCCCAGAAAAAGCTCACGGAAACGGTCCTGCATGGCGTCACCGCCGATGGCGACGCAGGCCTCAAGCGCAGCCTCCTTCACGTCATCGTACTGGTGCTCCAGAAGGTCGAAAAGCGCCTCGGCTGCCGGCGCGTGCTTGAGCTTCTGCCCGAGGAAGGCGGCAGCGGACTTGAGCACCTTGCCATCGTTGTGCTTGTGCAGAATATCCATGAAAAAATCGATGCTGCCCGCCCCGGCGATGCGCGACAGAACAGAAACAATGGCCCGCTGCACGGTGATGTATCCCTGCCAGAAGGCGTTCACCAGAACGCTCTCCACCTCCGGGTCCTCGATACGCGACAGGGTCTCCACGGCAAGCAGAGCCGCGTGGACGTCCTCGTTGCGCAAAGCATTCTTCAAAACTGCGGTGACGCCCATTTGGGCGAGGTTGGCAATAATGCCCTCCAGGCGATCCTGATCCTTGTCGGCGTCGAGTTTGACAGCGATGGCGAAAACCCCGGCGGCGGCATCGTCTCCCCCCATAGCGGCCAAGCCGGAAATAGCCGCATCCTGGACCTCGACATCCTCATCCTCAAGCGCGACGAGAAGATAGTCGCGGAAATTCTCTCGGGCGTCCTTGGGCAGCAGGTTCACCAGCTTGGCCCCAAGGATCTTGACGATGGCCTTGACGATCTTGTTGCGCAAAGCCGTGGGCGAGTCCTCCATGCGGCCAAGCAGCAAAGAAACGGCCTTTACGTTTCCCATGTCGCCCAGCGCGTCGATGATCATGGAGACCACAAGCTCCGAAGAATGGCTCATGGCCTTGACCATGGCGTCGACGGAACTCGCATGGCGAATCTTCGCCAAGGCCTCGATGACGGAATACTGGACCCATTCCTCGTCGCGCATGGCTTGGTTCAGGCATTTTGCGGCCTCTGGCAAGCCAAGGTTCCCAAGGCTCACAGCAGCCTGATAGCGGACGTTGACCTCTGGATCCTTGAGCAGCGCGTCGCAAAGCGGACCGATGGCCATGGTGTTGTCGGCGGAGCCCAAAATATCGGTGGCGAAAATCCGGATATCGACGTCTTCATCCTTGAGCAGGGGAATGATGGACGACAGTTCCTGGCCGCCCAAAGCGCGGAGGATATCCATGGCGCCGTTGCGCACAGGGGCTTCATCGGAACGCAGCAGCGGGATGACTCCGGTGACGGCCTCCCGTCCGCCGATCTTGCGCAGTGCGTTATCCGCAGACTCCTGAACGCCGATGTTGCTGCTTTTGAGCATTTCGACCAACAACGGCACGGCGTCCTCGCAATGCGCTTCTCCGGCGAGGTACGCAGCCTCGCGCAACACATCCGTTTCGGGACTTTTGAGCATCGCCAGGATTTCTTTGCATTCGGTCATCGAACTGAGCTCCTCCAGGATATCGCCCCGCTAGCGAAACACAACGAAGCAATCCCCCTCTGCCGCCGTTGCTCAAACATACAGATTATTCATGATGGCCTGGGCCATGTCATCAATATCCACAATTTCGTCCGAAAGTCCAGCATCAACAATTGCCTTGGGCATTCCATAGACAACGCAGGTGGCGTCGCTCTGCGCCAGGGCTCGACCGCCCTTTTGCTTGAGTGCGCGCACCCCCTCCATGCCGTCGTTCCCCATTCCCGTGAGGATCACCCCCAACGCCCGTCTGCCCACGGCCTCGGCCGCGCTGCCGATGAGCACGTTCGCCGAGGGCTTGTACAGGGCGCTGGCAGGCTCAGTACTGATCTCCAGGTCAACGCGGCTGACCATCTGCTTGAGCAGCAGGTGTTTGCCGCCAGGGGCGATGAAGGCGCAGCCGGACTTCAGGCGGTCGCCAGGCTCGGCTTCCTTCACGGATATCTGGCACAGCCCGTCCAGTCGTTTGGCGAAAGGCCCGGTAAATGCGGCGGGCATGTGCTGGGCGATGACGATGCTTGCGGGAAAATTTGCGGGCAGAGCCGAAAGCACCTTCTGCACAGCCGGCGGTCCGCCGGTCGAGACGCCGATGACCACCACGTCCCGCTTGGGCGCCCCGCCCGCAGTGGCGACCGGGGACGCAGGCCTTCCGCAAGGACGCGGTTCCGGCCGACCGGCAGGGGACGGAGCCGCGGCAGGTCTCGTGGCCGCGATTCCCCCAGCCCTAGACCGGGAGTGCATGAGCCTGCGCGAAGCCACGATCTTGACCTTGGAGATGAGGTTGGCCTCGATCTTGATTATGTCCAGCGAAACCTTGGAAAGCTGCTTGGGGATGAAGTCCACCGCGCCAAGATCAAGAGCCTTCAGTGTGGCCTCGGCCCCCTCGTTGGTAAGCGAACTGACCATGAGCACAGGTCGGGGCATTTCCATCATTATATGGCGCAGAGCGGTGAGCCCGTCCATGCGCGGCATCTCAATGTCCAAGGTCACGACATCGGGATCGTGCTTGCGGATGAGCTCCAGGCCCTCCTCCCCGTCGCGGGCCGTGGCCACAACGTCGATCTCCGGGTCCTTGGCCAGCATGGTGCTGATGGCCTTGCGCATGAACGCAGAGTCGTCGACGACAACAACCTTGATCACAAAGTGACTCCTTTGCATAATGTCGCAACTTCCGGGGCGATGCTCGGCACCCGTGCCCCACCACACTACTTAGATTCGCACAAATCCCCCTGTTTGTCCAACCAGAACAATGCCCCCGGCATATCGACAAATTCAAAGAACCGCTCCCCAAACCCTTGCCTTTTGATTGCGATTCAGCTAAAAGCCGACCTCTCGACAACGGGATGTGGCTCAGCCTGGTAGAGCGCCGCGTTCGGGACGCGGAGACCGCTGGTTCAAATCCAGTCATCCCGACCAGAAATCTCAGGGGAGGCGTACGCGCCTCCCCTTTTCATTTTCCCTCCAGCACCAACACGTGCATGCCTTTGCTGCCATCGGCCTGGCGGCGAAGCGGCTCCGCCGACGCGCGCTTGAACTTTTGCCAGATTGTATGGCATGAAGACTCACCCCCTCCTTCGCCACGTTAAAATCCCGACGCGTTTGTGCACATCGCACTGCACAAAGTGCAAATATGTGCACGCCTCATATGCATCCCCCCCTCGGAAGCATGGTCCCGGAGGATCCTCCCCTGAAAACATGATAAAATCAGCATCCGGACTCAACATCAAGAAACCAACGCACGCACTGTAACATTTCAAGATCATTACCTTAATCAACGATACAACTTTTCACCGCGCAAACACCTTGACAAGCCGGAGGCATAAATTTAAATGCCGTTTAAATTTTGGTTCTAAACTCCGTTTGTCCACCAGAGGAACAATGATCGAAACACAAGACACAGGCACAAAGGCTCGGTTATTGCATACTGGCCGTAAGGTTTTTGCCGAAAACGGACTCAAGAACGCGACCATCCGCGACATTTGCGGCTTGGCCGGGGCAAATGTGGCGTCCGTCAACTACCATTTTGGCGGCAAGGAGAAACTTTACGTGGCTGTGCTCCAGGACTACATTGAACGGGAAAACAGACGCAACCCCAGGGACAAGGGCGTCACCCGGGACAGCTCCCCGGAAATGCGCTTACGGGCATATGTGCGCAGTCTGCTCCTGCAGACCCTGGGAGATGGAACCCTTGAAAACGAGCGGCTGGGGAAGCTGCTCACTTTGGAATTCATTGAGCCATCACAACTCTTTGGGGAACTTTTTGAAAAGCACTGCCGAGAGACGCACAACCTGCTCCTCGACATTGTGCGGGCCGCATTGCCCGGTGCGGACGAAAGCATTGTAAGCCGCTGCGCCTCCAGCATCATCGGCCAATGCGTGCTCTTCGACTTCGCCAAAGAGGCCATGAGCCGCATGAACCCGGCGCTGGTCCTCGAACCCGGCACCATTGACGAAATCACGGACTTTATCATGCAGTTCTCGCTTGGCGGCATGGAGCGCCTCCGGGCCTTGCTCCCGCACCGACAGGACGCCTCCGCCACCACACTCTAAGCATCAGGACACAACCATGCGCATTGCACAAAACACCGCTCGTTCCTTGTTCATCCCCCTCGCCCTGACCGCGGCCTTGTTCGGCTGCGGCGGAGACAAGCAGGCTGCCGGGCCGGCTCAAGCGCCAGAACCGGAAGTCAGCATCGCCACGATTGCCCCGCAGCAGGTCACACTGACCACCGTGCTTGCGGGACGGACTTCGGCCTACCAAATCTCCGAAGTCAGACCACAGGTCGGAGGCATCGTCCAAAAACGGACCTTCAAGGAAGGCGGGGACGTGAAAGTTGGCGAGGTGCTCTACCAGATTGATCCCGCCACCTACCAAGCCGCCTACGACAACGCCAAGGCCACGCTCGCCAAGGCCGAGGCCAATGCGGTTCCGGCGCGCCTGAAGGGCAAGCGGTACGCCAACCTGTCCAAGGTCAACGCCGTAAGCCAGCAGGACAACGACGACGCCCAGGCCGCCATGAACCAGGCCGAGGCCGAGGTCGTCGCCGCGCGCGCCGCCTTGGAGACGGCCCGCATCAACCTTTCCTACACGCGTGTCACCTCGCCGATCACCGGACGCATCGGAAAATCCAACGTGACTCCGGGTGCGCTTGTCACCGCAAGCCAGGCCGATCCGCTGACCACGGTCCAGCAGACGGACCCCATGTACGTTGATGTGACACAGTCCAGCGCAGAGGTTCTGCGCCTCAAGCGCGACCTTGCCAGCGGCAAACTCAAGAAATCTGGAACAAACGGCGCCAAAGTGAAACTGCTCTTCGAGGACGGCACCCCGTATCCTCTTGAAGGTTCGCTGCAGTTCTCCGATATCACTGTGGACCAAAGCACCGGCGTGATCACCCTGCGTGCGCTGTTCCCCAATCCCCAGCAGGATTTGCTGCCCGGCCTGTACGTGCGCGCCGTGCTGGAGGAAGGCGTCGAGGAAAACGCGGTGCTGGTGCCGCAGCAGGCCGTCACGCGCGACAGCAAGGGCAACGCCCTGGTCATGGCCCTCAAGCAGGACAACACCGTCGAGGCCCGGTCCATCACCGTTTCCCGTGTGGTTGGCGACAAATGGCTTGTGTCCGAAGGCCTCGCCGCGGGCGACCGCATAATCGTCGAGGGGCTCCAAAAGGCCAAGCCGGGCTCAAAGGTCAAGCCCGTGGAAGCCGGTTCGGCCCAGCCCGCGCCCAAGGACTTGCCCCAGGCCGACGCAGCCGGAGCCAAGCAGCCCGGCCAGCCGGAAGCGGCAAAAACAACAGCTCCCGCCAAGGACGCCAAGCCTGAGGCGAAGCCTGCGGCCAAACCTGAAGCGAAGCCTGCGGCCAAGGCCGAGGCGAAGCCTGATGCCAAGTCTGAGGCGAAGCCTGCGGCCAAGCCTGAAGCGAAACATGCTGCACAGGCCACGCCTTCGCAGGCGGCGCCCGGCGCCACAAAGGCGGTTTCCGGAAAGGACGCCATGAAGGAGACCATGCGGGAAGTCATGGCGGACGAGCCCAAGACAAAGACCACGGCCAGCGCGAATAGAACCCTTGTCTATTCCCCGCCCAAGGACCAGCCGTGGCCCGGCTCCACTGGTCCCGGCACAAGCGTGAAGAGCGGCGATTCCACCGCCAACCACCAGTAGCAACAGCCGGAGCAGCAGAGAATGGCAAAATTCTTCATTGATCGCCCGGTATTCGCCTGGGTGATCGCCATCATCATCATGCTCGTGGGGGCGCTCTCCATCCTGACGCTGCCCATCGCGCAGTATCCCAAGATCGCGCCCACTGCCATCACCATCAACGCCACATACCCCGGCGCTTCCGCCAAAACGGTCGAGGACTCCGTCACCCAGGTCATCGAACAAAAGATGAAGGGCATCGACGACCTGCGCTACATGTCCTCCACCAGCGATTCCTTCGGCCAGGCCGAGATCACCCTCACCTTCGACTCGAACACGGATTCCGACATCGCCCAGGTGCAGGTGCAAAACAAGCTCTCCCTGGCAACTCCGCTGCTTCCGGACGCAGTGCAGCGCCAGGGCATCACGGTCAACAAAAGCTCCTCCAGCTTTTTGATGATCATTGCCTTGGTCTCTGACGACCCGGCCACGACCGGCAACGACTTGAGCGACTATGCGGCATCCAACTTGCTTGATCCCATAAGCCGCGTGGACGGCGTGGGCGACGCAATGGTTTTCGGCGGACAGTACTCCATGCGCGTCTGGCTCGATCCAGGCAAGCTCAACAGTTACAAGCTCATGCCTTCCGATGTCCAGGCGGCGATCACTGCACAAAACGATCAGATCTCCGCTGGCCAAATCGGCGGCACCCCCGCCCTGCCAGGGCAGATGATGAGCTACACCATCCTGTCGCAAGATCGGCTCGAAACCGTCGGGCAATTCGAGCGGATCATCCTCAAGGTGAACCAGGACGGCTCCACCGTCCGCTTGAGCGACGTCGCCCGCGTCGAACTGGGGAGCGAATCATACGACGCCACCTCCCGCTTCAACGGAAAGCCCTCCACCGGCATCGCCATCAAGCTGGCAACCGGAGCCAATGCGCTGAATACCGTGAACCAGGTGCGGGCCACCATCGACCAGCTTTCCAAGACCTTCCCGGAAGGGATCCACGCCGTGTATCCCTACGACACGACCCCCTTCGTGCGGGTCAGCATCGAGGAAGTGGTCAAGACACTGGCCGAGGCCATTCTGCTGGTGTTCTTGGTCATGTATCTGTTCCTGCAGAACTTCCGGGCAACAATCATTCCGACCATCGCGGTTCCCGTGGTGCTTTTGGGCACTTTCGGCGCGCTGGCGGCCTTCGGCTTCTCCATCAACACCCTTACCATGTTCGGCGTGGTGCTCGCCATCGGCCTGCTTGTCGACGACGCCATCGTCGTCGTTGAAAACGTCGAACGCATCATGACCGAGGAGGGCCTCTCCCCCAAAGAGGCCACGAAAAAATCCATGGGCCAGATCACCGGCGCGCTTGTCGGCATCGCCATGGTTCTCTCCGCGGTGTTCATCCCCATGGCCTTCATCAGCGGTTCGTCCGGCGTCATCTACCGTCAGTTCTCGCTCACCATCGTTTCGGCCATGGCGCTCTCGGTGCTGGTGGCAATCGTGCTCACTCCGGCCTTGTGCGCCACATTCCTGAAGCCGGTTCACAAAGGCGAACACCACACGCATACCAAAACCGGTTTCTTCGGCGCCTTCAACCGCCTCTTTGACCGCGGAAGCGCAAAATACCGCGACGGGGTGTCCGGCCTTCTGATGCGGCCCAAACGCGTCATGGCTGTGTATCTGGCCATCGTCGTCGCCCTAGGCCTGCTGTTCATGCGCCTGCCATCCTCATTTTTGCCGGAGGAAGACCAGGGCATCATCTTCGGCCTGGTGCAGCTGCCCACGGGAGCCACGCAGGAAAGCACACTCAAAGTGCTGCAGCAGGTGGAGAAGCACTTCCTTGAATCGGAAAAGGAAACCGTGAGTTCCCTGTTCACCGTTGCGGGCTTCAGCTTCGCGGGCAGTGGGCAAAATGCGGGCCTGGCCTTCATTCAGCTCAAGCCCTGGAACGAGCGCAAAGGGGCGCACGCCAGCGCCGAAGCCGTAGCCAACCGCGCCATGATGGCCTTCTCTCAAATCAAGAACGCAAGCGTGTACGCGTTCCTGCCGCCTGCAGTCATGGAACTGGGCAACGCAACAGGCTTTGACCTCTTCCTGCAAGACCGCGCAGGACTGGGCCATGAGGCCCTGATCCAGGCCCGGAACCAGCTCCTGGGCATGGCGGCCAAGACCCCCACCCTCATGGCCGTGCGCCCCAACGGCATGGAGGACACCCCGCAATACCGCATCGACATCGACCAAGCCAAGGCCGGGGCCTTCAGCTTGTCCCAGGCCACCATCAACGACACGCTTTCCACCGTCCTTGGCGGAAGCTACGTAAACGACTTCATCGACCGCGGTCGCATGAAGAAGGTGTATGTCCAGGGCGACGCCCCCTACCGCATGATGCCCGAAGACATCAACCTCTGGTACGTTCGGAACACAAAAGACGAGATGGTCCCCTTCTCGGCCTTCTCCTCGGGACGTTGGACTTACGGTTCGCCCCGCCTGGAGCGGTACAACGGCCTGCCTGCGGTCGAGATCCAGGGCATGGCGGCTCCGGGCTTGAGCTCCGGCGCGGCCATGGCCGCCATCGAGGACATCGCGTCCAAGCTTCCCGCCGGGCTGGGCATCGAGTGGACCGGCCTGTCCTACCAGGAGCGCATGAGCGGCTCCCAGGCTCCGGTCCTGTACGCCATATCCATCCTGGTGGTGTTCCTGTGCCTGGCCGCCCTGTACGAATCCTGGGCCGTGCCGACCGCGGTCATGCTGGTGGTGCCCCTGGGCGTGGTGGGCGCGGTGCTCGCCACCTTCGCACGCGGCCTTACCAACGACGTGTTCTTCCAGGTCGGCCTGTTGACCACCATCGGCCTTGCGGCCAAAAACGCCATTCTCATCGTTGAATTCGCCAAGGACCTTGTGGAGAAGGGGCACGGCCTGCTGCACGCGACAATGGAGGCGTCACGCCTGCGCCTGCGCCCCATCCTCATGACCTCTTTGGCCTTCATCCTTGGCGTGCTGCCTCTGGCCATCGCCAGCGGCGCCGGTTCCGGCAGCCAGCGCGCCATCGGCACGGGCGTCATCGGCGGCATGGTCACCGCGACGATTCTAGGCATCTACTTTGTGCCCGTGTTCTTCGTCATCGTCTACAAACTCGCCATGGGCAGAAAGCACGCGCCTGCGGACCCGCAGGACCAAGGCGGAGGCCTGGAGCCAGAAGTGCCTACGCCCGGCCAGGAGCCGGGCGGCGCGGGGAACACCGATACCAACAGTTCACACGAGGTGAAGTGATGCGCCCAAACCAAAAGACTGTAGCGGCCGTGTGCCTGGCCGCCCTGCTCCCGATCTTCGCCGGGGGATGCACCCTGGCGCCCAAATACGTCCAGCCCAAGCCCCCGCTCCCGTCAGACTGGACAAGCGGCACTGGAGCCAAGGCCGAGGCTGGAACCACGATGCGCGACTGGCGGAACGTCATCGCCGACGAGCCCACCAAACGGCTTGTCGAGCTTGCCCTGGCGAACAACCGCGACCTGCGCGTGGCCGCGCTGAACATCGTGGCCGCACAGGCGCAGTATCAGATCCAGCGCGCGGACCTGCTGCCCAAGATCGATGCAACCGCCGGGGCCAACATGAACCGCACCCCGGCCAAGCTCTCAAGCTCGGGCAAAGCCGTCACCAGCCGCACCTACAGCGTCGGCCTCGGCTTCAGCTCATTCGAGCTTGATCTCTTCGGCCGCATCCAGAGCCTGAAGGACGAAGCGCTTGAAACATTCCTCGCCACAGAGGCCTCCCGCCGCAGTGTGGAGCTTTCCCTCGTGGCTGAGGTGGCCACGGCCTACATGACCCTTGCGGCGGACCGCGAACAGCTGGCCCTGGCCCAGGAGATTCTGGAAACGGAACAGGCATCTTACGAGATCGTCCGGCAGCGTCATGAATTCGGCGTGGCCAACGATCTGGAGCTGGCCCAAGCCCAGACCACAGTGGACACGGCTCGGGTGCAGCGCGCCAAGTACGAGGCCCAGGTGACCCAGGACGAAAACGCCCTGGCCGTGCTGGTTGGAATGCCCCTTGGGCCGGAGCTGCTGCCCGCCAAGTCGCTGGCGGAAATCACGCCGCCCACCCCAGTGCCCGCCGGGTTGCCCTCCGAGGTGCTGACCCGCAGGCCGGATGTTCTCGCCGCCGAACACCAGCTCAAAGCCGCCAACGCCGACATTGGCGCAGCAAGGGCGCGCTACTTCCCGTCCATCGGCATCACCTCAAGCGTAGGCTTCGCCAGCTCACAGGTAAACGACCTCTTCAATTCCCCGGCGGGCGCGTGGTCCTTCGTGCCCCAGCTCACGCTGCCCATCTTCCATACCGGGGCCATACGCGCCGGGGTCAAGTATTCCGAGGCCCAGCGCGACATCATGGTGGCGCAATATGAAATGACCGTGCAGACGGCCTTTAAGGAAGTGTCCGACGCACTGGCGCTGACCGCTTCCCTGGAGGAACAGGTCAAGGCCCAGGGCTCCCTGGTGGCGGCCTCGGGCAAAAGCTACGAATTGTCCACCCTGCGCTACGAAAACGGTGTGGACTCCTATCTCACCAAACTTGATTCGCAACGCAGCTACGCAGATTCGCGCCAGGCGCTCATCGCGGCGCGCCTCTCTCGTCTGGCCAACACCCTTACCTTGTACAAGGCACTGGGAGGTGGTTGGGACAGCCCGGAGGCCCTGGCGGCGGAAAAGGCGGCGGAAGAAAAACGTACGGCGGACCAGTAGCCGCACGTTGCACCGGCAATTCCAAAGGCCCTGGCGATGCGCATCGCCAGGGCCTTTTTTCGTGCCAGCCGGACGAACACGTCTCCGCAGCACATCGCGGCTGGTTCTGAATCCCACACCGACTGGACGCCATACAGAAAAGCCCTGGCGACTGCTGATCGCCAGGGCTTCAGGAATGCTTCAGCAGGCTCAAGCGCCTATTCGCGTCCCTTGATGACCATGCGCGGCTTGCTGCCGTCCTGGGGGCCAAGCATCCCGTCGGCCTCCATCTGTTCGATGTAGCGGGCGGCCCGGTTGAAGCCGATGCGGAAACGGCGCTGAATGAGGGAGATGGAGGCCCGGCCCTGCCCCACAACAAATTCCGCAGCCTCGGCGTACATGGGATCGTCGGCCACGCCGCCGCCATCGCCCGCGCCGCCGCCGGGACCGGTGGCCTCGCCTTCCTTGCGCCATTCGCTGAAGTCAAGGTCGAACTGCTGCGGCTGGCGCGCCTTCCAGTAGGCCACCAACGCCTCAATCTCTGATTCGTCCACATAGGCGCCGTGCATTCGCTTCAGCTTGGAGCCTCCGGACTTGTACAGCATGTCGCCCTTGCCCAGCAGCCGTTCCGCGCCCACAGTGTCCAGAATGGTGCGGGAGTCGTGGCGGCTGGTCACCTGAAACGAGATGCGCGTGGGAAAATTGGCTTTGATGAGCCCGGTGACCACGTCCACGCTGGGGCGCTGGGTGGCCAGAATCATGTGGATGCCGGACGCCCGCGCCAGCTGGGCCAGACGCACGATGCACGTCTCGACATCCTTGGCCGCAGTCATCATCAAATCGGCCAACTCATCTATGATGATGACCAGGTAGGGCATGGGAGAAAGGTCGGCCAAATCCTCAGGACGCTTGTCGCCCATGTCGGCCAGCTTCTGGTTGAAGCCCTCGATGTTGCGCACGCCGAGGCGGGCCAGGGTCTCATAGCGCGAGTCCATCTCGCTCATGGCCCATTCCAACGCGCTTTTGGCGAGCGTCATGTCCGTCACCACGGGGTGCACCAGGTGCGGCAGATCGGCGTAAATGGCCAGCTCAATACGCTTGGGGTCGATGAGCAGCAGCTTGACCCGATCCGGCGTGGCCTTGAAGAGCATGGACACAAGAAAGCCGTTCAGGCATACGCTCTTGCCCGCGCCGGTTGCGCCCGCCACAAGCAGGTGGGGCATGGAGGCGAGGTCGGCCACCTGCGGCGAACCCTGAATGTCCTTGCCGAGCGCCAGCGTCAGCGGCGACTTGGCCATGCTGAACACAGGGTGTTCGATGACCTCACGCAGACTGACGGTCTGGCGCACTTCATTGGGAATCTCCACTCCGATGGAATCCTTGCCGGGAATCGGGGCCTCGATGCGCACGGCCAGCGCCTTGAGCGACAGGGCGATATCATCGTTGCGCGCCGCAATGGTGCTGATTTTGACCCCTGGCGCGGGCTTGAACTCGAACATGGTGACCACGGGGCCAGGCACCACCTGCTGTATCTCGCCCTGGATGTTGAAGTCCGCAAGACAGGACGTCAGCTGCCGGGCCTTGGCCTGCAAAGTCTTGGGATCGGCAACGGCCTGCTGGGTCGGGGCTTCGCGCAACAGTTCAACGGCCGGAAGCTCCGGACCGGGCCCGAGGCGTGACGCGGATTTCTTCTGGGGCGCTGGCGCGGTGAACGGCTTGAGCACCATGTCTGCTCCCGTCGGCGCAGCGGAAGGTTCAGCGGAAGACGCGGACGTGTTCCGTGTGGTTTCCGACTCGTCGGCGCGGCGGTTCATGCGCTCGCCAAGGCGCTCCAGCAAACGCAGGGATGGTTTCTCCGCCCGTTCCTTGGGTTGACTGTCCCGTTTCGTGGCGCGATCGGCTTCTTCAACGGCCTTGCGGCGCAGGTTGCGTTCCCGGCGCTTGCACCACTGGTCGTACAAAAAGGAGCGCAGACGCTTGAACACCGCGCCCCAGCTCACCTGAAAGCCGATCTGCAGGGACACGGCGCTCAAGAACAGCCAGCACAGCACAGAACCCCAGGAGTTGAACAAAGAAAAGGTCGTGGAGACAGCGAGCTTGCCCACGACTCCGCCCCCGGCCAAAGTCGGTGCCTGGCCAGGCAAGGGCGCAGCCCAAGGTTTGGTTGCCCAGGCCATGACGCTCAGGACCAGAAGCCCGACGCCAATCCAGCGGAACAAACCCAAACGCAGCCGCTCGGCGAACTGGGCAAGGCCGATGTAGGCGATGACCAGCGGCCAAGCCAAGGCGCCGATGCCGAAAATCTCCACAAGCACACCGGCGCTGTACGACCCGATGCGCCCGGCGAGGTTGCCGGTCTTGCGTGCGGCGCTCACGGCCTGATTGAACGTGGGATCCAGCGGATCAAAGGAAAAAACGCACAACGCAAGGAAGGCGGCCACGAAAAGATAGGCCAGCCCTCGAATCTCCATGCGGAACTTGACGGTGTCCGTGGCTCTTCCCTCCGCGCCAAACGTTGCGACGCGCCCGCCCCTTTTGGGGGCGGGCTTACGGGATGCGGGCATCAGCGGACCGGGATCACTCGCGGCTCAGATATTCGCCGGTGCGGGTGTCCACCTTGATGCGCTCGCCCTGGGCGATGAACAGGGGCACGTTGACGGTGATGCCGGTTTCGAGCTTGGCTGGCTTGTACGCGCCGGTGACGCGGTCGCCCTGGACGCCGGGCTCGGTTTCCACCACTTCCAAAGCCACGGAGGCGGGCAGATCCATGTCGAACAATTCCCCGTTGTAGAGCATCACCTTGACGGTTTCGCCCTCTTTCACATAGCCGCCCTTCTCTCCTACCTGCGTGGCGGGGATGTTCTTCTGCTCGTAGCTCTCCAGGTCCATGAACACGAAGTCGGTGCCTTCGCGGTACAGGTACTGCATTTCCTGCATGGAGATATCCGGCTTGTCGACCTTCTCGCCGGAACGGAAAGTCTCGTCAATGACGCGGCCGGTGAGGATGTGCCTGAGTTTGGTGCGCACGAAGGCGCCGCCCTTGCCGGGCTTCACATGCTGGAACTCGACGATCTCGTAAGGCTTGCCATCCATCTCGATCTTGAGACCGCGACGGAAATCAGACGTGGAATACATTCAACCTCCGGGGCATTCTGGCGAACAAGTCGTTGTCGCGCCTGATTATTTTGTATCCTGAAGCTGCTTCGCGTGCCGCTCCAGCGCCAGGACGGCCAACGCATACCCGAGAATGCCGAATCCGGCAACACATCCGATGCAGCTTTTCCCCATGAGGCTCTTCTGCCTGAGGGGTTCATCGGTACGGGCGAAAATGTTGGACAGGTGCACCTCAACGCAGGGCACGCCGATCCAGGCCAGACAATCGGCAATGGCCAGGCTGGTATGGGTGAGGGCCCCGGCGTTGAAGGCGATGCCCGCAACCCCTTCGGTCCGGGCCTTTTCCAGCCGGTCGATGAGATTGCCCTCGAAGTTGGACTGGTGGAAGAGCAACGCCACCTCCTCCGCCGACGCGCCCAGCATGGGTTTCAGCAGAGAGGGGAGCGAATCAAGGGTTTGCGTGCCGTATATTTCGGGCTGGCGGGAACCGATGTGGCCAAGGTTCGGACCGTTCAAAACGAGGTAGGTGCGGGTGCTCATGGAAACCGCCTGGGGTTGAAGGTACCGGAGAAAGCTTGACGCGGAGGACAAAACCAACCAACAAGGGGAACCACGCGCAAAACAGCGCGCAACACGCCCTGGAGCACTATGAATCGAACCTTCGACTTAGTCAAAACAGCCTATACCCTGGCCCAGATGCAGCCCTGCCAAGAACCGCAGGTGGCGCTTGCCGGACGTTCCAACGTGGGCAAGAGTTCGCTCATCAACTGCTTGGCCGGGCGCAAGGCCCTGGCCAAGGTCAGCTCCACGCCGGGCAAGACCCAGAGCGTCAACTATTTTCGTATCGAACCTGGCGGCTACACCCTGGTGGACCTGCCGGGCTACGGGTACGCGCGGCGCTCGCAAGAGGAACGCACCCGCTGGGGCAAACTCATCGAGCGCTACCTCACGGGCAATCCAGGCCTCAAGGCCGTAGCCGTGCTGCTCGACGTGCGCGTGTCCCCGCAGCAGAACGACTTGGAACTTGTCGGCTGGCTCAGACACCAGGGCATCCCCATCCTGCCTGTGCTCACTAAATGCGACAAGGTGAACCAGCGCGATCAGGCGGCCCGCCAGCGCGAGTGGCGCGACCTGCTCGGCGGCGCGGCCACTCCGCTGTGCTTCTCCAGCGTCACAAGGCAGGGGCGTGACGCACTCTGGGACGCCTTGGACCATTGCGCGGCCCAGCCGGAGTCATCCCAAGCAGCCGCTACGCCTCCGATCGGCTGAGACGCCTCGCCACGCCTTCGCGCCAACGGCGCGCGCGCGCGGCGAACCGCGGAGCGCATATCCACGCCAGCCGCATACCGGCAAGCAGACCAAAGGCGGTGTTGGCCAGCCACGCCCCGGCGACCGGCGGCAAAAGCCCCTTCTGCCCGGTGGTGATGCCCAGCACGTACAAACCGTAGTAGCTGAAGACAACCAGCAGGCTCAAGACCATATTGACATACAGGTTCTCGAAAAAGGAACACAGGGCCAGGGCCAACAGCGCCATCACCACAATCGAAAAGGCGTAGGACCATTTCCCGTGCCAAGCCGTGCGCAGTCGCTCCACATTCGACCCGGACTCGCGCAATTCGTCGATGACCTGCCCCAGACGCCATAGGGGAAGCTCGGAACGATCGGCCACGTCGGCGTTCAAAAAGCTCCGCATGTCCTGCCGCAAGGGAATGAAGCTCGTCAGCAGCTTGCTGGACATGAAGTCGCGGGTTTCGATCTCCCAGACATCGAGCAGGCCCCAGCCGTGTTCGTCCACAAGGCCCTTCTTGGCCGTCATGATGCGCTCCAACCGCTGGGAGTCGGTGTCGAATTCGTAGACCGTCACATCATTGACACGGCTCTGCGTCGGCTGAGCTTCCGTGGCGTGGACAATGTACGCCCCCTCGCGGAACCAGAGATTCTTGACCACGCGTTTGTCCAACTGCCGCTTGCGTACTTCCTCGCGCCAGATGCGCGAAGCCTCGCGCTCGCCATAGGAAGCAATGAACTGGGAGAAGACAAGCTGTCCGAGGCTCCACACCAGCGCATACACCACAAAAAACCGAATGAACCAGCCCATGGACATGCCGCCCGCGCGCAAGGCCATCATCTCCCGGCTGCGAACCATGATCCCGATCTGCAGCACCACGGCGAGGAGAAACACCGCCGGCAAAATCTGCGACAAGATCAGCGGCATCTTCACCAGAAAATAGGTCAATGTCTGCCGCAGTCCGAGGCCAGCATCCAGAAAATGTTCCAGACGGTCGGCCAGATCGGTGAGGAGGTAGATGAACACGCCCGCGCCCAGACAGGTGGCCATCAAAAAGAGGTTCTGGCGCACCAGGTAGCCGCCCAGCGCACCCAGCCTCGGCAAGCTCACGCTCATGCCGGGCGCCTCCGCTGCAGCTTGCGCGCGGCCCACAACACAGGCCCAGGAACGCGCTCCCGCACGGCCTGCCGAAAAAACACGCCTCCTGCGAGGGCAAAGAGGATATTCGGCAGCCATATGCCGATGACAGGAGGCACCACGCGCGATTCGCCCATGCTCTCCGCCACGGAAAGCATGGAATAATAGACCAGGAAAACGCCAAGAGCCAACACCAATCCATGCTGCTGCTTGAGCGCGCGGAAGACGCAGGCGATGGGCACGGAAAACAGTCCCAGCACCAGGCACGCCAGAGGAAGGGCCAGTCGCTTCTGGATCTCGACCTTGACCTTGCGCGCGCGGTCCAGGTCAAAGACCTTGCTCATGAGTTCCGAATCGCGGTCGAACTCAAGCAGCCGTTCAAAGGAAAGCTCCTTTGGCGAAATGCGTTCAAATCCCATCTTTCGCAGCATGTTGCCCAAGGGAAGGCGAACCGTGTAGGAGCCGAAATGCAACACGTCGAGCTTTTCGCCTTCGCGGCGGAAAATTCGGCCGTTCTTGAACATGACCTTGATCTGCTCCTTGGCGGGATCCGTAGTGACGGAGCCCTCCGGCGCGACCACCGTCGTGGTGAGTCCCTTGCTGGTCTTATCCTGCACAAAGACAAAGCGTATGTCCCCGGAATCCAGGTCCACCTGTTGCGCATAGATCGTAAGCCCAGGAAATTCCTGATTGAATACACCGGCCTGTAATGAAAGCTTGGTTTTGGTGCGGGCGAACTCCATGAGGGAAACCTTGAACTGCTCCATGCCCCAGGACACGCCGTAAAGCGAAACGTAGAGGCTGAAAAGCGTGCACGCACCGCAAAACAGCAACGGCGCGGGGAGAAGCTGATACAGGCTCACCCCGCTCGCCTTGAGCGCCGTCAGCTCCCGGTCCGCTGCCATGCGCAGAAAGGTCAAAAAGACGCTCAACATGCAGGCGATGGGCGTTAACAGCAGCATGAAAAATGGGCTCAAGTAGACGAAAAGGCGCAAAATATCCAAGACGCCCAGGTTCTGCGACAGAAGCAGTTCACGCAACTGCAGCATCCTGCCCACCAGAATGAGCCCCAGCAAACAGGAGCCGATGAGCAGAAACAACTGGACGAGCTCCTTGAATATCTGCCTGTGAATGATCTTCAAGAGCCGCACTCGTCCTTGGCCTGCTGGGAATAGAAGCGCTCCAGAAACTCCACGTCAAGAGGGCCGAGGTTGAACCGCACGGCCGCTTCCTCTATGAGCGGGGCCACCGGTCTGAGCGGAGAGACGCCGCAACGCTTCTCGCCAATCCAGTCCAGGGCGCGCTTGGTCAGCTCGGATTGGGGTATGACTGTGCTCATGAACGTCTCCTTGTTCATCGGTCCGAATTCTCTTTGCAAATGCTACACCACAGACGCCCCACTGGCAACGAAGGGTGCAGGGCCAAGCAGAAAGAGAAAAAATGAAAAAAAACGTTTCTCCCCTGCTTGCGGGTCTTGCAAAGCGGTTCTGGAATAGCTATAAGGCGCTTCCCGTTACGGGAAACCTGGCGAGGTAGCTCAGTCGGTCAGAGCATGCGGCTCATATCCGCAGTGTCGGGGGTTCAATTCCCTCCCTCGCTACCAGCAAACAAAACCCCTGCTCCGGCAGGGGTTTTTTTGCGCCCAAGACAAGGCTCAACCCTATGGTACGCAAACTTTTCACAATAATTGGCAATATTCTATCACTTCTCCTTTGACTCCCAAAAAGCAAACCGGTAAGACTCTCGCCAAACCTCCCGTCTTCCATGGCGAGGGGCCGTTGCCATTGATGACGCTGACCGACCAGACATCAACCCACGGAATCCCATGCGACAGATTTCCGGCCGAAACCTGCTGATCTCCGCTCTCTGCTGCGGAATGGCTCTCTGTGCAGCGTGTTCGCGCTCGGACAGCCCCTCCGCCTGCAACGATGCGCTCGGCTGCGTCGAACTCGATCCGGGGGCTCCAATCACCATCGGAGTCATTCAGGCCCTGACGGGCAGCATCGCCAATCTTGGGCAGGAGCAGCTTCGGGGCCTGGAACTCGCCCTCGCGAAGCGTGACGGACGGATCCTCGGCCACAAGGTGGACCTCGTCATCGAGGACACCAGCTGTTGTGCGGAAGGCGGGGCCAACGCCGCCCTCAGGATAACCTCCGACCCCAAGGTCGTGGCCATTTTCGGCACCACCTGTTCAGGAGATGCGGCCACGGCCTCCAAGGTCATGAGCGAAGCCGGGTTCACCATGATCTCCGGCAACAACTCCGCCCCATCGCTCACCGCCATCGGCGGACAACGCGGACCGGACTGGCGCGCCGGATACTTCCGCACAGCCCCAAACGAGGAAGCCTCAGGGCCGGCTGCCGCGACCTTCGCCTATCAGGTTTTGGGGATTCACAGGGCTGCGGTCATCAACGATGGGGATCTGTACACCCGCAGCCTCGCTCAGGGATTCGCCAAGCGCTTCAAGCAACTGGGCGGCGTGGTAAGCCTCGAAGCCACGGTAAGCAAGCAGGACACGGACATGCGCCCCGTGCTGGAGGCGATAAAGGAATCACGGGCGAAAATGATCTTCTTCCCCTTGTTCCAGCCGGAGGGGAACTACCTGATCATGCAGGCGCGGCGTGACCCTGCCCTGCGTGACATTGTGCTCATGAGCGATGGCGCGCTCATCGAGCAGAGCTTTATCAACGCAGTGGCGCAGGCGGCCAAGGGCGTCTATTTCGTGGGGCCGACCCCGCCGAGACCTTCGCCGGAGCTTGAGCAACTGCAAGCCAGTTACCGGAAGCACTTCAAGTCGGCGCCGTCGACATATTACTATGTCAGCGCCTACGATGCGGCCGACCTGCTCTTTTCCGCACTTGAGAACACAGCGGAAAAACTGCCCGATGGAAGGCTGCGGTTGGGTCGCCAGGCCTTGCGCGACGCGCTTTACTCCACTCGGGAAAGGCAGGGGCTGACGGGCACGCTCTCCTGTAACGAGTTTGGGGACTGCGCCCAGCCAAGCTTCAACATACTTCGCCTTGACGACCCCGAAGATGGCGTCGAGGGCCTCAAGGCCAACGTTCAATTCACATACAAGCCAAAACCATGAGGCCCTTCGACAGGCTGCGCGCGGCCTGGGGGAATCTGGGCGTTACGGCCAAGCTGGGACTCGGCTTCGCACTGCTCTTCTGCATGATCCTCGTCGAGGCGGCGGCAAGCCTCATCGCCCTCGGGGAAGTACGCCGCGCTGAGGCCGTTATCCTGAATAGCGTCGAAATCCGGCAGCGAATTTTCGAAATGGATGGCCAATTGGAAAAGGCCCGGCGGCTGCACCGCGACTTTTTCCTCCAATATCCGCGCATCGGATTCCTGCCAGCCCAGGAGCTGTACTTCCACCCCGCCACGGAGGTTATCGCACAGGTTGTGGCTCTCAGCGGTGAACTCAAGCGCCTTGTCGATACCTCCGGCGTCAGCGAAGCGTTACGCGACCGCAGCAACGACCTCACGCTCTACCTCAACACCGCAACACGATTCTCTGCTATATTTCAAGATCTTATCGCTCTAGTCACAACGCTTGCCGCACCGGAAACCGGTTTGGAAAGCCAAATTCACGCGCTGGAAAACGCCATCGGCGATTATTCCGAGCATTCGCCGCAGACCTTGCTCCCATTCCAAAAGATGGTTCTGCACCACAGGCGGTACACCATCACGCGGCAGCGCCCGGACATGCAGTCAGCCCTCAACGCCTGCAACGAGCTCCGAAGGGCCATCGCAACGGACCATGGATTCAAGCCCGCCGACCAGACCAAAGCCCTGCGTCTTCTTGCCCGATACGCCACGGTGGCCAAACAAATCCCAGACATCGACATGGCCATCAGGGGCAAGCTTAATGATTTCACTCTCCAAGCGCGAGCAGTGGACCCCATTTCCGAAAACCTCAAGGCTATCGCCACGCAGGAAGTCGAACGGGCCAACAACCGCATTGTCCTCGCCAGCCGCATCTCCGCAGGGGTCATCATATTGATGGCCGTTGTCGGCCTTGGCTTCGTCCTGCTTGTCGCCGCAATCCTCCACGCCAGCGTAACGCGCAAACTTGTCGCTCTGACACATTTCGCGGAGCAGATGCGCGCGGGCAACTTCGAAACGGCAGTAGACCTCAATTCCCATGACGAAGTGGGCATTCTGGCCGCAAGCTTCAAGGACATGGCGGAGCGTATGCGCCAGCTCTTCGGAAACCTGGAGCACAGAGTGGAACAACGAACGGCGGAACTCACCGAGGCCCGCGACAGGCTTGAAGCGCTGGTCGCCGAACTGGACGACAAGAATCAGGCGCTGGAAATCCTCTCCGTCACAGACAGACTGACAGGGCTGGCCAACAGGCGCAAACTTGAATCCTCCCTGCAGGCCGAACTGTTGCGCTCACGGCGTTACGGCAAGGGCTTCTCCATCATACTCCTTGATATCGACTTGTTCAAATCCGTAAACGACACCCACGGGCACCAGGCGGGCGATGCAGTGTTGGTGCGGCTTGCCGAACTGCTGCGCAGCAATTCGAGAGAAACGGACATCGTGGGGCGCTGGGGCGGCGAGGAATTCCTGATCATCTGCCCGGAGACGAGCCTGATGCTCGTGGCCGCCTTGGCCGAGCGTTACCGCATGGAGATGGAACGCTGCGACTTCGGCCATGTTGGCAGGATTACGGCCAGTTTCGGCGTTACGTGCGTCCAGGAAGGCGACACGGTCCCCCGCATACTTCGCCGTGCCGACCAGGCCCTCTACCGGGCCAAGGAAACGGGCCGCAACCGCGTCGAGGCGCACGGGACGCACGCGCTGCACTAGCTTGCCAAACGAACCAGGGCATCGCCACCAATGCCCGCAGCCAAGCCCCACATGGTCACCCCCACCAGCGCATCCAGCACGCGCCAAGCTCCCGGCCTGCGCAACACCGGGGCAAGGAGCTTGCCCCCCAGGCTCAGGGAATAGAACCAGCAAGCCGAGGCCGTCACCGCGCCGAGTCCGAACAGGGCTCGCCCCTCCGGCGCCAGTCGGCTGGACAGTCCGCCGATAAGCACCACGGTATCCAGCAGGGCGTGCGGATTCAGCAGGCTGACTGCGAGGGCCGTCATAAGAATAACGCGCCGTTCCGGGGGTGCGTCCTGTTCCATGGGAACCAGTCGCCCGCCACACAGAACCCTGCGAAAGGCGCAATACCCATAACACAGCAGAAACACCGCCCCACAAAGCGCAAATGCAGAGCCGAGCCATGGCGTGTGTCCGGTCAGCGCGCCCACTCCGCCGACCCCGGCGGCGATGAGCACGGCATCGCAGGCGGTGCATACCCCGGCCACGAACCACGGACGATGCCCGCGCGCGCCCTGCGTCAACACAAAGACGTTCTGCGCTCCAATCGCCATGATTAACCCTGCGCTTAAGGCAAACCCCTGACAAAACAATGCTGCTCCCATCATGAACGCTCTCCCGGAGTATTGTGATGCCCAGGCTACCGGTGCGTTTACATGAAGTACAATTCATTCTTTTCAAATGTCATAAATTTTACTACTGAACACCCATGCTGGACTACAAACTCCTGGAAGCCCTGACGGCCGTGGTCGAGGAAGGCGGTTTTGAGCGCGCAGCCCGACGCCTGAACATTACCCAATCGGCCGTGTCGCAACGCGTGCGTCTGCTCGAAACAACCCTCGGACAGCCCGTGCTCGCGCGGACGCAGCCCCCCAGCCCGACATCAGCCGGAACCATGCTTTTGCGCCATGCCCGCCGCGTCGAGCTGCTTGAAGCCGAGCTTGGTTGCGAAGTCCAAGAAGCCACCCAGGCCAAAGGTTGGCGGACACTTGCCGTGGGAATAAACGCCGACAGTCTGGCCACATGGTTCGTAGCAGCCGTTTTGCCGCTGGTGGCGCAAGAAGGCATTACCTTCGACGTGAAGTCCGACGACCAGGAGCGGACGCAGGATTTGCTGCGCAAAGGCGAAGTGGCTGGATGCGTGAGCACGCGGGAAACCGCCATTCAGGGCTGCCGGGCGGTGTTCCTTGGCGTCATGCGCTACCATTGCGCCTGCACGCCCGAGTTCGCAGAGCGCTGGTTCCCGGCTGGGCTTGATCTTGGTGCAGCGCGGCTGGCCCCGGCAGTGGTCTTCAATCGGCACGACACGGTGCATGACCGGTTCCTGTCCGCCCGTTTGGGTGAAAGCCCGCTCCAGGCCCCTCGGCATCACGTTCCCGATTCCCTGCGCTTCGTGGACTTCGTGCTCGGCGGCGCTGGCTACGGAATGATCCCGCACATGCAGGCGATCCCTCCCCTGGCCGAGGGCCGTCTGGTCGATCTGGCGCCAGGCGACGCCCTGCCCGTCCGGCTTTTTTGGCACTGCTGGAACCTTGAATCCCCCCTGCTGGACACGCTTACCCGCGCCCTGCTCCAATCATCGCGCACGGAACTCATCCAAGGGCAGACCTAACAGCATCCATTCGAAATCATGGAGTATTCACAAAATACTCAAAGAAGTCTCGACAATGCGCATACCCGCAACAAAACGTTACTCCACCCCATGCAGGGCGGAATCCAACTCCGGACGCATAAAGGCCTGGACCGCTTTCACGACCCAGGCCTCATCACAACATCCGTGAGGGACCAGGGCAGGCCCCCCCGGCCCGCACGGCTAGTAGCGGTAGTGGTCCGGCTTGAAGGGGCCGTCCACGGAAACGCCGATGTACTCGGCCTGCTGCTTGGTAAGGGTGTCGAGCTGCACGCCCAGGCGCTCCAGGTGCAGCCGCGCGACCTCCTCATCAAGCTTCTTGGGCAGAATCATGACCTTGGGCTCGTACTTGTTGGCGGCCAGGTCAAGCTGGGCCAGCACCTGGTTGGTGAAGGAGTTGCTCATGACAAAGCTGGGGTGCCCGGTGGCGCAGCCCAGGTTCACCAGGCGGCCCTCGGCCAGAACGATGATCGACCGACCGTTGGGCAGGGTCCACTTGTCCACCTGCGGCTTGATTTCAAGCTTGGAGCACTTGGGGTTGCCCTCCAAAAAGCTCATTTCAATCTCGGAATCGAAGTGGCCGATGTTGCACAGGATGGCCTCGTCCTTCATTTTGAGCATGTGCTTGGAGTTGACCACATGGTAGTTGCCCGTGGCGGTGACAAATATGTCGCCAAGCTCACAGGCCTTTTCCATGGGCATCACTTCATAGCCCTCCATGGCGGCCTGAAGCGCACAAATGGGATCGATCTCCGTCACGAGGACCCGCGCGCCGAATCCGCGCATGGACTGGGCGCATCCCTTGCCCACGTCCCCGTAACCGACGATGACGGCGACCTTGCCCGCAATCATCACGTCCGTTGCGCGCTTGATGCCGTCGGCAAGAGACTCCCGGCAGCCGTACAGGTTGTCAAATTTACTCTTGGTCACGGAGTCGTTGACGTTGAAGGCGGGGAACAGCAGCTCGCCCTTCTTCTCCATGTCGTACAGACGGTGCACGCCCGTGGTGGTCTCCTCGGAAACCCCGCGAATCTGTGCGGAGATGCGGGTCCATTTCTGGGGATCAAGCTGGTATCCGGCAGCAAGCCGGTCCATGATGATCTGAAACTCCTTGTTGTCGGCCTTCTTCTTGAAGAGTGAAGGATCTTTCTCGCACTTCACTCCCTGGTGGACCAGCAAAGTGGCGTCGCCGCCATCGTCCACAATAAGGTCCGGACCAGAGCCGTCAGGCCAGGTGAGGGCCTGCTCCGTGCACCACCAGTAGTCTTCGAGGCTCTCGCCCTTCCAGGCGAAGACGGCGGCGCTCTTGTTGGCGACAATTGCGGCGGCGGCGTGATCCTGAGTGCTGAAGATGTTGCAGGAGGCCCAGCGGATATCCGCGCCCAAGACGTACAGGGTTTCAATGAGCATGGCCGTCTGAATGGTCATGTGCAGGCTGCCCGTAACCTTGAAACCCTTGAGCGGCTTCTTTTTGCCGAATTTCTTGCGCAGAGCCATGAGCCCCGGCATTTCGTTCTCGGAGAGCTGCATCTCTTTCTTGCCCCACTCGGCAAGGGCCATGTCGGCAACGCGATACTTCAGCTTGGGATCTACTGCGAGCATTGGTGATTCCTCCAATGGATTGTATCGGACTTGCGGGTTACGCCAACGCCGCCTCGGCGATGAGCACCACAAGCCCCTGGTTTACCGGATATGCATCCGTACGGCGCGGGTGAAACCCGGCCGCACGAAGCCATGTATACATGGTTTCCGTGTCCACGCCCAGCCTCGCATCGCCATATTTGACACGCATGGCGTCGAACTCATGCCTGTCAAATTCGGCGACATAAAGGGTTCCTCCGGGCGCAAGCACACGCCTCGCCTCGGACAAAACGGCCACAGGATCGCTGACATGGTGCAGAACGAGCGAAAGCGTGGCGGCCTGGGCCTCTCCCTCGCGCAGGGGCAAGTGTTCCAACTCGCCCAGGCGCAGACTGATGTTGTTCCTGCTCCCCAGGCGAGACGCAGCCAGTTCGAGCATACGCGGGGAACTGTCCACACCGATGACCTGGCGGGCGCTTTCCGCCATTTTGTCCAGCAACTCGCCGGTTCCACAGCCCAGATCAACGGCGATCATGCCCGGGTGCATCCGCCTTGCGAGTTCCTCGGCCAAATCGAAATCGCCAAGGACCTCGCGGGAGAGATCCCTCCAGGCCCCAGCAACGGAATCAAAGAAACGGCGCGTCGCCTGTGCGCGTTCATGCAGCGCGGCTTGCGCCCGCTCGGTATCCAGCCGGTGCTGTGCAAGAGTGACAAAAAACGACGAATTCCGTTCAAGATACTCCTTGGACGACCCGCTCCGCGCGGCATGGTAAAAGACCCACAGCCCTTCCCTGCGGCACTCGACAAGCCCCGCCTCTGCCAGAATCTTGAGATGACGCGAGATACGGGGCTGTCCCATGGAGAAAACGGCCACCAACTCGCCCACGTTCAACTCGTAGCAAAGCAGAACGCTCATGAGTCGGAGCCGTGTTTCGTCGGCCAAAGCCTTGTGGATGCGCAAAAAGTCCATGTCGTCGATCCATATATTAAGATATCTTGATGAATGCAGGGTATTCCACGCAACGATCTTTTGTCAAGCGGTCGGACTTCCAAATCGAAGAGGCTAAAGCCTGCCTTGATTCACGCCGAAAAGTGACGTACGTGCTTTACGTCAAAACATCACACAATCATCTGTCTAAACATGAGGTGTCCATGAAAAACATGCGCTTGGCCATGAAACTCGCCCTGGGTTTCGGGGTGGTGCTCGCCTTGACCGCACTTTTGGCCGCCCTGAGCTGGAACGGCCTTTCAAATGTTCTCGACCGCATGGACAAGTCCGACGCCATGAGCGAAATCATCCGTCTTGGCCTGGAATCGCGTCGCCAAGAAAAGAATTTCCAGATTCGCCGCGATCCGCAGAGCCAGGAGGCCCTGTCCAAGGCCGTCGCTGAAATCCTGGAGCTGGCCGAACGCTACAAGGCGAAATTCGAGGTCGCGGAAAACCGGGAACAAATGGACAAGGTGCTCGCGACCACCAAGGCTTACGACGCAGCCTTCAAGGGCTACGTGGAACGCGAGAAAACCCGCCTGGCGACGCAAAAGGCCATGGGCGAAGCGGCCGGACGGGCGACCAAGGCCGCCGACGCCATGAACGCCAGCCAGACCGCACAGATGCAGGCCGACCTCAAACTGAAAAACGGCGGCGCGGCCATGGAAGCCCGTGTCGGCGTAGCCAGCGAAGCCGCCAGCATCGCCCAAAGCATCACGTCCGTCCGCCTCACCATCATGTATTACATCCAAACCGGAAAGGATGAATACCTGCAAACAGCCCGCGATCAGGGCAAAACGCTCCTCGCAAACATCTCGTCGCTCAAGTCGCGCTTTACCAAACCCGCCGACGTTGCCGAAGCCGAGGCCATTCTGGGGGAACTTGAGTTCTACATGAAGGGGCTTGAGAGCTACGCCCAGGCGGTTGGGCAGCAAAAGGAAATGGAAGACCAACTCATTCAAAGCGCTCGGGAAATGCAGAAGGTCTGCGAACACACCCGCGACACCATCAAACAAATCATGTTCCGAGAGATTGCGCTCTCGCGGACGGTGCTGCTTACCGGGGCCCTGCTGGCCTTGATTCTGGGTGCCATCGCGGCCCTGCTGATCACCCGCGCCATAACCGGTCCGGTGAACAAGGGCCTCAACTTCGCCAAGCAGCTTGCCGATGGCAACCTCGATGTCCGCATTGAGGTGGACCAGAAGGACGAAATCGGCGCGCTTGCCGCCGCCCTCACGGACATGGCCGCGCGGCTGCGTTCGGTGGTGCTGCAGGTCAACGCCTCTGCCGAATCCGTGGCTTCGGGTTCCGAGGAACTCTCCGCCTCAAGTGAAACCCTTTCCCAAGGCGCGACCGAACAAGCGGCAAGCGTTGAGGAAATTTCCTCAAGCGTCGAAGAAATGGCTGCAAACATCCGTCAGAACGCCGACAACGCCATGCAGACCGAAAGCCTTGCCCGCAAAAGCGCTGAAGACGCCAAGCAAGGCGGCGACGCTGTAACCAGAACCGTGGACGCCATGCGCCAAATAGTCGAAAAGATAGGCTTCATCGAAGAAATCGCGCGCCAGACCAACCTGCTTGCGTTGAACGCGGCTATTGAAGCCGCACGTGCGGGCGAACACGGCAAGGGCTTCGCCGTTGTGGCCGCCGAGGTGCGCAAGCTTGCTGAACGCAGCGGCGCGGCGGCCGGTGAAATCGGACAGCTCTCCACAGCCAGCCTCGCCGTGGCGGAAAAGGCCGGTGGGATGCTGGCCACCATCGTGCCCGACATCGAGCGCACAAGCGAACTGGTCCAGGAAATCAGCGCCGCCTGCCGCGAGCAGACCACCGGCGCGGACCAGGTGAACAAGGCGATCCAGCAATTGGATCAGGTGATTCAGCAAAACGCCTCGGCCTCCGAGGAAACGGCCTCCACCAGCGAGGAGCTCGCCGCACAGGCCCAGCGTCTGACCCAGGTGATGCAGTTCTTCAAAATGGGCGCAGACCATAAACAGGCCCAGCCGCTGGCCCTGGAGGCTGCGCCCGCAGCCAAGACAGACGAAGGATTCGAGAAATTCTAGACCATTTCATTGCGCACAAAAAAGGGCGGAGGACACGCAGTCCACCGCCCTTTTTTTCTTTCAGAAAGCTAGCGGATGAGCGCCCAGGTGAGTTCGTGCTTGTTGTGGGCCAAGTGCATCACACGCGCGCCCGGAATCTCGGCAAAGGTCCGAATGGTCTCACGGTCCCCTTCCCCCTGGCACTTGAGGGTGCAGACGAAGTTGCGGCACGCGTCGGCATCCAGCCAACGCGTCACCAATTCCAACAGCCGCGCTGGGTAGCAGGCCATGTCCGAACACAGCCAGTCCACCCGTGCGCCCGGTCCGCCCGCAGTTCTCGGTTCAAGGCCGAATCCGGACCCGATGCAGTGCTCGACTTGCGGCATTGCGGAAATCCGTGGATCAAGCGGCGCTTTGTCCACGCTGAACACACGCGCGCCAAGACTCGCCAGAACCCAGGTCCAGCCGCCGGGGCTGGAGCCGAAGTCCAGGCACAACTCCCCGCAAGCGGGTTGGACCCCAAGCAGCGTGAAAGCCTCCCAGAGTTTCAAATACGCACGACTGGGCGCGGATTCGCGGTCCTCCACAAACCGGGCCTGGCCATCGGGATAGGGGCTTGAACAGTCGGACGCCGCAATCACCGTCTGCTCATCCCACAGGGTAAAGGAACCCAGCGGAGCCGTTGGCGCTGGCTGGCCAAAAACTTGCGGCCGCGCGGACACCCTGGGCAGCTTCTCGGCAATAAGCGCGGCGCGCCGGGCCAGCCGCACGGGATGTGGCCACCAGTTCCGCTGGATATCGCGCAGCGCGCGCGCACCTTGCCCAATGCTCGGAGCCGCAAGGAGCCTGGCGTTGCGCCACACGTTCTGCGCCCAGGCCGGGGCGCTGCACGGCGCCCGCCGCACAAAGACCAGATCGCCGAAGACCATGTGCTCCGGCCCGGCCGAGCCAGAAACGTCCAAATCCGCAAGCAGCTCCGGAAGAAAACCCGGGGCGGCCAAATACCCGGTAAACACCCCGTCGCGCATCCACCTGGGCAAGGCGACAGGCAGGGAATGCAGCCAATCCACGCTCACGCCCCCTCTCCATCGGCCGTATGCTCGCACGAATCCAGGTCGCCCACGGGCACCCCGCACAACGCCAAGGCAGCCGCCTCGGCCACTCGCAGACCATCCACCGCGCTGGACACAATGCCTCCGGCGTATCCCGCGCCCTCGCCCGCCGGATACAATCCCGGCAAGCCGAGGCTTTGCATGCCCGATCCGCGCAGAATCCGCACAGGGGATGAAGAACGCGTCTCCACGCCGGTCAAAAGCGCTCCAGGATCGGAGAAGCCGCGCAGCTTGCGGTCAAAGGCCACAAGTCCCTCGGCCATGGCCGAGCAGACATGGTCCGGCAGACAGCCGCGCAGCTGGGCGGGGACTACGCCCGGCGCGTAGCTCGGTGAAACGGCGCCAAAACGACGCGAGGCGGTGCCGCTCAGAAAATCGCCCACGGTCTGCGCCGGGGCGCGGTAATCTCCTCCGCCGAGCTTGAACGCCAGCTGTTCCCAGTGGCGCTGAAACTCGACCCCGGCAAGAGGGGCGTCCCCCCCGCCCATGTCCCCTGGCGCAACGCCCACAAGGATCGCGCTGTTGGCGTTCGCCCCGTCCCGCGCGTGCAGGCTCATACCGTTGGTCACCACACCGCCAAGCTCCGAGGCCGCGGCGATGACCTGCCCGCCCGGACACATGCAAAAGGTGTATACGCCGCGCCCATTGGCCGCCTGGTGCGCCAGCTTGTAATCGGCAGCGCCGATTGCCGGATGCCCGGCCAAACGTCCAAGCTGCGCCTGATCCACGAACCTTTGGGGGTGTTCCACACGGCAACCGATGGCGAAAGGCTTGCGCTCCAGCGGCAGCCCCAGAGAATGCAGCATGGCGAAGGTGTCGCGGGCGCTGTGCCCCACGGCCATGATGACGCAGGACGCTGCGATGGTTTCGCCGTTTCCCAGGCGTACGCCGCAACAACGTCCCTGCCGAACAGTCACGGCATCCACGCGAGCGCCAAAGCGCACCCTGCCGCCCAGGCGTACGATCTCCTCCCGGAGTGCGGCCACCACGCAGCGGAGGCGATCGGTTCCGACATGGGGCTTGTTCCGCCACAAAATGTCCTCAGGCGCCCCATGGGCCACAAGCTCCGCCAGCACCTTGCCGCAGCGTCCGCGCCGCTCCTTGATCTGCGTGGTGAGCTTGCCATCGGAAAAGGCGCCGGCCCCACCTTCGCCGAACTGGACGTTGGACTCCGGGTCAAGGGCCTCGCCACGCCAAAAGGCGTCCACCTGCCCAGCGCGCTCCTGAATGGACCGTCCGCGCTCCAGCAGCAGCGGCGCGAATCCAGCCTGAGCCAAGGCCAGAGCAGCGAACAGTCCGCAAGGCCCCGCGCCCACCACCACAGGGGGCTGGGCCAAATCATCCGGCGCGCTTACCGGGAAGCGGTAGGGTCTGTCCTCGGCCAGGGCGACTCCAGGAGCGGCATGCGCCAGGACACGCTGTTCGTCGGCACAGGCGATATCGAGACTGTACAAGAATACCGCACCGTGCTTCTTGCGGGCGTCCAGCGAACGCCGAACGATCCGCAGACGGACTATTTCGTCCGGCGGCACCCCAAGGCGGGAGGCTGCGCAGCTGCGCAGCTCCTCGAAATCATGGGCCGGGCCATCAGGCAAGGGAAGGCGCAAATCAGTAAGGCGGAGCATGGTGATCCTTGAATATGCCGTGCGCGGGCTGAACAGGTTCCGGGGCGGCTCGACGCTCGTTTGACTCTGAAAACAAAACCTTTTAGGGAGTGCGGCGCAGCCTGTGACGGGTTTTGGTATACCGGCATCCGGCGCGTTTGTCCAAAGAACAGCGGCCCATATGGCCGATACCAGCAGGAGGAAATGCCATGAGTCCGGCAGCCCAGCATCACCTGGACACGCTGCTTGAACGCAGCGCGCGCCTTGCAAGGCAGGCCGAAGACATCATGGCCACATTGCGCGTACGGGAACTCTGGGGGCGGCTGGGCCACGTGGTTCTCGTGGGCTCGGCGCGCTATGGGCTGCTGAACACGCCGAACATCGACTTTGAAATCTATGTGGAGCAGCCCAACGCTGCCGCCGGTGCCGCCATCATGACCGAAATCGCCGCCGCCCCGGGAGTTACCGGTTTGGTCCACCACGACTTCCTGGACACTTCGGATCCGGGTCTGTACTGGCGGCTGGACTATCTGGCCCAGGACGGCGAACGCTGGGACTTCGACATCTGGCTGGTGCCCTTCTCCCATCCCTTCGCTGGGATGGCCGAAGCCTTTTCCCAGGCCATGGAGCAGACGCTGACGCCGGAAACGCGCGCAACGATTCTGCTCCTCAAGGCCGAGCTTGCGGCGCGTGCGGCCAACAGCGGAACGTCCAGACCGCGCGGCATCGACATCTGCAAGGCCGTGTTGCAAGGCTGCGTCCACAATGCCGAGGGCTTCGACGCCTGGCTGCGGCTCAACCCGCCGCCGGAGATGGAGACTTGGCGTCCAGGCTGCACGGGCTGACCGCAAAACCCCGAAAGACGAAAGCCCGCCAGCCGGGTCACCGCTCCCAGCGGGCGAACAGGGAACGCGGCAAAAACCGCGCCTGTGCGCCCGGCGCGGTATGCGGCACGGCCAGTTCGCCCACGCTGACGGTTCCCTGCATCCCCCGCAACACATCGTCCATGAGATTCCCAAGCATGAGGGCCGAGGCCTCTATGTTGTACATGGTGAGCAGCACAAGCCGCGCCCTGTCCGAAAGCAGTTCCCGGCAGTCGTGCAACAGCTCCCGGATCATGCCTTCCACCTTCCACACCTCTCGGTTCGGTCCCCTGCCAAAAGACGGTGGATCAAGCAGAATGGCCTCGTAGCGGTTGCCGCGGCGTTTTTCGCGCTGCACGAACTTCACCACGTCATCCAGCAAAAAACGCACAGGATCGTCGGCAAGCCCGCTAAGCTCCTGGTTGCGCTTGGCCCAGGCGATGGCCGGACGCGAGGCATCCACATGCGTGGTGGAGAATCCCCCGGCCTGCGCGGCAAGGCTGGCAGCCCCGGTGTAGCCGAAAAGGTTCAGCAGCCGGGGCCTGGGCGCGTCGCTCCCTGCGGTCTCCCGCAGTTCCCGTCCCAGCCGGGCCACAAGCCGCCAATGCGGAGCCTGTTCGGGGAACAGGCCGATATGCCGCGAGGTCTGACTGACACGGGCCTCCAGAGTGATGCCCAAGGCTGGTTCCTCGTTCCCTGTCGACAAATCAAGGCGCACGGACCAGGCATCGGGCAGTTTCTGCGAAACGGTGAGCCTGCCTTCCTCGTCCTGGGCGGCGTGGGCCTTGGCCCACTCCCGTTCAGGCAATGCGGGTCGCCACCAGGCTTTTGGCTCGTGGCGCACGATGCGGTACTTCCCGAAACGCTCCAGCTTGCGGCTGTCGCCGGAATCGATCAGTTCGTATTCCGGCCAGCCCGGAGTCAGAATGGAGATACTCGTCACAAATGCGCTCCGAAATCGTTTTCAAAAAAACGCGTGCCCAGGACATGGGCGCTGCGTCCCGGCACATAATCCGGCTCGCGGCTGCCGCCGTGATGGTGGACGCAAAAGAACTCACCGTCCGCACATTCCGCCCAGCCGGAATAGCCGAAATCGCCAAAGGAGGCGTCACGGTCATTCTTGAGCTCCAGCACGCGCCTATCGATCCAGGCATCGGGCAGGCCCTGCGCATGGTCCCAGCGCCAGCAATACTCGCGCCCGAGCGAGGGCTCGCGGATGTCGAGGCTGGCGGAGAGCCAGAACGCCTCGCAGCCGTTCTCCCCCTTGCGGGAGGCCGCGCCGAAGAGGATAGGCCGCGAGTCGCCGTCCAGCGGGTCAACGGGATACGCGCCGCAATCCTCGCCGTCAACAAAGAGGCGGCACGCGCCTGCCTCGTACACCATCCGCACCCTATGCGTCCGGCCAGGCTCCCAGGAAATGGCCCCCGCCCCTTCGGCGTCGGGCACGATGCAGTCTGGATACAGACGCCACCACACCCCCAGGCGGATGCCGCAGCCGTGCTCATCCGCATGACGCACCAACACTTCGGCCTCGAAATCGGCATGGGCGTCCTCGGCGTCGGTGATGGGCCGCAGCAGGAAGCGCACCGGTTCCTCAGGGCCTGCGGCGCTCTGCACAAGCAGGCCCTGGGGGGTGGAGGCCACGCTGCTCCTGGTCGGGTGCAGGCCATGCACGGCGAAGTCGGAGCAAAGCTCATCCACTCCGCCGATCCAGGCCTTGGCGCCGGGGTCCGGTCCCACATCGCGGTAGGTGACAAGCAGCCTGCCGGAACGGGTCCACCCCAAGGTGGGTCGGTGGCCCACCAGCGCAGTGGGCGCATGGGCACTCCAGGTGCGCCCGCCGTCCTCACTGATGGAGTAGTACATGGGCTCGCCAACGAAGGAATTTTCCCGCATAAGGGCCAGCAGCCTCGGCTCCCCCCCAAGGCCCGCTCCGGGCAGGGCGATGACCGAAGCCTCGCAGAGCACCAGGCAGGGCTCACGCGCAATCAGGGCTGAAGGCGTCCATTCGCAGCCGCCGTCTTGGGAAACGTAAGCCACCTGCTCGGTGGGCGCCTGGCGGATCTTGGGCCAGGGCTCCGTGCCACGGTGTCCATGGCCGACAGTAAACAGCCTGCCGCCGGGCAATTCGCGAACGCGGTCCAGCAATCCATGTTCCAGGCCCCGGGCCTGCTCCCTGCGCCAGCTTCGGCCATTGTCCTGGCTGACGAGGATGCTGGGGCCGGCATCGTCAATGATGCACAGAAGGCCGCGGGAAAGTTTGGAGATGCGCGGGCAGTGGGATTGCTCGTCCATGGGAGCCAGGGCTTCACTCCAGGTCCGCCCCTGGTCGACGCTGCGGCGAATGAGCATCTTGCGCCGCGTGCCCACATGCTGGTCAAATTCGTTGTAGACGCAGACAAGCGCCCCATCCTCCGCAAGGCACACATCGGGGAAGCAGAGGTATTCGCCCGCCCTGCGGTCGATGACCACATGGCGTTCCCATGCGGCGTCAAGGCTCGGCATCGGCTTCCTCCATGGCTTTGCGGCGGGCTGCACGGGGCGGTTTATCAGCTGCGCCCCACCTGGACTTCCCCAGGCCTGACTGATCGTCCACCCTGTCCGGTCTGGATCCACGACGGGCTGGCTCGGTCAGGAATGCGGCGGGCCTAGAACCCCGGCACCCTGACACTGGAATCGAGTTCCTGAGCCCGGCGGGCATCTGCCTTGGCCTGGCTCTCCTTGCCTGTGGCCTTGAGCGAAAACGCCCGATTGGCGTAGGCGGCTGCGAATTTGGAGTCCAGATTGATGGCTCGGGTGCTGTCCTCTATGGACTGCCTGTGCTGGCCAAGGGCCCTGTAGGCCATGCCGCGCAGGTAATAGTTGTCCGGATCGTCCGACCGGATCCTGATGGCCTCGTTCACATCGTCGATGGCGCGCTGGTGCCTGCCAAGGTGCATGTAGGCCACGGCGCGCTGCTTAAGGGTGGTGGCCTTGTCCGCCCCGGAAAGCCGACCGGTGTCGAGACAGCGGCTGAAAAGCTCCACTTGCGCCTGCGGGCTGCGGACGGCCATGGCTTCCTGGCATTCCCTGGGAAGTTTCTGCGCCTGCGCCCCGCCAGCGGCGCCCAAGACGACCATGCCCGAAAGCAGGAAAACGGCGATGTGTTCACGCATTGCGGCATCCTCCGTTGTTCGCATCGTTACCGGACATTGGGGCTGTAGCACCCTGCGGCGCGGCGCGGCAAGTCCCGATGCAGCGCTTGTCAGCCGCTGCACCGCAGGCTACAGAATGCAGGACAACGCCACAGCCTCCGGCGCTTGCGCCCCCCACCTCCTGGAGACGCCCATGCCATCCTCAACCAACCAGATTCTAATCGGATGTCCGCTGCGCTTATGGAGGCATTCTGGTCCGTTTGCGCGGCTTGTGGTCGTCATCTGCCTGCTCTTGACGGTCCATGCCTACCTGCCCACGCTGCGGGCAGACTTCGTGGCCCAGGACCAGTGGCGCGCCTTCCGCTACTCGACCCTGCCCGGCAGCGGCCCGGCACGCGCAGCCCAATGCATGGACTCCGTGGCCGGCTTTTACCTGTTCACCGGCCGGCCCCTGGTGTGGCTCGGCGAATGCGCCGAACACGCGGCCGTGGCGCGCATTGACGACTTCGCCCCCCTGCGGCCCCTGGCCCTGGCGCTGGTCCTGATCTCGGTGCTGGTGGTGGGGGCCGCCCTGTCCATGCTGCCTGGCGGCTTCCCCACAGGAGTTGCTGCGGCCGCGGCGCTGGCCACGGCGCCGGGCTTCAGCTTCATGTACATGCAGTCCTTGACGGCGGCCATGGTCCTCGTCTCCCTGGCCCTTGCGGCCGCGTCCCAAGCCAGCCTCTGCCGCGCCATGCCGGAGGCCAACGCCCCGGGCCAGCTGCGCCAGGTCCGCGTGGGCACGGCGCTTGCGCTGTTCTTGGCTAGCTGCCTCATGTACCCGGCCTGGGCCTTCTGCGTGCTGCCCCTGTGCTTTGCCGAATTCTGCTTGGTGCCAGCGCGCCCCCTGCGGCGGCGGCTGCTGCGCCTGGCCGTCCAGCTGGCCTTCTTCTTCATCGCCGCAATGCTCTACTACGTGCTTGGCACGCTCGCAGCCTGGGCCACCACCGCCGTGCTCGGGTCCATGCCCGCCGGGGAGGCCTATCAGCTGTCCATGCGGCTGGACGCCGCAACGCTGGCGCAGCGCGCGACCGACGCGGCGCGTCAGCTCGTCATGGCCCCTCCTCTGAGCTTCGACCTGCCCGCCGGGGCGCTGCCCGCATTCCTCATCCCGCCCGCGCTCATACTGGCCAGGACCACGCGCCGACAAACAGGCCTTGGCGCGCCGGGCACCGCCGCTCTGGGCGCTGGTACATGGCTGCTGGGCTGCATCCTGCTCCTTGGCTCGCTTTCCCCGTGGCTCTTCAGCCGCATGGAGCCGCTGTACACCCGCCACACCCTGGCGGCCGCGCTCTTCTTCTGCGTGGGGGCGGCCAGCCTGCCGGGCCTGCTGCTCCCCCCCCGGCTGGCCCATGCGGACAAGCTGGCCCCGCTCCTGACGCTTCTGGCCCTCACTTTGCCCGCGGCCCTGTCGCAGCACGCCCTCTCCCGTCTGGAGACCCAGGTGTCCGGCGCGGAAATCGCCTTTTTGCGCAAAGAACTGGGCCAATGGCTGGACGCCAAGGGCTGGGAGACCACGCGACGCGTGCTTGTGGTTCTGCCCAGCGCCCAGCGCCCCCGTGAGGCCGAGGCCTGGCTGGAGGGCTCGCCCAGGGCCGGGGAGAACGCCGTGCTCGCCAGTTCGCAGAACCCGGTGTCCATCCCCTGGATGCTGAAGGCGGTGCTGCGCGAACGCACGGATCATCCGCTGGGCGCGGATGTTCTGATGATTCCCTGCGACGACAGCGCCCTGTGCGCGGACATGGTGGCCACGCGCACGCGGCATGTGGCGCTCAGCATCGTCGGTCCCGACGCCCCCATGGCGCGTTGCCCCGTCTCCAATGCCTTCGTCATCGACTTCAGGCTGCTGACCCAGCGTCCAGGCACCCGCACTGGACAAGGGCAAGAGCTTGAGGATATGCACAAATAGTAAGTTGGCCCCCCGCCACCGGAGAGAAAGGAGCCTGGAATGTTCTTCATCACCAACAGGGCCTTTGTTGAGGGTAACGCCAGCGCCGAAATGCGCAAGGTCGCCTTCGAGCTCAACAACAACGAGGCCGGTCAATCCGTTTATTTCTGCTGGCGCGACGATGCCAAAAAAGCCTACGTGGAGCTTGGCAGCGACAACTTCATGAAGGCCATGCGCAAGGCCGCCACGCGCCAGGTGCTCTTCTACCTGCACGACTCCGCGCAGTTTCCCGAGGAGCAGGTGTTCCCCACGGCGGAGAAACTCCAGGCCCTGTTCGACGAGCAGGACAAAAACCTTGTGGACGTGGTCCCGGTCATCTGGCCCTGCGACAACGGCCAAAGTCCCATGCGCGATTTCCATGAGGACCAGATCGCGGCCGAGGCCAGCGGCGTGGCCTTCGCCCGGGCCCTCGAAAAATTCCTCGTCTGGCGGGAGTCCGTGAAAGGCGGCGAAGCCCCTTGTCTCAAACGCCTGAACGTGCTCGCACACTCCATGGGCAACCGGGTGTTGCGGCAAACCCTCTCCTGTTGGGCCAACTACCACCGCAAGGGCCAGGTTCCCCTCCTTTTCCGCAACGTGTTCATGCTTGCGGCCGACGTGTTCAACGAAAGCCTGGAGCCCACCCGCGATGGCCGCTACATTTGCCACAGCGCACGCAATGTCGTGGTCTACCATGCCGCGGACGACCGCATCCTTGGAGCTGGCAGCGTAGGACACCTCGGGGCCAATTCGGCGTCCAGGAGGCTGGGGCACACCGGGCCGGAACATCAGGCCATGACGCCCCAAAACGTCTACACTGTGGACTGCGACGACGTGAACAACAAGTACGACCGCCCCAATGGGCACACCTATTTCCTTGCGGACGAAAAGGGCGAGCCCGGAAAAGTGTTTCTGCACATGTACGATGCAGTGAAAAAAGGCCGCATTCAGGGGCACGACGAACGCCGCGGGCTCATCGTGGACCTGAACTTCCGTTCCTGCTGACCAATGCCGACGCACTGCCCCCAATGAAAAAGGCGCCTTACGGCGCCTTTTTTTCTCCCCCTGGCCGCAGTCGGCTACCAAGTCTGCACTTCCGGACTGTGGTAGTAGAACTCGACCCTGCGGTTTACCGCACGGCTGTCCTCGTCAATGATGGGAACCAGCGGACGGCTGTCGGCATACCCTGCCGCACGCAGGCGGGTAGCCGCGATGGCGCCATCGCCCTTGGCGAGGATGTAGCGCAGGGCGGCAGCCGCGCGCGCGGCGGAGAGCTCCCATTTGGACGGGTACAGGCCGCTGCCGTTCTCGGTGTCGTCGGTATGCCCGCGTATGACCAGATCCACCTTCTGGTTGAGGAGGATGTTGGTGACGCCGTCGAGAATTTTTGCGGCCTCTGGCTTGAGCACTGCGGAGTTCGGCGCGAACATGACGGAGTTGTTGACCTGCATGAGCACGCCGGCGTTGTCCGAGCTGATGCCGGAGTTGCTTTGCAGCTCCTGGTTCTGCGTCAAAAGCTCCTTCACCATCAGCGCCACCTCGTATTTGAGCTGGTCCTGCTGGGAGAGGTTCATCTCCGGAATGCCCATCTTGGCGTCCTTGGGGATGAAGGTGGTGGCCGAAACCGACTGCACGACGACGTTTTCCCCCTTGGCGTCCTTGAACACCAACGCGAGGGATTCCTTCTGTTGCGGCTTAAGCGAGGCGATAAGCCATAAAAGGAGAAAAAAGGCCATCATGGCAGTGACGAAGTCGGCGTAGGCGACCTTCCAGGAGCCGCCATGGTGGCCGCCGCCATGTCCATCCACCACCTTTTTGATGATGATGGTATTGCCGCCCTTATTTTTGGCCACCCTTCAACGCTCCTTCCAGTTCTTCAAAAGTCGGGCGGGCTGGGCCGGAAACGGCGCGCCGGGCCGCCTCCACCGCGAGCATGGGAGGAAAGCCGCTGGCGAAACCGACCAGCCCGGCCTTCACCACCTCCAGCATGGAGTGGGTCTCCTTCACCTGATACTCCAGGTTTTGCGCCATGGGCCCGGCAAAACCATAACATAAAAGGATGCCGAGAAAGGTACCCACCAGGGCCGCGCCAATGGAATGGCCAAGCACCTCGGGGGGCTCGTTGATCTTGCCCATGGTGAGCACGATGCCCAGCACCGCGGCCACGATGCCCAGACCGGGCAGGGAATCGGCCACCTTGTTGATGGCGGCAGGGGTGGTGGCCTCGTGCTTGTGCGATGCGGCAAGATCGATATCCATGACGGACTCGAACTGGTGCGGTTCGATGTTGCCCGCCAGCAACACCTTGAAGTTGTCGCAGATGAAGTCGCGGACTTCGTGATTTTTCAGGATGGCCGGATAACGGGTGAACACGGCGCTGCCATCGGGCTTGCTCACATGTTGCTCAATGGATACGATGCCATCGCGACGGGCCATGTTCATCAAGGTGTACAAAACGGAGAGGATGTCGAGATAGGTCTGCTTGCTGGCCTCTGAAGCGGTGAAAACCTTGAACGCCTTCTTGAGGGTGCCGAAGAGCACGCTCTTGGGCGAGGCGATCATGAAGGATCCGACCGCGGCGCCGCCAATGATGAGCACTTCGATGGGCTGGATGAGCACGGCAAGCGGTCCGCCTTCCAGGACAAAGCCCCCGACAACGCAGCCGAGCACAACGAAAACACCGATGATCGCGAACATAAAATGCACAACTCCTGGTGAATCAGACTGGGAGCCGGAACTGTTCCGCAAGCACTCCCCTGGTCTCGGGCACAGGCCCAGGCAGTATTATTGAATCAAGAACTACCTACTTGTAAAGAAAACATTTGTGACAAAACATTATTCTTTTTATATCAACAAATTAGAAAGTCAAATACAGGGTTGGATTACGCAGACACATGGCTCGACAAATGAGCGGAACCGGTAGAAAATTGCCCACACCTGTTGAAAACTCGTCTTTGCACAGGAGCCACCCATGAAACGATTGGTCACCGCGATGATCTTGCTCATGACGCCCTTGGTTCCGGCCCTTGCCCAGGCCGACAACGCCCTGCGCTTGGTGGTGCAGCAAAACGGACAAAGCTTGGTGAGTGAAGAACGCGAGCTGCCCCTGCCCAAAGGAAGGGGGCAGGTGGTGCTGCCGGACCTCCCTGAGACAATTGAGGCGCAGACCATGCAGGTGCGGTCCCAAAGCGCTCCCAACGCCCTCAAGGTGCTGGACTTGGCGCTGGACGCCGAACCCCTCACACAGGCGGCCCTGCTGCGCAGGCACGTGGGAAAGAGTGTGGACCTTGTGCTGCCCGATGGCAAGACCCGCGATGGCCGTACGCAAAAACAGGCCACAGTGCTCTCCGCCAAAGAGCCGCCCGTGTTCCTGGTGGACGGCCGTGTCTACGCCGGCCCTGTGGAGGCTGTCATTTATCCGGAATTGCCCACGGGGCTTTCCGCACGGCCCGGCCTTGTCATGAACGTCGAAAACACCGGAGCTGCCCGGCAAACCATAGAGCTCTGCTACCTCGCCCGCGAACTCTCCTGGACAATGGACTACATGCTGGTCATGGACGGCGACGGCGACCGCGCGCAGCTCTCTGGCTGGGTGACGCTGAACAACCGTTCCGGCCGCGACTTCAAGAACGCCAAGGTTGAACTCCTTGCCGGGGAAACCCGCGACAACTCCCGCCCCGTGCTTGCTCGCGCATACGCTTCCGCTGCCAAGCTCGATGGCGCCGAAGCTTACGACGACGCAGACGGAGGAGAAGTCTTTGAACATCACCTCTACCGCCTCAAAAGGCCTGTGACCCTGTTCAACCAGCAGTCTCGGCAAACCAAGCTTTTTGAATCCGCAAACATCCCCCTGACCCGCAAACTCATCGGCCGCGCCAGTGCCATGCCTTCGGGCCGCGAAACCGACCCGATCAAGCAGAAACTGGACGTGGTTCTCTCTTTTCGAAACACCGAGGCCCTCGGTTTGGGGCTCCCGTTGCCCTCGGGCACGTTACGGGCATTCCAGGAAGACGGCCGTGCGCGCCGCATGGTGGGAGAGACGCGCCTGGATCGCGTTGCCGTTGGCTCCATGGCGGAGCTCCGGCTGGGACGGGCCTTCGATCTCAACGTGGAGCGCATTGCCAACGCATATGAAAAAACTGGCAAGAACAGCTACCGGGGCGCCTGGGAACTGCGCATATTCAATGCCAAGAAGCATTCTCAGCGCATCGTGCTGCAGGAACAACTGCCAGGAAAGTGGAAAATCGAGAGCGCCAGTTCCAAATGGACAAAACCCTCGGCCGGTGTGGCCGAATTTGTCCTGGACGTTCCCCCCACCCGCGACGGCAAACCAGTGGTGGTGACATACGCATTCAGCACGGAGCTGTAACCATCCTTGCCCTCGGGAGATTCTTCGGGTAGCCACAAGCACGCGAAATCTCCGGAGGTGGCCGTAAATGGCATCACTTGCAGGCATGGTCTGCGCAGCGTCATCGGCAGCGTGCTTCGGGATGCTGGCCATTTTGGGCAAGCTGGCCTACGCTCGCGGTTTTGCCCCGGCGGAGATACTCCAATACCGCTTCGGGCTGGGCGCACTTTTGCTGCTGGTTTGGTTCGCGGCAACGAACCGTTCTGTGCTGCGCGCCAGGCCCAGAACCATCCTCAAAGCCGCGTTCCTCGGCGTGGTTCTGTACCCGGTGCAGAGCCTGTCCTTCATGACAGCGCTCAAGTACATCCCCGCCTCCACCACCTCGCTCATCCTGTATTTTTATCCTGTCGCAGTCACGCTGGCCTCGTCCCTGCTGTTCAAGACCCGGCTGGACAGCGTGGTGGCCATGTCCCTGCTGCTCCTGATCGCAGGGTGCGGCTTGGTCTTCTACGATGCCTTTCTCCGGGACATCAACGGCACGGGGCTGGCGCTGGCCACAGCCTCCATGCTCATCTTTTCGGCGTACCTCATCGTGCTCGAATGGCTGCTCAAAGGCGAAAATCCGCAAAGCATCTCCTTCTATTGCGTGCTCTTCGCCGCAGTGGTCTACACCATCTTAAGCCCCCCGATACGGTTCCCGGAACTGGACATGGAGTCAAAGCTCCTGACCTTGGCCTTGGGCATCGTGCCCACGGCGTTGGCCGTCACCTTGCTGTACCGGGCCGTGGAACTCATCGGCAGCGCCAGCGCCTCCATCTGCTCCACTCTTGAGCCCATCACCACCGTGCTGGCCTCCGCGCTACTGCTCGGCGAAGCAGTCGTCCCTGTGCAGCTGGCAGGCATGGCGCTCATCCTCGTCGGCATTGTGCTGCCCAACGCCCAAGCCCTGCGTCTGCGCCGACCTTGACGCGGCCAGGCATCACAGTCATATGTGATGGAAAGCGCATAAACGCACCCTCGCAGCCCCCGCTTGGCCGAAGGAGACGCATGGACGCCAACCGCCGCCGCCGCAGCCGCGTCGACACCAACATCTCCGCAGAACTCGTGTTGCCCTCCGGCGAGGGCATCCCCCTGCTGACGCACAACATCAGCCTCAAGGGCCTGCTTGCCATGGCCGATGCGCACGTCGAATCCGGCACGCTGGGAATTGTGCGCATCACCCTCAGTCCCGAGGCAATCATTGAAATCGACTGCCGCGTCATCCGCAGCGATGCGACGGGGGTGGCCATTGACTTCATAGGCATGGAGCCGGACAGCTTCCTGCATTTGCGCAATCTGGTGCGCTTCAACGCACCCGACGCCGACCAGATAGATGCCGAGCTCAAACACCCGGCCTTCGACTAGCCCCTCCCCTGCTACGCGCCCCACAAGCCACCCCCAAGCGGTTCACGACGTCCTGAACATAAAAAAAGCGGCGACCCGTTGTTTCGGGCCGCCGCAGTAACGGAATCGCGTCAGGTGCTGGCTACCACTTCATGGAACGCTTGACGGCAAGCGCCGCCTCCTGCTCCTCGTAGGTGGCGAAACCGGCGTGGTGCATTGCGTCTTCAACAGTGAAGGTCCAATCCCAACTGGAGTAGATCACCGGCTTGTGGAAAATGGCGCGGAAGCGCTCCATCTCCTGACGATAGAAGGCCTCCTTGGGATTCTCGATGTTGTCGCGCAGCTGTTCGCTGAAGCGGTCCAGCTCGCCCTCGTACCACTCCATCAGGTCCTCGGCGGTCTTGTACCGCTTGAGGATATGGCCATAGCCATTTTCCTCAAGCAGGATCTCCAGGCGGCTGAAGTGCTGTTCGCGCAGCCAGTCGCCCAGTTTGGAGACCGGAATGTTGAGCGCTTCCACTTCGGCCATCTGGATCTTGGTCTTGCGGTAGGTATCGGGAACCACGGAGGCGGAATCGATGCCGGCGATGGCGACCAGACCCCGCAGGATCTCGGAATTGGACACGCCCTGGCCGCAGAAGCCCACTTTCTTGCAGTACTTCTGCCCGGCGAAGATGGTCACCAGGATGGCCCAGACCACCGCAGGATCCTCCTCGTCGTAGATGTGCTGCAAGCGGGCATTGTCGCGGTCGGTGGCCAGCACCATCTGGGTCATGTCGTTGGAACCGATGGAGAATCCATCAACCTCCTTGATGAATTCCTTGCAGAGGATGGCGTTGGCCGGAATCTCGGACATGAGGATGACCTTCATGCCGTCCTTGCCGGACTCGATGTTGTGCACGCTCTTCAGGTAGCGCTTCATGCTGCGGGCTTCTTCCAGGGTGCGGACAAAGGGCAGCATGATCTGCAGGTTCTTGCCGCCGAAGATGCCGCGCGCCAGCTTGAAGGCCTCAAGCTCCCAGTCATGGATGTTGCGGGAGACGCCGCGGTAGCCGAGCATGGGGTTGTCCTCATGGGTCTCGAACAAAAGACCGCCGATGAGGTTCCGGTACTCGTTGGACTTGAAGTCCGTGGTGCGGTAGACGATGGTCTTGCCGTAGAAAGCCATGGCGAAGAGGGCCAAGCCCTGGGCCAGGGTCTGGATGTAGTGCTCCTTGCCGGTGCGGAAGCCGCGGGATTCAAGCAGCTTGCGGATGCGATCGGGCAGGGTGCGCACCTCGTCCATCTCGCTCTTGAGCCCCATTTTGAGAGCCACTTCCTCGCGCAGGGCGGCGATGCGGGAAAGCGCGTCGAGAACCTCGGGCTCGTCCTTCACGCGGGCGGCGATCTTCTCGATCTCGCGCTCGTGGTCCTCCTTGATCTTCTTGGCTTCGGCGTAATTCTCGGTGATGCCGTCCAGCACGTCGGTGTAACCCATGATGACGGCGATGTGTTTCTTGAGGGAGACCGAGGTTTTGAGGGTCTCCAAACGCTCGGTGGCGTAGCCGATGTGCTCGTCAAGCTTCTTGTCCAACTCGCGCAGGCGGCGATGGATGGCCAGCACCTCGTCGGTGCCCTTGGTGCCCTCGCGCTCGGACAGGGAAGCCAGCTCCTTTCCAAGCCCGGTAATGACCCCAACGTAGTCCCGCAGCTTGAGGCGCAGGTTGATAAGGCCCGTGGCGAGTTGCTCCTTCATGGCCTTGGAGAGCTGTGACTCCATCTCGCGCAGTTTGGCCTCCACCAGCGCGCCCAACACGCCCCGGTCGAACGCCTCCAGCGCCAGCGGATGCACGCTGATGTTGCCCAGCATGAACTCGGCGCGCAGCAGACCGACTTCGAAATCGGGCACGCGGCGCAAACGAGAGAGGAACAGCGACTGGCCGATGTCGGCCAGAATGAGGCCGACCTTGGTCTTGGTGGCGGGCAGTTCGGCCACGTTGATCTCGCCGCCAACGTCCACAAGGGGCAGGCGGCCACGGTACACGTGCCCGCGCGAGCCATCCACGGTGACCTCCTGGCCGTCCAGGGAGCGGATGACCTCAAGCCGCTGCAGACCGATGACCGCCGGAATGCCGAGTTCGCGGCTGGTGATGGCCGCGTGGCTGGTGTCGCCGCCCACATCGGCCAGAATGGCGCTGGCGATCCTCATGCCGGGGACCATGTCCGGATCGGTGCGCTCGGCGGCCAGGATGTCGCCCTTGTTGACCTTGTTCAACTCAAGGGCGCTGCGCAGGAACTTCACCGTGCCCGCGCCCGCGCCGCGGCTGGCGCCGTTGCCCTCAAGAATGAGTTCGGCATCGACCAAGGCCTTGGGGTCCACCTCCTTGCGGCGCATGAAGATGGTGTCCGGATGGATCTGGAAATCCTCGTTCCAGCGGGTCTCCGGCCGGGCCTGCACGAACCATAGGCGGTCGGCGGAATCGATGCAGAACTCGGTGTCCATGATCATGCCGCCGTACGCGCGGGAGATGTTGCGCACGCCGCGCGCCACATCCTCGGCCTGGGCGAGGGAAAGCGCCCAGCGGTACACCTCGTTTTCCTCGACCTCCACATCCTTGGTGCCGCCCATGTCCTCGTCATAGACGATCTTCTTGTCCTTGCAGCCCATGAAGCGCACCACGACCTCGGAATGGTCGTCGCGCTGGAAGACGTAGAACTTGTCCGGGGTGACCATGCCGCCCACGACCGCTTCGCCGAGGCCGTAGCTCGCGTCGATGGACACGAGGTCGTTGCGGTCGGTGCCGCGGCAGCCGGTGGAGGTGTCGGCGCTGAAGGCGGTGCCGGAGATCAGCGGGTTGATCATGCGCATGATGCACACCGAGAGCGAGGTGTTCTCGATGGCCCATTCCTTCTTGGCGGTCTCGGCGATCATGTCGTCGCCGGTCTCTTCGGCCTGGCGCACGGCGTCGAGAATGGCCTCGCGACGGTACGTCATGCTGCGCAGGTTGTAGGCGCTGGCGCAATCCCAGTGGTAGGCCTCCACACAGCGCTCGTCGCCCACAATGTTGAGATAGGTGTCCTGCAGGCCGGCAAAGGCCTTCTTGCGGCTGTCCTCACCGGCTGCGGAGGAGCGCACGGCCACGGGCTCGTTCTCCAGGCCGGCCTCTCCGCAAATGGCGAGGTAGGCGCCGCGCACGGCCTCCTTCACTTCGGCGGGGAGCTCCACGGACAAGATGGCCGCCTGCACCAGCACGGAACGCTTGCGCAACTGGTCAATGCCTTCCGGGCTGGTGGCGAAGCCTTCCACCACGTTGTTGACGAAGGTGCGCAGCTTGATGGGCGTGCCGGAGGTCTTGACGGACTCCGCGGCGATGCGCCGGGCGATCTTGCGGGTGAACTTGCGCAGAAACTCGGGATCGCGGTTGATCTCGTCGTCGGTCCAGTCAGTGGCGTTGTATTCCTTGTCCACTATGCTGCGCACAAGGGACGCGTTGACCTTGGTCTCGTCAAGCAGCTTGTGGAAGGCGATGGAGGAGATGGCTCGAAACTGCGGGGCGCGGATGCCCTCGACCTGGCTGATGATTGCGGTGTTGTAGTTCTTCCCGCCCACCAGCAGCTCCGCATCCGGGCCAATGGCCACGATGTCCGCGCCGGTGAGCACGATCAACCTGGGCAAGTCGGCCTTGTTTTCGGCTTTGGGCTTGGCTTCGGCGGCAACGCCGACGGACTTGGAAGTCTGATCCTTCTGGACTTTGGCCATGCTCTCCTCCTGGGCGCGCCGCCTGCGGTCGGCCCGTTGCGTCGATTCAGGGATCGTAAAAGGACACGACATGGCAATGCCCCCCTGGTCAGCGCCTGTGCGCCTGGAGAAGGAACACACCGTGTCAACAGCCGTCGTTGCGCAGATACCCCTTTTGCCTCGCCGAAGTCAATTGCATATGCAATAATCGCCAAGAAAAACCGCCAAGGCAGACGGGAGAAGGACTTTTCCACGATGCCGCCACCGGGCACAAGGGAAAAAAGTCCTATCCATTTCCCGCCTGCCTTGAAAAAAGGCACAGTCCGAGTCGTAATTGCATATACAACAACTACAACCAGGCGCTTTCAACAGGCTAAACCTTTTGCCCGCAGGACGGGCAAAAATGATAGTCCTCGCTGGCGATGGAGGCCTTGCAGGTGGGGCAGCACGCCTGCGCGGGACCAAGCTCCACAAGCAGCTCCCCTTCCTTGACAGGGACCATGACCTTGTCTTCCTGATAGTTGGCGTTTTTGAGCACGCGCTTGACCACGCCGGAGACTGGCGCAAGCACGCTCTTCTCCTGCTTCATGATGGAGATGTTGAAGATCTCCTCACCCTTTTTGACCGTGTCGCCCACGCGGACGTGCATGATCCACAAGTCGCCGTTGGATGGCGAACCAATGTGGTACACGTTCTTGGGGTCGGCCAGCTCCAGGCTGTCGCGGTCGCCTCCCAGGGCCTCGCGGACCTTGACGCGGTGGGTCATGGTTTCGGAATCCACAGAATAGCGCACGGTGATGCAGCCTTGCTCATCCGGTTCGGAGATGTCCGAGATGCGCATGACATGGGGCTTGCCGCAACGGCTCTGGAACAGCAGGGTCTCGCCCTTCTCCATACCTTCGAACCACACGTCAAGCGGCAGATTGTTGGCATCGCCGTAGGTTTCCACAAATTCAATGGTCTTGAGCGCATCGCCAGGGTGGTTCAGGTAGAGCACGACCTCCTCCGGCGTGGCCTTGCGGCCCAGGCGCGCGTCCAGTGTGGATTCTTCGGCCGCGAGGTCCATGTCCGGCAGGGTCTCAAGCGGGGAAGCCTCGGTGCGGCACTCGACTGCGGTCTTCCATTCGGCCCCGAAGGCGCTCTGGTAGACCCAATCAGGCGGGAAGCCCAGGGGCAGCTTGCCATACTTGCCCAGCAGCAGATTGCGGAAAGCGTCGTTGCTGTCGCGATAGAGATCAAGCCGGGCTTCGCGTTCGTGTTCGGTAAGCTCGGACTCGGGCGCAAGATTCACGATGTCGAGAATGTTCAGCAACCGGCGCACTTCGCGCTCGCCTCCACGCTTGTACGCTCCGGTGATGGCCAAGAAGCTGGTATTCCAGGTGATCTGCGACCCCGGAGTCACATCGTGGTAGCGGACGATCTTGCGGATGCCGGCCAGGAATTTGAGCATGTAGGGCAGCAAGTGGATGTAGCCCTGCTTCATGGCGCCTTCCTGGGAGGACGAGGTCGCCCCGCCCGGCATTCCGTGGCGGACCACATCGTGGTCGATACCCTGGAAGTACGGGGAGCAGTACTTGTCGTAGTAGGGCATGATCTGCTTGAGCGTGAAGTTTGTGGCCCGGATCATGTCCTTGTCGAGCAGGGTGCTCAGGCCCATCTCGTCCTCGATGTAGGCGGCGGTGGAGAGCACCTCGCCCTGGCCGTACCACCGCACGCTGGAGCCGATGGCCGTATCCACGATGTGCGCGCCCGCCTTGGCCGCCGCGCCCATGGTGGGCACGAAAAGCCCATCGGTGTAATGCCGATGGCTGTGGATGACCAGTTCGGGATACCGGGCGGTCAAAGCCTCGATGAGTTCGCGCATGAAGCGCGGCGGGCACACGCCGGCCATGTCCTTGAGGCCAAGGATGATGGATTGCGCGGCCTTCTTCTTGCCTACGCCCATGACGCTGGCGCACATGTTCAGAATGTCCTCGGTGACTTCAAGATAATGGGGCACATCGAAGCCCTTTGCCCAGGACAAGGACAGGGCGGGCTCGAAAATGTGCTTCTTGGAGCCCAGCACCACCTCGGCGAAGGGACGCATGTTCTCCACGTGGTTCAGGAAGTCGAAGCAGCGGATGACATCATAATGCTCGCAGATCATCTCTCCGGTCAGCCGCATGAGATTCTTGGGCTGCGGCTTGTAGCCCAACACGTTGGTGGAACGGATGAGGATCTGCTTCAGGGTGTTCGGAGCGAACTGGTTCCACTCCTTGGCCTCGCTGAACGGATAGGTCATGTTGGCCAGCATGGCCACGTGGAAGTGCGCGCCGCCGCCGTTCTCCAGGCTGAAGAAGCCGCAGCGGTCCAGATACGGGCCGATGATGCGGTCTTCGGCCAGACGGAAACGATTGCCGCTGTTCGACTGGGTGATGTCGCGCGTGGTGGTGTCGCAGAAATGGACGATGCCTTTGGAGCGGTCCTCGCGCAGGGCACCCAGGATGTCGTCGCGCTTCATGGCCCGCGTGATGCGGGGCTCGAAGGACGAATCCGCGGTGTCCGGGGCCTTGACCAGCTGAAAACGCCCCAGACGCTTGTCCGCGCGTCCGCGGTACTCGCCCAGCGAGACGTAGGGGTTGTAGCCCTTGGCGCTGACCTCGGCCACCAGGCGCGCAAGCCGGACCGGTTCCGGCTCCTGATCCGTGTAGGCCATCAACTCGTCCTTTTTCAGGCGGACGAAGTTGGTGTCGTATTCCCCGGAAACGAAGTCCGGGTGTTTCATCACCTCGCGGTGGAAGTTGATGGTGGTTTTGACGCCGCTGATCTTGTACTCGCGCAGGCAGCGGCGCATGAGCATCACGGTCTTGTCCCAGGAATTGCCGTAGGTGATCAAGAGCGCGGCGGCGGAATCGTAGCGTGAGGGAAAGCGGTAGCCCGCGCAGATGCAGGAGTCGATGCGCACGCCCTGCCCGCCTGGCGAAACATAGCTGGTGATGAGTCCAGCGTTAGGAGAGAAGTTGTCCTGCGGGTCCTCGCAGTTCACGCGGACCTGCATGGCGTGCAGGTAAGGCTTGGTGGTCTGCTCGTTGAAACGCAGCTTGGAGCCGAAGGAGATGGCGATCTGCTCCTCGACCAGGTCGATGCCGTAACGGCATTCGGTGATGCCGTGCTCCACCTGCAGCCGGGTGTTGACCTCGATGAGGTACGGCCTGCCGTCCTTGTCCACCAGGAACTCCACAGTGGCCAGGGAGTGGTAGCCAACGGCCTTGATGAGCTTCTCGGCATAGCCCTTGAGCTCGCGGCGCAGCTCCGGCGTAAACTTGGGCCAGGGCGAAGGCGTGATTTCCACGAGCTTCTGGTGATTGCGCTGCACAGTGCAGTCGCGCTCGTCAAAGACGAACACATTGCCGTACATGTCGGAGATGGCCTGAAATTCGATATGACGGACGGAAGTCAGCAGCTTCTCCACATACAGGCGCGGGTTGCCGAAGCTGGCCTTGGCCAGGGCCGAGGCCTTGGCGAAGGCGCTCTCAAGCTGCGAGTCCTCGTACACCTCATAAATGCCGCGACCGCCGCCGCCGCCCTCGGCCTTGAGCATGATGGGGAAGCCGATCTCCTTGGCGATGCGCCTCGCCTCGGGGATGCTCACGGCTTCCGGTGATCCGGGCACGACCGGAACGCCGATCTCCTCGGCCAGTTTGCGCACGGCCACCTTGTTGCCGAGCAAACGCATGGGGCCCTGGTTGGGCCCGATGAAGATGATGCCGGCCTCTTCGCATTTCTTGGGGAAAGAGTCGTCCTCGCTGCCGAAGCCCCAGCCGGGGTGAATGGCGACGATGCCACGATCCTTGGCCATTTTGATGATGCGATCGAGGTCGAGATAGGCGCGAGGATCTTCGCCCAGGAGCAACAGCTCGTGGGCGCCGGTAGTTGCGGGCGAGGTCTTGTCCACATCCGTGGCGGTCATCACGGCCACAGCCTGGAACATCTCGGTTATGGAGCGGCAGATGCGGCGTGCGGGAATGCCGCGATTGGCCACCAGAATGGGCTTGCCCTTGACTTCCTCAAGAACCTTCTCGAACGACTTCGGTCTCATGGCCTAAAAAGTCCCCCTTGCAGTTGCTGTACGCTTCGGGTCACACAGACCAGCCCCGCTTAAACCGGGGTCACATCGCCCGCCAGAAGCACGACCTCCTGCCCGGCGCGGTCCAAAACAAGGCCCCCTTCCTCAGAAATGCCCTTGACTATAGCCTCATACCGAACGCTTGCGCCTTCGCTGACGAGAACACGTCCCCCCAGCCAGGACATCCTGGTGCGGAAAATCGTCAAGAATTCTTTGGGTGAAAAAGCCTCAAGAAGCAACATGTATCCCGTTTCCACGCGGTTTACAAGGGCGCGCCACAGCTGCGTCGGGCCAACTCCCTCTTTGGACGGGTGATATTGTCCGGCGTCCATGGCACGGCCAGCACGCAGATCCTCCGGCGGCGGCGCCCAGGCCAAGTTGACCCCGACGCCGACAAGAATGCAGCCGGGTCGCTCTTCCACAAGCATTCCAGCCACCTTTTTGCCGTTGCACAAAATATCGTTCGGCCACTTGACCTGAGCCGACTCGCCAAGTTCGCTCAACGCCTCAGCGAAGAGGTGCCCAAAGACGAGCGGCCGCAGATCGCTCCACGGCTTCGGCGCGGGCGGGCAAACCAGGGTGGCCAGCAGATTGCCAGGGCGGGAAACCCACGAACGCCGAAGTTGTCCGCGTCCGGCCGCCTGCATCGGCGCAAGCACGCTGCCCCAGGGGCCAAGGGCGCCCCGCTCCACCAGCTCGCGCGCCACGTCCATGGTGCTTGTGCAGGGGCCGCACAGCAGCAGTGCATCCGCTGGGCAAGGGGCCTTGCGATGATTCTGCGGCGCGAGGGACGCCAGATCAGTCGCCCAAAGAGGATGCATCTTTTCAAGCTGTCGTGCGGAAACAGGCTCCGCCAATCCTGGCAATCCAGTATCGATGATACAGACCGAACGCGCCATGATGATCCTGAACGCCGGGACAGATCCGGCGGCTTTCCTTTCGGGAGGGAATCGACTACATAAGCCGGATGCGCATTCTGCTTGTCGGCGGGGCAGTCCGCAACGTGCTCATGGGCCTGCCCGCCAGGGACAGGGATTACCTTGTGCTGGACGCCTCTGTCGAGGACTTCCTGGCCGCCCATCCAACGGCCAAACCCGTGGGCAAAACCTTCCCCGTGTTCATTCTGGACCACGAGGAATACAGCTTCCTTCGTGGCGACAGTCTTGAACAGGACCTGCTCCTGCGCGACTTCACCATCAACGCCATGGCCCTTGACGAAGACGGTGGCCTCTACTGCCACCCATCGGCGCTCGAAGATCTTCACGCCCGGGTACTCCGTCCGGCCTCGGCGCGCTCCCTGCCTGAAGATCCCCTGCGGGCCGTGCGCGCCGCGCGTTTCTGCGCCCAGCTTCCGGGCTTTTCGCCCCACACGGAGCTGTTGCGGGACATGCGGGCCGTAGCGGACTCCGGTGCGCTAAAAAACCTGTTCCCCGAACGCTTGGCCCAGGAAGTCCAAAAGGCCATGGCCGGGGACCGTCCAGGGGAATTCCTGCGCGTGCTTGAGGCGGGCGGCTGCCTGTCGCCCTGGCTGGCGGAGCTGGAAGGCGCGACGGACATCCCGGCCGGACCGGCACAGCACCACGATGCAAGCGTGCTGGAGCATACGGCCCGTGTCATGGACCGGCTTGCGGGCGATGCGCTTGCCGCGTGGATGGGCCTGTGCCACGACCTGGGCAAGGCGGCCACTCCAAAGGAAATGCTCCCCCGGCACTTTGGTCATGATCTTCGCGGCGAGGCCATGGCGCAAGCCCTGGGCCAGCGCCTGCGCCTGCCCACGCGCTTCATCCGCGCCGGGGCCGATGCCGCGCGCTGGCACATGGTCATCGGCAACTATCCCGACCTCAAGCCAGCCACCCGCGTGGACCTGCTCATCCGGCTCACCAGTCGAGGCGTGCTGCGGGAGATGCTGCGCCTGGAACTTGCGGACAAGGGGCGCGACCACTCCGCCCTGGCCCTGCGGGAGCTTGAGGCCATCCAGTCGGCGCACCTCCCCCCCGAGGACTGCGGACTCGGCGAACTTTCGGCCCAAAAGCTCCGCGCCCTGCGCATCCAAGCGCTGCGAAGCAAGGGCTAGGCCTGCCCCTTCAACCGGGCGCTGGGTATTGCAAGCGAAAAGGCAACGCGTCTCGTGTTATTATTTCTCAAATCGTCCTTGCGTAAGGCTGCGGATACGGCTAATCGTTAGGGACAGTCGCACACTCTTCAGCAATCGGACGCAAAGCCGAAACGCCATTCGACCAATACGGTCGTTTGGCCTCACCAAAACGCAGCAGCCAGGAGGTTTTCATGAAACGCATCGCCTTGTGCCTCGCCCTTGTGCTTGGCATGGCACACTCCGCACAGGCCCACTTCGGGATGATCATCCCCTCGCAAGGGACTGTCGACGACAAGGCCAAAGCCAATGTGGCCATCACCCTCGCCTTCGCCCATCCCATGGAGTTGGAAGGCATGAATATGGTCCGCCCCCTCGAATTCGGCGTCGTAAACGCAGGTGAGGAGAAGTCCAGCCTGCTTCCGGCCCTCAAGGAGGTCAAGCTCCTGGGACACCAGGCCTGGCAGGCGAGCTATGCCGTCAAGAAGCCCGGCGTGTACACCTTCTATACTGTTCCCGCGCCCTACTGGGAGCCTGCGGAGGACAAGTTCATCCAGCACATCACCAAAGTCATCGTGCCCGCCTTCGGCGACGATGAGGGCTGGGATGAGCCTCTTGGCCTCAAGACCGAAATCGTGCCGCTCACCCGGCCTTTCGGCAACTACGCGGGGAACATCTTCACCGGGCGTGTGCTGCTGGACGGCAAACCCGCCGCCAACTGCGAGGTTGAGGTCGAATACTACAACAAGGACAAGAAGTACGCTGCGCCCAACGACTATGCCGTCACCCAGGTAGTGAAGACCAACGCCCAGGGCGAATTCAGCTTTGTCGCCCCGTGGGCGGGCTGGTGGGGCTTCGCCGCGCTGAACGACGCCAAGGAGACCATCAAACAGGACGGCAAAGACAAGACCATCGAACTTGGCGCAGTCTTGTGGGTCGAGTTCCTTGCACCCAAGACTGGAAAGAAGTAATTCAAGCCGCGCACATTCCACCGGGCGGGGTTCGCCCCGCCCGGAAATTCCAGCGCAAGGTCCGCCCATGCACATCTCCGAAGGGGTTTTATCCGTCCCCATCCTGATCTCCGGCGCGGCGCTCACGGCCGCTGGGGTGACCATCGGTCTGCGCAAGATGCGCAACGACACCCTCGTCACCGTGGCGATCCTCTCCGCCGCGTTCTTCGTGGGCTCCCTCGTCCACATTCCCATCGGCCCCAGCAGCGCGCACCTCATCCTCAATGGACTTCTCGGGGCGATTCTTGGTTGGGCGAGCTTCCCGGCCATCCTGGTGGGGCTGCTGCTCCAGGCCGTATTGTTCCAATACGGGGGGCTCACCGCACTCGGGGTCAACTGTTTCAACATGGCCGCTCCAGCCGTGGCCTGTGGCGTGTTCTGCGCCCCGCTTTTGCGGCGAAGCGGCCGCGCCCGCGCCATCGGGGCTTTTTTGTGCGGGTCGCTCTCGGTCCTGTTGTCCTCGCTGCTTACCGCAACGGCCTTGAGCCTCACCGACGAAGGATTCTTTCAGGCCGCCGTGACTCTTGTGGCGGCGCACATTCCGGTGATGCTTGTTGAAGGCGGGTTCACGGTGCTGGTAGTGGGCTATGTGGCCAAGGCCATGCCCGAAATTTTTCAGACCAGCACGCAGAAGAAACACACTCCCCGTCCGGAGGAGACATGCGCTTGACCGGCTTTTCACGCCTCGTTCTCCAGACCTCGACGGCGACCCTCGTTCTCTTGCTGCTCCACACCGGCGCGTTCGCGCACAAGGTCAGCGTGTTCGCCTATGTGGACGGCCCGAACATCGTCATCGACGCGTTCTACTCAAAGTCGAACAAGGTTGTTAACGGCAAAATCCGCATCTGCGATGCCGCAACGGGAGAAGAATTCCTGCACACCGCCACGGACGAAAAAGGGGCGCTCACGGTTCCGGTTCCGGCCAAGGCCATGGCCGATGCTGCAGACTTGCGCATCCGCCTTGACGCAGGCGAGGGACACCAGGCGGAAACCATCGTCAAAGCAGACGAATACGCTTCGCTTCGGCGCTCCCGTGCCTCCAAGCCCCAGACGGCCGCTGCCCCTGCCCCGGCTGCAACCGCGCCCAAAGGGGAGTCCAAGGCTTCCGCAGCATCGCCCCAGCAGCGGTCTGCAGATCCTCCCCCCACCGGACCGATGCCCTCAAGCCTGGACGAAGCCGCTCTGTCACGCATCGTCGAGCAGGCCGTGGACAAGGCCATGGAAGCGCGACTGGCCCCGATCAAGCGCTTGCTGCTTGAATCTGCGGAACACGGCCCTGGCCTGACGGAAGTCGTCGGCGGCATCGGCTACATCCTGGGCCTTTTCGGCGTTGCGGCCTTTGTGGCCTCGCGCCGGGGCGGACGCGCCGGGAAATGACGACGCCAGCATGATCGATGAACCCTTCGCCGAAGGCAGCAGCTTTCTGCACCGCGCCGATCCGCGCGCCAAGCTGGCGCTGGCGGTCGCCCTGGCCTGCACCCTGGCCGTATGCACCGGCTGGCGAGGGCCAGTGCTCGGACTCTGCGCCGGGATGGTCCTCGTCGTGTGGGCCAGGTTGCGCTGGCGGCCGTTCTGGCGCAGAATGCTTACCATCAACGGCTTCGTGGCCTTCCTCTGGGTCTTTCTTCCCTTCACCACTCCGGGCGAACCCTTGGCCCGTTTCGGCCCGCTGGACATAACGGCCCAAGGGATTGCCGCCAGCCTCCTCATCAGCCTCAAGACAAACGCCATCTCGCTCTGCTTCCTTTCCCTTGTCGCCACCTCGGACGCGGCGTCCCTGGGGCAGGCCATGCACAGGCTGCACGTGCCGGACAAGCTTGTTTTTCTCTTCCTCTTCACCTACCGCTTCATCCACGTCATCAACGACGAGCGCTTGCGCCTGTCAACGGCCGCGCGCCTGCGGGGCTTTCGCCCCCGAAGCGACGCCCACACCTACCGCACCTTGGCCTCGCTTTTGGCCATGGTGCTGGTGGGGGCCATGCGTCGGGCGGAAGTGACACGCCGAGCCATGCTGCTGCGCGGTTTTTCAGGCGTGTTCGCCACCATGCGGACCTTTCGCATGGGCAATAAGGAGCGCTGTTTCCTGGCGGGCGGCGCCGCGCTCACGGCGTTCATTGCATTTCTGGAGGTGCTCGGTGTTTGATGTTCCGCTTTTGGGCCTGCGCGGAATAGGCTTCGGGTATGCCGCAGGCGGCGCCAGCGTGCTGCAAGAGGTCGATTTTGCGCTATTGTCCGGCCAACGCGTCGGGCTCTTCGGCCCCAACGGATGCGGCAAGACCACGCTCCTCTCCATTTTGACCGGCCTTCTTCCCGCCGCAACGGGAGAAGTGCTCTACATGGGCCGCCCGATGCGCACCGAGGCGGACTTCATGGAACTGAGGCGCGGGGTGGGGCTTCTGCTGCAAAACGCGGATGACCAACTGCTCTTCCCCACCGTGCTGGACGATGTGGCCTTCGGCCCGCTCAACCTGGGCCTTTCGCCCGCCGAAGCCGCCAGCGAGGCCAATTGGGCCTTGGATTTCGTCGGGCTCTCCGGCTTCGGCGACAGGCTCACGCACAGACTCTCCGGGGGGGAGAAAAAGCTGGTGACGCTGGCTGGAGTTCTGGCCATGCGACCCAAGGCCCTGTTGCTGGACGAACCCACCAACAGCCTTGATCCGGCAACCCGGCTCCGCCTTGTGGACATTCTGGCGAACCTCGATGCGGCGGTGCTGACGGTATCCCACGACTGGGACTTCCTGAACCTCGTGTCGGACACGTTTTACACCATCGAGTCCAACCGTCTCGTCAGGGAGGGAGCGGCCAAGCTGCACTGGCACGCCCACGCACACCCGCACCCGGAACAGCCGCACTGATCCGCCTTCGTGTTGACAGCGCCTTTGCCCGCGCGCTATTTTAAATAATGCCGGTTATGCGCCGTTGACACCACAAGCCAAAGGACTTCCCATGCGCCTGGTGACCCGATCGGATTTCGATGGCCTGGTCTGTTCCGTGCTGCTCAAGGAGCTCGGGCTCATCGACGACTTTCTCTTCGCGCATCCCAAAGACCTGCAGGACGGGCTCATCTCGGTCACCGCAAACGACATTCTGGCCAACGTGCCCTACGTGCCTGGCTGCGGAATGTGGTTCGACCACCACACCAGCGAGCTGGCCCGCGTGGGCAAGGCCGTTCCGGTGAAGGGCGCCAGCCGCCCCCACAAGAGCTGTGCGCATGTCATCTGGGAGCATTTCGACGGCGACAACACGCTGTCCCGGCACCTGCACACCCTGCTTGAGGCCGTGGACAAGGTGGACAGCGCCACCCTCACCCCCCAGGAAATCGCCGCCCCCAAAGGCTGGATTCTGCTTGGCTTCATCATGGATCCCAGAACCGGTCTGGGCCGCTTCAAAAACTTCCGAGTCAGCAACTACCAGCTCATGCTCGACATGATCGAATACTGCCGCACGATGAAGGCCGAGGACATCCTCCGGATTCCTGATGTGGAGGAGCGCGTGCGGGTGTACGAGGAGCAATCGCGTCTGTTTCTGGAAATGCTCCGGCGCACGTCCACGCAACGGGAGAACCTCATCCTCACCGATCTGCGCGGGGAAGACATCATTTTCGCGGGCAACCGTTTTCTCGTCTACACCCTTTTCCTCCGGTGCAACATCAGTATGCAGATCATGTGGGGAGTGCGCAGGCAGAACGTGGTCATCACCGTCGGGCACAGCGTGCTCAAGCGCAATTGCAAGACAAATGTCGGCAGGCTCATGCTGGAGTACGGCGGGGGCGGCCACGACAAGGTCGGCACCTGCCAGATACCGTTGGAACGCGCCGAGCAGGTCATCGAGGAGCTCAGCGGACGCATCATCGCGGCGGGCTGACAACCGGCTTACAGCGCCGCAAGCACACGGCGTAGCTCATCCGAATGGGCGGAGTAATATTCGGCGGCGAACTTCCGAAGCCGGGGTGCGCATTCCTCAGGCTCAGGAAGCGTCGGCGCGCGCCAGACGTCAAGCGCGGCAAAGTCAACGGGTTCAAACTGCAAGCCCTTGTCCAGGCTCTCCGCCCCCAAAGCGTTGGTGATGGCCCCCTGGCCCGGCGCCTCCACGGTGCTTATGCCGCGCGCGTACAGCAAAGTGGCCGAAGGGGGCATGTCGGCATTCAGCTTCTCGACGCCTTGATTGAGACGCGCGGCCATCTGCTCGACCATGGCGTAATGAAGGCCCATGCGTTTGCGCCCCTTGTGCGCGGGATCGTCCTCGTATTCGCCCCGCATGTACACCTCGCACGCGTGGCGCACCTCGGCATAGGCCATAACCACCAGCTTGACGTAGCGGCCGGAAGACGACAAGGCCCACGGCAGCCGTTCGGGCCGCCATGGCGCCAAGCCTGGCCCCGGGCGCAGCCCGGAAAACTGCGGAGGAAGGCCGAGCGAGGCGAACAAGGCGGCCTCGCCCTCCGCCCCAAGCAGAAGCGAACGCAAGAAGAACACCCGCGAATGAACCTTCGCCGCGGCGGAGCGGAGTTCCTCGACCCGAAACATGAAGTCGTCCTTGAAATCTTCCAAAGCCTTGCGCGCACCGAAAAACGTGCCCGCCATCTCGGAGAGCACTTCGGATTCCAGGGCCACTGCAAGGGATTGGTATCGGTCCACGTACGCCTCTTTGTACTTTGCGTGCGCTGATTCCCTTTCGCTACGCCATTCGACGGCCGTGCGCAACGGTGTCATCCGGACCGGCAAAACCGGGTTCTTGCCCGGAGCGATGCAAAGCTGTAGGAAATCGCAGACCGGGCCAACCACCGACACGCAGCCATGCGGCAGCAGCCGCAGGCAACCAGAAGGATCCCCCCCATGCAGCCGCTGACAACCGTGTGCTTCTTCAATACCAACATGCCCTGGGGCGGCGGGGAGCACTGGCATCTTCAAAACGCACTTTTGGCGCGGGATGCGGGCCTTCGGGTCTGCGTGGTGGCGGGCAGTGGCAGCGAATTGGCCAGACGCGCGGCAGGACAGCCCGGCATCCAACTCTACACGCCGACCCTTGGCCCTCTAAGCTTTTTGAACCCCATCGCCATGGCCGGACTTGTGCGCTTCTTCCGGCGAGAACAGGTTGACGCGGTGCTCCTGTGCCTGCCCCGAGACGTGAAAGCCGGAGGGGTCGCCGCACGGCTGGCAGGCGTGCGGGACATCATCTACCGCCGGGGAATCGCCGTGCCCGTGCGCGACAGACTCCTGAACCGCTTGCTGTACCGCCATGTGCTCACCAAACTCATCGTCAATTCCGAGGAAACCAGACGCTGCGTCTTGCAGCACAACCCGACGCTCATTCCGGCCGCGCGCATCCACCTCATCCATAACGGATTCGACGTCGCGGAATTCGACGCACGTCACAGCACGCCACTCATCCCGCGCCGCCCCGGCGAACTGGTTATCGGGACGGCAGGGCGGCTGACCCCCCAAAAGGGCCAGCACCTGCTCCTTGAAGCGGCGGCGCTGCTGCAAGGCAAGGCCCCGCCATTCCGGGTGCTGGTGGCCGGATGCGGGGACTTGGAGCAGGAGCTCAAGTCGCAAGCCCGCGCGCTGGGGCTGGAAGACTGCGTCCAGTTCCTGGGTTTCGTAAAGGACATGAAGAGCTTCCATGCCAGCCTGGACATCTTTGCCCTGCCCTCGCTGTGGGAAGGATTCGGCTTCGTTCTGACCGAAGCCATGACCATGCGCCTGCCGGTTGCTGCGTTCTCGGTCAGCAGCGTGCCGGAAGTGGTGGAGCACGAAAAAACCGGACTGCTCTGCCCCCCTAATGCGCAGTCTCTGGCCGAAAACCTGCTGCGCCTGCTTCAGGACGAGAACTTGCGGAAACGTCTTGGTGAACACGGACGCGAACGGGTGCAGGAGCGCTTCGACCTGCACCACACCTTTGCAGCCTTGCTGGCGTGCCTGCGCTCGTAACCATGGGAATTTCCGCCAGTCGACCCAATTGTTGCAACTCGGCATTTTTTTTTGAGTCTTTTTGTTGACAAGCTTCCCCCTGCGGAGGTACAAGCCCTCCTCGCACGTCGGGATGTAGCGCAGCCTGGTAGCGCACCTGAATGGGGTTCAGGGGGCCGGAGGTTCAACTCCTCTCATCCCGACCAGAAATCCCAAGGGCTTACAGAGAAAATCTGTAAGCCCTTTTTCTTTGTCCTCAGAGTTTGTGCCACCTTTGTGCCACTTTCTAGAATGAAGGGGCAAAAGAAAAGCCGCCCTCCATTCCAGAGAGCGGCCCTCAATCGTTGTTTCAACTCTGGCCTGCTTACCCTACCAGCCTAGCCGCCTCTTTCATCTCTCGCAGCAAGGCCCGCAACTCTCGCCTGTGCGCTATCGCCTCTGCCGAATAGCGCCCATGCTTCCAGGCGTTGCGGTTGCCCTTGGGCGGGCCGGGAGATTTGCCGCCATGCAGCTTACAGCGCCCGTTCGGCATGGCTGGTTGCTGGCACGGCTTCCCCGTCCCCTTGCAGCGCGCCCCACATTTCCGCACCGTCCGCAGATCGAAGCGTGATTGATTCTCCGGCGGCCTCAATTGCACCTTGGTTTGAGGTTGTCCCGTAATTTCCTGTTCCATGCCCCCCTCCCCCGGTTGTCACGTTGCCGACAATGGCCTGGCCGCCCTGGTGGACGTGGACGTGCTCCACCGTAACCTTTTGCTGCCCCTTGCCCCGATACTTCGCCAGGGCCTCAATCTGGGCCGTGAAGGTGCGCAGAAAACGGTCCGCAAAAAGTGAGATTGAGCTTGCGGCCCTCAGGGGTCTGCCCACCTACGTGAGCCCGGCGCATACACTCCATTGCAGCGTTGTGGCATGTCACCATTTGGGCGGCTAGCATCCCTTCCAGGCCGTCACTAGGGGCTATGTCTGTCATTCTGGCAATGATATCGTTCCCGTGGTTCACCGGGTCGCTATACGTGGGCACGGCATTGCCTGCCTGATTAATCAGGCCCGTACCCGCCCCAAGGTCCACGGTGCCAGTTGCCGCCATCATGGCAGACACCTCAAAGCCAACAGGATAGTCTTGGCGGTTGACCAACTGCCGCACCCCGTCCCGTGTTTCTCCCTCCTCATACTTCAAGGGCTCAGGTGTTGCAGCCTTCCGCACCTTGTACGCCTCATATCGGGCCTGTTCCGCCGGGGTCATTTCCCGCATCTTCACCGGGGCCTTGTCCGTGGGCTTTTCTTTTGCCTTACGTTTCGCCATGTCAGTAGCTCCTATGCTGCCTGCGGCCCGTGGGCCTCAAGGATGCTTTTGTATCTGGTGGACGCCTCCCGCAGGTAATGCCGCAGGAAGTGATAGGTTGCGTACTCTGCCCCGGTCCGATTGCCGCACCAGAGAAACGGGCAGCCGTGGCGTACTTGGAAGGCCAGCACCGATTGAAGCGCCGCGTGGGGCTTCATGCGCGAACGGTAGCGGCCCTCTGCCATGTCCTGCATGGACGCTTCCACCACCACGGCGAAGCATTCCAGGCCAGCGGCGCGGGCAAGCTCACGCTCGAAACGCTCCCTGCCTTCGCCAATTAGGCAGCCTAGCAGATCGTCCAGGCTCTTGCGCTCCACCGCGCAGCGGTCCTCAAGCCCGGCAAGGGAGTAGTCGCCCGTGGTGAGCGTCCCGGCCTGCACCTCGCAGCCATAGCCGCCAAAGGTGAAGGCCAGTTGTTCGCGGCTGTCGCAGATGATCTTCATTGCAGCCGCCCCCCGATGTACCCGGCCAACTCCGCAAGGCCGTCTCTTGCCGCCTGTGCGGCTTCCTGGGGCATCGTGGCCGGACAGGTAAGGGTAAGTCCGCCCCCGGCATCTCTGGTGAGCGCAGCGCCGAAGTGGGAGACGATTGCCCAAAGGCAGGCGTACTTCCACGGCACGGACCGCACCACCAAAGGGAAGGCTTCCGGCTTCGGCCAGGGGAGGCCCCAAGGCCCCCCGGCTATGCTCAAGCCTGGGGTTGGATTCTTATGCTCAATATTCCCACAATCCTCAGAATTAGGCTTGAGGGGGTATTTTGAGGATATTGGGAATATTGAGCTTACAACTTCATCCCCACAAGTGCCTCCGCTGGCTCTGTTCTTCCACTTGGCGGCCAAGCTCATTGGGCACCCCCGAAGGCCAGGGGGTTGACGCTGTAGCCAGGTGAAGGGGAGCGGCCAGCCTTGCCCGGTTCACGCGCTGGCACCTGGGCCGGGAAGATGTACGCCCGTTCCTCCAAGATGGAGAGCCCAGCCTTGACCAACTCCATTTTGGAGTAGCGGCCCTTCACCGCCTGGAAGGCTTCCCGTGCCTGGAATGCGTCAACGTGTCGGTCCACAATCCAGGCCAGGATATGCTTTGCGCATTCAATGTCCGGGTCCGCCCCCATGAGGGCAAAAGCAGCCTTGGCGTGTTCCGTGAGGACCGCCGCGAGGCCAAGCGCCTGTTGCATGGTGCCCAGGCCGATAGGGTGCAGGTGCGGGGCGTCATGCTCCACAAGATGCAGAAGCCCAACAAGCCGGGCAGCGGCCCCGTGCAACTTGCCGCCCCAATCGGCAATCAGCTCAAGCTCTCCACCGGGGCGCAGTTCCGCTTCAACGTCACGATGGAAGTCCGCCCACTCCCGGTAGGCATCCGGCGCAATCTGCAAGAGGTAGGGCACGGGCTTGCCGTCAGAGCCCAGCGCCCACGGCAGGGCCAGAAGCCCGCGCACCTTGGCCGCGTATCGGGCTTGCACGGCCTGGGAAATGGGCTGGGGCTCCACCTCTCGGCTACCTACGCGGCTTTTGGGCAACAGGAACAGGAAGCGCCCCAAGAGGCCACGGCCCCGGAATCCCGGCTTGTCCGCCAGGCCCCGCACAATGTCCGGCTGAGGGGAAAGGCAGATGGTCAACGCTGGGTCATGGAGCACGATGTTTTGCCCGCTCCGGCGGTCAACGTGAACCGCTTCGCCGGACCAGAGTTTCAGCACGGCGTCCAGGTTCGGCACTCCCTTGGAATAGCGCCCAGCCAGAATGTCGAACAGACCGCCCTCGGCTTCGATGATGCCCGCCCGCTCTTGCTGGCGTTCCATGAATGCCGGGATTGCTTCCGGCGTCACGTCATCAATCAGCAGTCGGGGCGCGGCTGGCACTTCGGGCAACTCCGCTTCAAGCGCCCTGATTTCATCTATAAGGGCGCGGCGGTCCTCTGCCGTCTTGGCGTTGCCTGCTTTGGCCCGCTTGGCTTCAATGGCCTTTTCCAGCGTCTTGCGTTCGCTCAGGGTGTTTCGGATGCTCTCCCGCGCCTCTTCCTGGGCTTCTGTCTCCCAATCAATGAGCGGGCGCTTGCAGGCTTCCGCCGTGGCGCTCTTGCGTTCGCCAGGGGGCAATGCCGCCAGGGCATAAATGTTGACGGGCTCCGTGTAGTCCGGGCGCACCTGCACCTTGAACTTGCGCTGCCCAGCCACGGCCACACAGGACAAGGCATTGATAAGCACCAACTCAAAGGGCACTTGCAGGCCCTCGGCAACAGCTCCGCAGAACTCCCCCAAGATCGGGGGCAGCAAGGCAGGGTCAACGTCCGGCACATTCAGCGCATCGAAGCTCACAGGCTCTATGGGGGCCTCTGCCACGGCCACAGGCTTGGATGCTCCGGCCAGTTGAGCCCGCACCACGTCCAGGCCCTCGGCTTGGTGCAGATCGTTGAAGTCGGTACGCCCGGCAGGTTCCTTGAAACTCGGCACGGCCAGAAATGCCCCCACGTCCAGGGCCGCCGCAGTCGCCTTGCTCAAGCCGGGGTTGCCGGGCGTGGCGTGATCATCGTCTGCGCAAAGCACTAGTTCCCGGTCCGGGTACTTCTGGCGGGCATGAGTCGCCACAGCTTCAAGGTTCCCGGCGTTAAAGGCGCAGAGGACCGTTTGCTTCGTGGCTTCATGGATGCTCAAGCCCGTTGCCAATCCCTCGGCAATGTAGAGCGGTCCTGCGTTGCCCTTAATAGCGAAGTAGCCGCCCTTGGTGCATCCACCAGAGAGGAACAACTTGCCGCCGTCCGCCGCGATGGTTTGCAGGCTCATGGCCTTGCCGTCCGCAGGCGAAAGCACGGGCACAAGCAAGCGGCCATCCTCGCCCACCTTGAGGCCGTGGCAGGCACGTGCGCCTTTGCGCTCAAGATAGGGGTGCGCCGTGCAATCCTGGGCCTTGGCGAGCACGTACAGGGCCTTTTTGCGGGCCTCGGCATGGCGCGTGACAGTCTCGGCTTCACGGGCGCGGCGGTCCTCCTCGATACGCGCCTGGAGTGCTTGCCGCTCCGCAGGGCTCAATCTCCGCTCTTCCTTGGCGGTCCAGGTGTCCGCATCGCCTGTGCGGTAGTTCTGCCACCAGCCGGAGGCCGGGGCGTCCACATGGAGCACATAGGCCCCGTCTTTGGCGTTGGGCTTGCCGTCCACCGGGCAGCGGTGCAATGTCCCGTCCGCCATGATCTCGCCGGGGCGCAGGCCCGCCGCCTCGATGACGGCGCGGAAGGTGGAAATGGCATATGTCATTTGCCCACCTCTTCAAGCGCAATGGTGAGCCTGTCCGTCCAGCGGCTACAGGCCATGCCCATTTCAGAGGTGAAGGTGCGCAGCCAGCGCAGGGTCCACAGTTTGACGGCGAGGCCCGCCCGGTATAGAAGGGATTCAACGCAAACGAATCCTTTCAGCACCAGCACAGAGCCCCGCCCGCCAGCGGGGTTTTCTGTTTTCTGCATGGCGCTACCCTTCCGCCTCGGACTGTCCGCCACGTGAGCGCATCCACGCAATGAAATCGGCGCGGGTGTAGCCCACCTTGCGGCCCAAGGTAATGCGGCGCGGGCCTTTGCCCTCACAGTCAAGATTAGCAAGGCGTCCAGCGGAGATTAGCCCGCCTGTGAGCTTTGGAACTTCGGTACGGGAGAGAATCGGGGGCAGGGTCTTTTCAAGATCGGCGTAGGCGTCAACGTGCATCTTGCTCCTTCATAAGCCCTGTGGTCGCGCTCGCACGGACAATCCGCACTCGGCTTCACCTGTGGGCTTATGGGAACATTTTCAGCTAGACTGGCAGGCGTTGAGACAGCATTCTACAGGCGTCTTTCCATCATATTGCAGAAAAACAGGCGTTTCGCCGTCAGCTTATGACGATCTTATTACCTGCGGCAGTTTCCAAGAGACCATTTGTGTGACGCAGACAGGTAGAGTCGGCGGGAGTCAGTCCATCTTTTGACTTGCCAGCCATTAGCAAACGGCCCACCTCGGTTTTATTCTTTTTTAAAATCTTATGTAGCACGTACGCAATGATATGCTCATCGAAACCTCCTTCCTTGAGTGAATTGCGTACTGCCTGTGGCGTTTTTCCTGCAAATAGTGATTGAGGCACCATCACTTCGATCTTACCTTGTACATCTTCGGCTTCCCCGCCCCCCATCGGCGCAACCTGTTCGGGCTCTAGGCCGCTGGCGTTTGAGGCAACAGGCTTCAAGGACGCGTTATACTCTTCTGCTTCAATGGCCTCGACTTCCACCATGTCAACGCTGAGAGCAGAGAGAGTTTCAACCTCTGCAAGTCCAGAAGCCCACCCGCCAAGCGAAGCTACGGCACAATCAATCTCGATTTTTGCCGCGCCTATTGTTGAAGGGGCATACAGAACACGCGCCCCCGCTTCATGGGGCTCAAACAGATGCAGAGTGCCATGCTTGAGGAATCGCACAAGCCTTTCAGAGAGTGCGCCCATGCTTTCGCCAGATGCACCCGCCCACCTGGAAAGCAGTTCAAAGACAGAGATGGTTCGGGCTATCTGCTTTCGGTTCAGAAGAGGGTCCAGGTTCCCAAGCCAGTCTTGGCCCGGCGTAAGCGGCACATGGCGTATATCCAATGTTTTTCCCGTAGTTGTGCTTCCGAATCGAGCCTCCACAAATGCCACAGGGAAACGCATTGCTCCAATGAGCTTTTGATACAACCCTTGGACGCTCTCGCCTTCACCGTGAAATCCGAGCATTACAGGCTCCGAATACTCCCGGTGAAACGTGTCATAGCGCAACGGGAAAACTCCCCACGGTTCCTGTGGGCTCTCCTGTCCTGCTGGAAATTCATAGACTTTCGTATCCTTCATGAGAAGCTGTGTTTTGTTGCGGCGCACAATCTCATCAATCCCTGATGCTCCCCCCGGTGCATAGGTGCGAAATGGCTTCTCCCCGCGCCTTGTCTGCCTTACGGCATTGCTCAAGTCGATCAGGTCAACAACTTTTGCCGCTTGTTCCTCTGTCTGGTACTTTGGGCGGGCAACCAAAGAGTCCTGGTCAATGACTCGCTTACCAGTAACCGCGTCATATGCCGGGAGCCCGCCGAGAATGGCCTTCACGAGTTCGCCTATAGAAATGGAGTACTTTTCAAGAACAGCTTTACCGTCCATTGTCGCAGCATCCATGCTCAAGCCCCCTTCGCTTGCCCCTGGTAGAGTCCAGGGCCAGGCCGCCAGGGTAGCGGCTTTTCGGGGCGGGTAATTAGGCCGCCCCTAGGCCCTGGAAAATTTGCCTAGCCACACAGGCCGGGGTTCGTGGCTACTCCGCCCCCCGCAGATGCACCACCTTGGCAGACTCAACGGGCGTGGCATGTTGCTCAAGCACCCCGATTGCAGCCCGCAGACCTTCCGGCGAAAGATGCGAGTAGCGTTGCGTCATATCAAAGTCTGCATGGCCCATGAGTTCCTTGACGGCGTACAGGCTTGTCCCGGCTTCCACCAGCCAACTTGCAAAAGTATGGCGCAGCGTGTGGAAGCACACGCGCTGCCTAGGGTCATTCACGCCTTGGTTGAAAAGCTCATCCGCCACGTGCCGGAACACATGGGAAATGCGGTCCATAAGGACGCCGCCTCGGCCAGGGAACACAAGTTGCCCTGTGGCATCCGCCTTGCGCTTCTTCAACATGCGCAGGGTGCGGGCAGTCAGAAAGGCTACGCGGTTGGTCCGGGCCTTGGGGTCGCGGATAAGGATTTGCTTGCGCTCAAGGTCAACGTCCTGCCATGTGAGCCCAGCGATCTCTCCGAAGCGTAGGCCCATATCCAGGGCGCACAGGGCCATATCGTGAGAAGTCGGAGTGCGTTTCTTGAGTTCCGCCAACAGCAAGTGCGATTCCTCGGCAGACAGGTAGCGTTGGCGGCGGTTGTCTTTCTTGGGCAGCGTCACAAGCTTGGCCGGGCAAGGGCCGGATGCGAAGCCGTCTCGCACGGCCAGGGTCCAGATTTGGCCCACCACGGCCAGGGCATACTTGACGGAGGCAGCGGCCCTTCCCGCCTTGAGCATGGCGGACTTCACGCGCTCAACGTCAAAGGCGCTCAACTGCGCCAGCGGCTTGTCCTGCATGGCCGGAGCAATCCACAAGCGCCAAAGCCCCTGTTCCGTCACGCGGCTGCCCTTGGCCTTGTAATCCTGTGCGGGCCAGTAGCGTTCCTGCCAGAACTGACCCACGGTCATAGCGGTGCGCTCGGCTTCCAGTTTGGCAGCCTCTTTCGCCTGACGCTCGGCTTCATGCTTGGCCCGGCGCTCGGACAAGGTGCGCTCTCCCGCGCCTGTCCGCTTTGCTTCGCGTAGCTTTGAAAGCTCTATACGGGCCTTGTCCAAGGTAATGCCCTCGGATGCCCAGCCCAATGGCTCTTGCCTCTTCTGGCCGTCAACGGTGAAACGCAGCACGAAATACTTGTCTGGGGCAACGCCATGCTTCCGCGTGGGGTGCTCCCGGTAGCGGATGCCCTTTTCAACGCGGGTCCATTTCTCGGCCATTTCACTTCCCCCAGGAAGTTTGTGCCACTTTTGTGCCACTTTTTCAGGTGAAATTGAACGTTTTGCCGTGACCTCCTGTGAAGTACACTAGCTATCAGATCATTGCCTGTCAATACTTTATGTATGCTTGGTGATTTTGCGTGAAGGCTATCATAACTGAATGGGGTTCAGGGGGCCGGAGGTTCAACTCCTCTCATCCCGACCACTCGACGAGCCAAGGGGTCATCGGAAACGATGACCCCTTTTTCGTTGCGCCGCAAACGCGCCGCTGTATCCGGTTCACTGCCTACGCGCTTGCTCGGGCTGCTGCCGATGCAGTGGTCAGCTTCTGAGCAACTGGCGCATCCTGTCGGCCAGTTCGCTCGCGTTCACCGGCTTATAAAAGACGTCCGCCGGGACCAGACCGAGATCCAGCAGGCTTTGGGGAAGGTTGAAGTCCACAGAGCCCGTATGTACGAGAAAACGGCGGCACAGCCCACGCGCAGCGGCAAGCTCGATGAAACGCGCACCGTCAATGCCCGGCAACCGCATATCCACAACACAGACGTCCGCGCATCGCTCGGACAAGACCTCAAGGGCCTCTTCGCCAGAGGACGCCCCAACCAAATCAAACTCGTCGTATTCATCGAAAAATTCGATGAGCAACTCGCGCACGCGGTCTTCATCATCCAAAACCAACACACAGGGGCGCTCGTCAGCCATGCGCGCCTCCGTCCTGCTTGGCAGGCAATTCCAGAACAAAGCACGCCCCCTCGCCTGGAGCGGACTCCACCCACATGCGGCCGCCATGCCCCCTGGTTACGATGAAATACGACACGGACAGGCCCAGGCCCGTGCCCACCCCCGGCGGCTTGGTGGTGAAAAACGGTTCAAAGACCTTGTGCTGCACCTCAGCGCTCATGCCCGGACCATTGTCGGCCACCTCAATGCGTACCGCTCCCTCCACGGATCGCAAGCGGATGGTGATGCGCGGGTCGGGCGAACCTGCCGTCGCCATGGCTTGAGCCGAATTGCGCAACAGATTCAACAGGACTTGCTCAAGCTCGGTTTCCGTACACATGCAGGCGGGCACGTCCTTAGCCAGATCCAAGACAATCTCGATCCGCTTGAAGTCATAGGACTTCTTCAGGTCGTAATCGGACGAAGCCAGGAATACGGCCTGCTCCACAATGTTGTGCAGATCGCAGACGCCCCGCTTGGACTCGCTGCGGCGGCTGAAATTGAGCATGTTCCGGATAATCCCAGAAGCTCGCATGGCCGCAGCCTGAATATCCTGCAAAAACAAATCGAGCTTGCGGGCCTTCAGGTATTGCTGCAGCAAATCCATATCCAGCCCGATGGCCTGCGCCGCCTCGATATTCCGTTTCAATTCCGGATTGGTGCGCTGCATAAGGTTTTGCACGGCCTGGTGCACGATGCCCAACGGATTGTTGATTTCGTGTGCGATGCCTGCGGCGAGGCTGCCCACGGACATCATTTTTTCGGATTGGATCAGCAGTTCCTGCATACGGCGTTCGTCAGTAATGTCGTGAATAATGCTTATGTAGCAGGCCTGCCCCGCGATGGTGACGGTGCGGGACGAATTAAGCGCACGGCGCAAACTGCCGTCCTTGCGGCGCAACATGAACTCGAAATTCTTCACTTCGCCATCAGCGTCAAGATGAAGGTAGAACTCGGTGCGCTCCGCCAAATCGTCCCACAGGCCCAGCGAAGGCATGTCCCTGCCCACAGCCTCTTCGCGCCGGTATCCGGATATGACCTCGAAGGCGGCGTTGGTGTCGAGGAGGACCAAATCCGCTGTGCGCACGAAAAAAATGCACTCTGGAGCCATTTCAAAGATGAGGGAGAAACGCTCCTCGGCCATCTTGCGGTCGGTGATGTCCACGATGACGCCGATGAGGCCGCCTGGGGAGCCGTCGGTCTGCCGGAAACCGCTCACGGAATACAAGGTCTGGTGCAACGTGCCGTCCTGGAAGGGAATGGGCTTCTCCCTCCGTACAAGCCCGATGCTGGCGATGGTGGCCTCATCCTCGGCCTGGAAAGCCAAACGGTCCTCCAGGGGCAGATATTCCAGATCAAGCACGCGCTTGCCGATGAAATGCTCCCGCTGCACGCCGAAGGCCTGCTCGTAGGCACGGTTGCAGCCCACAAAGCGCGTATCCGGACCTTTGTAAAACACAGCATAGGGCAGCGTGTCCAAAAGCGCCTGCTGGAAACCAAGCTGATCGGCCAACCGACGCTCAAGACGCACACGTTCGGTTATGTCGCGAAACGTCCAGATACGCCCATAACGACTGCCGTCATCCCCTGAAACTGGACCGGAAAAGCGGTCCACAAGCCTCCCATCGGCCATTTCAATCTCATCTCGGACCACGGCTTCCGGGGTTGCGTGCAATTCGCCCACGCGGGCCAAGAACCCTTCAGGGTTCTTGGCCAACTTCGCCAAGCCAGTCAGAAGCGAGCCCCCGTCTGGATCATCCAAAATCCGTTGCGGCATGTGGAACATTTCCATGAAGCGGCTGTTGGTCAGCAGTCTGCGCCCCGCCTCGTCCAACACCAAAATGCCGTCGAGGCTCGCGTTGAGTTGGGCCTCCAGCAAGGCCGATTTTTCACGCAAGGCTCCCTCGGCTCGCTTGCGGTCGGTGATGTCCTCCACAACACCATCGATGAATGAGGGCACGCCCTCTGCGTCATGCTGCAGCGAGGCGTTGATGATGGCCGGGAAGGCCTCTCCGTTTCGCCGCCGGAGGCGCAGCTCCATGCGCAAGCCGTTAGGCGCTGCCGCAAGCACCGCAAGGAACGCTTCCCTCTCCTTGTGGTTGGCGTAAATTTCTGCCCGCACGTCCTTGCATTCGGCCAGCATTTCAGACTGGCTGGCGTAGCCATGGATCTTCGCCAGACGCAGATTCGCCTCCAAAAGCCTTCCGGAATACGTGGTGCGGAAGATACCCACGGGAGCATTATTGAAAATCGCCTTGAACTTGGCTTCGCTGGCCTTGAGCGCGGCCTCTGCGCGCCGTATGTCGGACACGTCGCGTCCTTCGACAATAAAGAAGCGCACATTGCCGTCATCGCCCAGCAGCGGGGAAAGGGAGAAGTCAATCAGGGCCACACGCCCGTGGCGGTCGTAATTGCTGACCTCGTGCCGAGCCACCCCGCCTGCGCGGGCCACATCCATGGCCCGGCGCAACATGTTTTCGGCCTCGGTGGCATCCGGCCAGAAACGAGCGGCCCAAAACGGCCGCCCGGCCACTTCTTCGAAGCTGACTCCCGTGAACGCCGTGGCGCTGCGGTTGAGCTGCACCACGGCCCCCTGGGCGTCCAAGAGAGCGCATAGCTGAAAAGTCTGATCGAAGGCGCCCTTGACCAGCGCCTCGCTGCGGCGAAGATCCTCCTGCACGCCCTTGAGCTTCTGGATGTCCATGTTCAGTCCGATGATGCGGCTGGGGCGGCCATCGGCGTCCCAGGCCACAGCGCGGCCCTTGCCCAACACCCAACGCCAGTCGCCGTCGCCACACCTCAAGCGGAATTCGGCTTCGTACAAGCCGTGCCCATCAGAGGCGCAATAGCCTTCAAAGGCCCTCACAGCCGCGTCGCAGTCCTCGGGATGCAGAAGGCTCTTCCAGCCTTCGAGGGAGGTTCCCAGCGTACCGGCCTTGCGGCCAAGCATGGAATACCACTGTTCGGAATAGTAATGCTCCCCTGTAAGCGGGTGGTACTCCCACACTCCGGACCCGGTCGCGTCAATGGCGAGGTTCAGGCGCTCCGTCTGTGTCGCAAGCTCCAGTTGGGCCGCATTCAGAACACGCATCTTTTCCTTCAAGCTTCGCTTGAGGAAAAAGCTCACACCAACCAAGCCTACAAGCAAAAGACCGACGAACAGCCCGCCCAGCCCCAACATCCGTACGGCTTCTCTGCTCAACGCGCCCCGGTCCGCTATGGGAATCCAGCGCTTGCGGGACGCCTCTACGGCCTCCGGCGGAACCCGGGCGAGGGCTTTTTCCAACGCGCTCAACAGCAACGGATATTTGCGACTGACGCAGATGCTCATGGGGAAGACGGCGTCGAGGTCGCCTGCCACGCGGAGGTTGGTCAGGGCGTCACGCTCGATGTAAAATGACGCCGTAGCCAGATTGTCCACAAAGGCGTCCACAACGCCGAAGGACACGTCGCGCAGCCCATCGGCCACGCTGCCCACCGCGATCACATCGAACTGCCCTGCGGAGTTGCGGCGCACATAGCTCTCGGTCATGTAGCCGGATACCACGGCCACCCGGCGGCCCTTGAGCCCCCGCCAATCAACCGGTCCGCCGCCAAATCCTTTTGCCGAGGTGATGATGGCCAGCGGCAACTTGATATAGGGCGCGGTGCAGGCGGCGTAGACATCGCGTTCAGGCGTGCTGGCCATGCCCGCGTTCAGGTGCACGCGGCCGCTTTCCAGATCTTTGAGAAAAGCGTTCCAGTCCTCAGTGGGCTTCTTTACAAAAGTGACGCCCAGAAGGGCTTCGATATGGGAAACGATATCCGCCCCCATGCCCGCAAAACGGCCTTTCTCGTCACGAAATTCGATGGGCGGGAAAGCCGCATCGTAGCAAAGCACTATGGAATTGCGGTTGTCGTCGAGCCACTGCCGCTCCTCAGGGCTCAAATCGAGTGCAGAGGATATCCCCTGCCCGGCCAAGGACAGGCCCGCCAGACTGGAAACGACGAGGGTCGCGAAGACGAGGACCGCAAATCCAGCTTTCCTCAACGGAGCCTCCAAAACGTTCGCGCGGGGGAGAGGAACATACGTATACTGCCCAAGGTCATGACGCCGGACAAGGGAAAAGACGGGAAGCGCGCCCCTTCTATTCCACGCCGATGTCCTCGTTCCAAACCTCCGGCCTGGCCTTGATGAACGATTCAAGCAGCTCACGGCACTCGGCGCTCTTCATGTCCACTACCTTGATTCCGTTGCGCCTGAGCCAGGCGAT
>NZ_FZOC01000002.1:0-244174 GCF_900188225.1 Humidesulfovibrio mexicanus | reverse complement strand
AAGTGCCCGTGTGTGCCTCCGGCGGCCAAGGGGCCTGTCCGGCCCCTTGGAACCCCGGATAGGGGAATACTGCAGCGTCGCCCTTTCCCGTTCACACGGGTCCAGGGGCGCGAAGCCCCTGGCCTGCGGAGCACGAAACTGGCACAATTGAGGAAAGATAAAGCGGCCCGGAGGGAGGTGCATCCCTCCGGGCCTTTCATTGTCCTGCCGGGTGAATGGGGAGGAGCGGGGACATCGGCCTCACCCGGCGGGTTGAGGGGGCAGGGCTAATCCCAGTACGCCGACCCGTATTCCAGATTCGACGCAACCGGGGCCGCGCACGCCGCGAGCTTACTCTCCAGCTCGCGCAGCTGCTCGGCGTTCACAGCCGCCTGCAGCGGCAGTTGCTCGACGACCGCGGGCGCAGCCACGGCGCCCTGCTCCGTCGAGGCGAGGGCGTCCAACCTGGCGCAGGCGGTGCTGACGAAAAGCATGACAAAAAAGCAGACACGGGCGAAGGCGAGGCTTGCTCTGTCAACTCTCATGGCGTGCTCCTCCTCTGCGAATGGACGGGTGTGGTCGGTGGCGGCTTCAAGCCGCCCACGGCGCAAATGTGCCACAAGCTGGCTTGTTGTAAATGTGAAAGATTTTGAGTAGACCTTCGTTTCTGACGAAGGCTGTATTTCCCCATTGCCTGGAGGAGACGCGATGTCCTTTGACCTGACCGATCTGCGTTTGTTCCTGAACATCGCGGACAGCGGCAGCATCACCGGAGGAGCGGAGCACTCGCACTTGGCATTGGCCTCGGCCAGCGCGCGCATCCGCAACATGGAGGAGCTTCTCGGCGTGCCGCTTCTGCTCCGCGGCCGACGGGGGGTAAAGCCTACGGAGGCGGGGCTCACGCTCGTGCATCACGGGCGCATCGTGCTGGACCAGTGGGAGCGTATGCTTGGTGATCTGGGCGAGTATGCGGCGGGTCTCCGGGGGCATGTGCGGCTTTTAAGCAACACCATCTCCATGACGGAATTCCTGCCCGCCCTGCTTACCGGCTATCTGGCCGAGCATCCCAACGTGAGCATCGACCTCAAGGAGCGTTTGTCCACGGAGATCGTGCAGGAGATCGTGGACGGCAAGGCGGATGTGGGGGTCATGGCCAAAAGCGCGGACACGGGAGCGCTGGAGATTTTTCCCTGCCGCAAACTCAGCTTCGTGCTGGTGACCCCGCCGGGGCACCCCCTGGACGGACGCAGCCAGGCGGCCTTCGGCGAGGCGCTCAAGTATGATTTCGTCGGCCTGGCGGAGGACAGTCCGCTGCAGCGCTTTCTGGAAGGGCACGCGGCCCGGCTGGGCAGGGAGATGAGCTACAGGGTGCGTCTGCGCGACTTCTATGCCGTGGGCGACATGGTATCCCGCGGCATTGGCGTGGCGGTAATGCCGGAAACCGCGGCCGAGCGTTGCCGCGAGACCCGCGACATCCGCGTGGTGCGCCTCACCGATTCCTGGGTGACCCGCAACATGGTCCTGTGCGTACGGCACTTCGATGAGCTGCCCGTGCACGTGCGCGAGCTGGTGGAAAGCCTGCGGTCGTAAGGCGCGGCTATTTGCCGAAGGCCACCGTGCGCAGCGCGCGTTCGCGGCGGTCCGGGCTCCACATGGATGGGGCCGGAGGCGGAGCGGCTCGCGAACTCAGGCTCAGCCCCTCCATGGGCCGCGTGATCTCCGTTCGCCCACCATCGGTGACCACGGAGACGCCCTTGCCCGAGACAAGCAGCACGTCCAGCTCCCCCTCGAGCAGAAGCCCGGCCCAGAAGTCCGCGCCAAGAACCCCCACGACCCCAAGCGGAGTCGCCACCTCGAACGCCACCTCGCGCGTCGCCTCCATGCCGCCGGTGACCAGGCGGAAGCTCCCCTTGTCCAGCTTGAACAGCACGCCGCCGCCCCGCCGTCCAAGCCCATAGCGCTCCACGCCGAACACCGTGTCCGCTCCCAGGGCAAGCCGGGTTTCGTCCAGCAGGACAATCTCCAGCCTTGAGCCGGGACCGGTCTTGAGCACGTCATCGCGGCCGACGAGGGAATTGCGCTCCAGGGCGCGCAGGTTGGCTCCGCGCACGGCGAAGGAAAGCCCCTGGGCGCGGCTCACGTGCCCGATGGACTCCACATCCGCAGCATAGGCCCCAAGGGAAAAAGCTGCGCACAGAAGCAGGCCGGCGAGCGCGGCTGCGAGGCCAGCCCGGAACGGAGCGCGTCTTGACGGGGAGTCGGGCATGGGCGGCCTCCTGGCGGCGGGGGTTGCGGGGGTCCAATGCTATGCCGGACATAATCCGTATGAGGGGAAATGTCGACCAGCCGCAGCGCAAGGTTCACGCTCTTCGTCCCCTTGCCCCGGTTCGCCGGGCAGGGTAGGAGGTGCATGGACAGCCAACCGCCAAGGGGGTCGCCATGAACGCCGACAACGGAAAGAAGCTCTGCATACACGGCCATTTCTACCAACCCCCCAGGGAAGACCCCTGGATGGACACCATTTTTCCAGAGGGCAGCGCCGCCCCGGTCGCGCACTGGAACGAACGCATCTGCGCCGAGAGCTACGCCCCCCTGGCCTGGGCCAGGCGGCTGGACGGCCAGGGCCAAATCATAGAAATCATGAACTGTTTCGAATACATGAGCTTTAATTTCGGCCCCACGCTGCTGCGCTGGATGGAGCATGGCGCCCCTGAAACGTACGCCCGCGTGCTGGAGGGCGACCGCGCCAGCCGCGAACGCCTGGGGCACGGCAACGCCATCGCGCAGATCTACCACCACGTCATCATGCCGCTGGCCACGGACCTGGACAAGCGCGCGGAAATCGCCTGGGCACTTTCGGACTTCGAGGCACGCTTCAAGCGCCCGGCAGAGGGCATGTGGCTCTCCGAGGCGGCCGTGGACAGCCGCACCCTGGAGCTGCTCGCCCAGGCGGGCGTGCGCTTCACCATCCTGGCCCCGCGCCAGGCGCGCGAGGTTGCCGATGTTGGACAGGAGAACTGGTCCCCCGCCCATGAAGGCGACCTGGACATCCGTGAACCCTACCTGGTGGAATTGCCGGAAGGGCGCAGCATCGCCGTATACTTTTACAACGGCCCCCTTTCCCAGGCCGTGGCCTTCGAGGGGTTGCTGCGGCACGGGGACATGTTCTGGGGGCGCCTTTCCTCCATGACCGGCGAGGGGCTGCTCGCCCTGGCCACGGACGGCGAAACCTACGGGCACCACTTCAAGTTCGGGGAAATGGCCCTGGCCTTCGCCCTGTCCCAGGCCCGGGCCGGGGCGGAAGGGGTGGCGCTGACCAACTACGCCGCCTACCTGGCGCAGAACCCGCCCCGGCGGCGGGTGCGCATCCACGAGAACAGCTCCTGGAGCTGCGTCCACGGGGTGGAGCGCTGGCGGTCGGACTGCGGCTGCTGCGCCGAACACCGCCCCGGCTGGAACCAAAGCTGGCGCGGCCCGCTGCGCGACGGGCTGAACGCCGTCAAGGCCCGCATCGACGCGCACTACGCGAACCTGGGGGCCAGGCTCTTCCGCGATGCGGAGGACGCGCTGGTATCGTACGGACGCGTGCTCTCCGGCCTGGAAAGCGAGGCGGACTTCGCCCAGGCGCACATGCGCCCTGGACTCACCGCGGCCAAGCAGGACACGGCCTGGAAACTGCTCACCATGCAGAAGTGGGCCCTGTCCTCCTTCGCCAGTTGCGCCTGGTTCTTCGATGACTTGGGGCGCATCGAACCGTTGAACGCCCTGACCTTCGCGCTGCGCGCCATGCAGCTTGCCCAGCGCACCGGCCTGGACGATCTGGAGCCGCTGTTGCTTTCGCACATCGGCCAGGCCAGCAGCAACGACCCGGCTCTGGGCAGCGGGCACGACCTGTGGAACCAGGAGGTTCGGCCGCGCCGCGAGAGCGCGGAGACCATCCTGGCCCAGGCGCTCATTCGCCTGTGGGCCGAGGGACGCCTGCCCGCCGTCGGTGACGAGGCCTCCGTGACCTGGCCGGGGCTTGGCGTGCGGGTGCGCGCGGAAGCCCAGGGCGGACAGGGCGCGCGCAGCGGCCGGGCCAGCATCACCTGGACCAGGGAGAGCGGCGCGGACGAACACGCCTGGGCCTGGGAGCTGCCCGAGGGCGGAGACCCCTTCGCCGGGTGCGTGCGCGTGGATGGAACGGCGGCCAAGTGCATTCCCGCCGCCTACATTCCATGGGGCAAGCGGCAGGCCCTGGCCCTGGCCTGGGTGCGCCGCGTGGAGGAAGAAAGCTGGACCCAGCAGGTCGCGGAGTCCCAACTGGGGGCGCACCTGTTCCTGCCCTTCCGCGAGGCCCAGCAGACCCAGACCGGCGGCGAATGCTGGGATCGTCTTTGGTCCGCCCTGGCCTGGCAGTGGATCATGGGAGAAGTGCCCGCCGCGAGGGATTTCCTCGCCTTCCTCAAGGACAGGGGCCGCGAGCACCCGGAGCGGGGGCTGCTGTCCCAACGCGTGGGCCGCGAACTTGTGCGCCTGCTGAACGCCCCCGCCCCGGACTGCCGCAACGTGCGCAGGATGCTCGAACACGCCGCCGGAGTGGGGCTTGAACCGAACCTGTTCGCCGCGCAAAACCTGTACTGGGAACGCCTCAAGGACGAGCCATCCGCCTGCGCCGCGGGCCTGGCTCTGGGGTTTGCGCCGCGCTGACGCCGCTTGCCCTTACGCCCTTGCCGGGGTAGAGCCCCGGAACGCCACACACCAGACGGAGGATCATCGCGTGCTCACAGAAGCCATTTCACATTTCGCCATTACCGTGCTGGAGACCACCGGCTACGCCGGGGCCGCCCTGCTCATGGCGCTGGAAAGCATGATCGCCCCCGTGCCCAGCGAGGCCGTGATGCCCTTCGTGGGCTTCCTGGTGGCCGACGGGAAGTGGGGAATGTTCGAGGCGCTTCTGGTCACCAGCGCAGGCTCCTTCTTCGGCTCCTACATCTCCTACCTCATGGGCTACTATGGGGGCAGACCCTTCGTGCTCAAGGTGGGCAAATACCTCCTGCTGGACGTGCACGACCTGGAGATGACCGAGCGTTTCTTCCAGCGCAAGGGCAGCTCCTGGACGCTGTTCGCCAGCCGCTTCATCCCGGTGGTGCGGCACCTGGTGTCCATTCCGGCCGGCATCGGGAAAATGCGCTTCTGGCCCTTCGCCATCGCCACCACGGCCGGGGCCACCCTGTGGAACGGCTTTCTGCTCTACTGCGGCTTCAAGCTGCGCGAGAACTGGGAAATGGTCCACGCCTATCGCCATCAGTTCGATGGGCTCATCGTCGGCATGTTGGCGCTCACCATCGCCTGGTATGTCTGGTACAAGCTCAAGCGCAGGCGCGCCATGCGGGCGGAGTCGGCCGAATAGCGCAGGTTCTGGCTGCAACCAAAATCCCCCGGCGGTCCACCTTGGACCGCCGGGGGATTTTTTTTGCGCTCGTGCGCCAACGCGCCTACGGGAAGACGATCTCGGCCCGGGCGGTCTCGGCGTCCTGCACCTGCACGGTGATCTCCGCGCGGGTCTTGTAGAACTCGGCCGCGCCGCGCAGAATGCCCTCGAAATAGTGCTGGTAGCCCCGGCGCGACTTGTAGATCATGGTCAGCTTCTTGCCGCGGTCCTCGTAGCTGAAGCGCGGCGGCACGATGCCGGGCAAAGCCTTGGTCAGATCCGCGTGGGTCTGGTTCATGGTCAGCAGGAAGTCCTTCAAGTTGCCGGCCTTGAAGTAGGGCTTGTACATCTTGTGGAACTGGCCGATGGTGTAGCGTCCCAGCTCGACAAAAACCGACCGCTCCTCCTTGCCGGTCTCGCGGGCGACAATTTCGGCCATCTGGCGGAGCACCTGGTCCGGATAGCTGCTGGTGGGCAGGAACATGGGGTTGCCCATGGTCTCGTTCACCTTGGCCAGCACGGCCTGCCCGTATTTGACGCCCACGAAATCGTGCATCAGCTTGGGCAGAATGCCTTTCATCTGTCCGCTGGAGCTGCGCAAGCGGCTCTCGTCGGTCTTGGTGGCGCTGAAGGTCATGGACAGCTGCAACAGGTTCTGGGCCAGCTCGGCCAGTTCCCGCGTGGCCGAGGCCGACTGGTCCGCCCCCTCCTCCGCCTCTTTGGCGATGCCCGCGATGTCCTCGATGTTCCGGTTGATCTCCTCTGCGGCCGAGGACTGCTCCTCTGCGGCAGTGGCGATCTGCGCCACACGGGCGGTCACGTCGTCGATGCGGCGCATGATCTCTTCCAGGGCCTGTCCCGTGCGGTTGGAAAGCTCCGTGCTCACCTCCACCTGCTGCTCGGTCTCGCGCATGGTGGAAACGGCGTTGTGGCTGCGCTCCTGTATCTCGCGGATGGAGTTCTCGACCTCCTTGGTGGCGGTCATGGTCTTTTCCGCGAGCTTGCGCACCTCGTCGGCCACCACGGCGAAGCCCCGGCCCGCATCGCCCGCGCGCGCGGCCTCAATGGCGGCGTTCAAGGCCAGCAGGTTGGTCTGGTCGGCAATGTCGTTGATGACGTTGATGATGCGGTCGATCTCGGCGGCCTGGGAATTGAGCTGTTCCAGCACCTGCGCCAGTTTGCGGGAACTCTCGGCCACCTGGTTGATGCCGGTCACGCTTTCCCGCACAAGCGCCACGCCGTCGCCGGCCGCCTTGCTCGCCGTGGACGCGGCCTCTGAGGACTGGGTGGCGTTCTGCGCCACCTCAAGCACGGTGGCGGTCATCTGCTCCATGGCGGTGGAGACGCTTTCGGTCTGCGCCTTTTGGCGATTGGCGCCCTTGGCCTGCTCGTCGGCGCTGGCGGAGAGCTCCTCCGAGGCGCTGGCCACGCGCTGCGCCAGGTCGTTGATGGAGTTGCCCACCCGCATGGCCTGCTCCTGCTGCTTCTGCAGGGTGCGCTGCTGCTCCTTCACCTCGGCAAGATCCGTCAAGCAGACCACCGCGCCGAGCACCTCGCCCCCAACCCCGCGAAAGCAGTTCACTATGGCCAGCACGTCGGCGGAACGGCCGTCCCAGAAATCAAGGCGCACCTCCTGGGAGACGTCCTTTTTTTCGGAGATGACCCGCTCGGTTATGGACACGCCCTTCTTGTTATAAAACGCCTCGGACACGGTTTTTCCCTGCACGTCGGCCTCGGTCTTCTTGAGCAGGCCGAGCATGGACTTGCTGACGTGGGTGATGACGCCGCCCGCATCGCACAGGAGGAACGGGGTTCCCACGGCCTGCACCGCGCCCCGGTAGAACTCGCGGCGACGCATGTTGTACTCCAGCGCCTCGCTCACCAAGGCGGGCAGTTCCCCGTGCTCCCGCCAGCCACGCACCTCGTCGAAAAGAAAGTCGCGCTTGCGGGACATGATGCGTTCCAGCCCGGCCTTGAGCTGCTCGGCTCCGCCCCCCTGTTTGGAGGCCAGGTACCCACCCAGCCCCAGGCAGATGACCGACATGCCCAGCGCCGCGTAGAGATTGGCGGAAAAAAATGTTCCCAGAATCAGGACCGAGCCGACGACGCCAATGGCCCACAGGGCTGGCGCCGGAGGAATCTGCTGCTGCGACTTCATTCTGCGCTCCTTGGGGGAAACGACATATGTGCAAGGCGTATGGTGCAATGCTCTTCGGCCGCGCTGAAAGGCATCTTTACCACCCTTGCATTTCATCAAAATCATCGAGCATTGGCAAGGCAAAAGGCAAGTCGCCAATTTCCCCGAAAACGTACCGGCCGCATTGACTTGACCGCGGCGTTTTGGCACCTACTGTCTCGCGCAGGGACGGAGGCAGACAGCGGCCCCTGCGCGCAGACGCACATGCGGCCGAGCAGCCCCGGCTGTGAGGAAAAGCTCTGCAAATAGTGCTTTTTGGGAGACGTGCCAGAGCGGTTTAATGGATCGGTCTTGAAAACCGACGAAGGTGCAAGCCTTCCGTGAGTTCGAATCTCACCGTCTCCGCCATACAAACAAACGGCCCCCAATTGGGGGCCGTTTTCATTATGCCAAGCTTACGAAGCGGAAGCGTTCCAGCGGCCCCAAGCAATCCCCTTACTCAAAACGCAAACCTCTTAGGGTAAGCCAGTCTTTATTCCCACAATTCGACAAAATGACAATTCGAACATGCTTCACGTCAGAGCATCTTTCGACGTTGACAACATGCCAATCGCCAGAAGTCGAAGCACGCACATCTCCAGAAGCGCCTATCTGCTGCCAACAAGTGCCATCATCACTTTTATACAGCGCTACAGATTTCGGAGCTCGATCAGCATTTCCTTCTTGCGGCAAAAATGAGACCGTTGAAAAAGAAATGCCCATCTTGAATTGTACCGTTACTGTTTGTGGATACGTTGGAGTTCGCTGGGAATGCCATCCCGGTTGTTCTGCGTCCAAAAGACCCTTGGGAGAATAGTCCTGACACTGCGAACTCGCAGTTATGGTTGGTTCCAATACATCATACACCCTGAATAAATACTGCTTCCTCCCGTCGAGATCGAATTCCTTGACAATTGCAAGCCCAGGGAGAGCATTGGCCCCTTGGGTTCTGATCATGTCCAAAACATCTGTTATGAAAAACGTATGCGATTGCAGTCTATCACGCGTAACGGGATCAGCAATTGGATTGTCCAAATCCTCCAACAAAACATAATTAAATTTCTGCTTATGCAATCGTCCAACTACCGCAAGATACGGCTCGTACTTCGTATAGCCCCACAGGGTTCCAAATTGAAGAGTCGGAGCCATTTCCAAAGCAAAATATCGCAAGCTTTCAGCCTGGTAGAGAACCTTATCAGTAAACATGCCGAGCGAAAAAACAGCAATTTTGGCGTTCTTCACGCCAAGTGAGTTAATTGCCTTGATTACATCAGAATCGCGCCCAATATATGTCCGTGGTTCACGTATGCCGAAGCTTCCATAATACTTTTCCAAATATGTTTTCGTGCCAGCAAGAGATGCACGACCACTGGCGACAGCGAACACTGCGACCGTTTGAATCGCAAACAGCAAAACCAAAATCGTCCAAATTGCGGAACTCAAAATCTTAGAGTTGAACCGAGTATAGGCAACATAATATGAAGTGCTAAAAAAGAAAAATATCATTCCAAGAAAAATGCGCCGGCTATCGCTTGTGCCTGTGACCGAATATGCAACAAGCATTGGAAAAACACTCAACAGCAAAGCAAATAGCCAATAGCATGTCCATGATTCATTTTTCAACCCTTGATTCGAATTATAGTTTATCGCAAAAGCTAAAATTGCAGAAAAAGCTAAACATACAGTCAACGCATACCCGTAAACGTTAGTAACATCATTCAAAATAAGCAAAATATTTCGAGAAAGATTGATTTGATCATTTGTCTGTGCACCGCCACCAAATGAATTATCATACGCCCAAAACAAAATATTCATTGCGTAAAATATCATCCACACGCTTAACACTAGAGACAAAAACAAAAAAAAATTTCGCAATGGAAAAGTGGACATCGCCACATCTTTTCGCTCAATCCTCCTTGAAACAGCAGAGTGGCGCTTATTTATATTAAAATACTTTGCGACAAGGATGAACAATATGGAAGTAAAAGCCACAAACAGAAAACCAATATATATATTCAATCCATACCAGCTGACAAGGGAACATCCAAAAACAGAGACAAACAAGACAAAACAATTTATTGCAAATTGACACAACACAATCTTTTTATTCCTGAAAAGATAAAAGAAATAGACAGCGAGTGCAGGAGCTAACAAAACCACACTTTCAATAGGCCTGGCGAGTATTGTTAACGCCAAGGCCATACCGGAAGCAGTACAATTAAATAGATTTTGAAAATCATTAGAGCGTAAAATAAAATACAAAAATGACGCAAACCACATGTGCCATACAATTTCTGGCATAAACTGCGTGTGTATACTAAAAACAAATGGAGACGTAGTAATTATGCAAGTTAACAACGCAGATTTCAGATAATCAAGCTTATATGAAAAAGCAAAAAAATAAATAAGACATGTTGCTATTTGCACAAGCACAACGAATGTTGCAGTCGGCAAAATTGGAGAGACATGAAACAAAGGCACAAATGGTGTTGCGAAAACCGAGAATAGTACCGGTCTACCTCCAGAATGAAATGTAAAATGAAGGCCTTGAATCACACCTTCCTTGAATTTTAAAAAGGTCATATATGAAGTCGCAAAAATGCTTCCGCCATCTGCCAACGGTAGCTCATTATTAGTAATCTGCCATAATACCTGAAGAATCACGGGTATAAATACAATTGTAACTGAGACAACCTTCCTTACAGTAAACATAGCGCCCCCCTAGACCTAGAAAACAACAATAAATACAGAAGGTAATCAAAATCAAAGACACAAAAAGCACTATCCTTTAAATCATTTATTACAATCATTTTAAACTCATGAATTCGCCTGACAAAATCAACCATTAACACACAAAAAAGGGCTTCATCGCACAAAATGGGCACCGCTGCGGGTAAGGTCACACAATACTGTGTCATTCGCATCCACCGGACTTTTCAAATAATGCCCAACGAGCTTGGTCCCCCCGCTTTGCCCCCCCTACCGTCCCGCATGTTCGCGCAGCACCGGGATAAGCCCGCGGCCCATGTGGTCGGGCGCGCCGGAGAGCACGCCCCGCGCCCACGCAATGGTCCAGGACGGGAAGAAGCGCGCGTTGTCCAGCACGATGCGCGCCTTGGACGGGCCATCGTCCAGCCGAGCCTGAAGCGAAAAGTTGCCGCCATGCATCCGGTACAGATACAGCGGCTCGTCCACATGGACGAAGCGCGCGCCGAGCAGCGCAAGTTGGATCCAAAAGTCCCAGTCCTCGTAGGCCGTCGCCGCGCGAAACCGCGCCCCCCGGTCCCACAACTCCCGCACGAACAGCGCCGTCGGCGGCAGAATGTTCTGGTTGGCCAAAAGCAGCTTGTGGTAGGCCCGCAAACGCACCACGGAACGCGCGCCGCCTTCCTCCAACACATAATCGGCATAGGCCACGTCGACCCCGGCGCAGAGCGCTTCCAGGCTTCGCGGCAGAAAATCCGGCAGAAGCTCGTCGTCCGGGTCGAGGGTCAGCAGGGCGCGTCCCCGCGCCCGCGCAAGGCCGGCGTTGCGCACGGGGCCAGGTCGGCCCTGGCGGGGCAACTCCAGCACCGCCCAGGCCGCAAGCGGCATCGGTTCGAGCAACTGGCGGGCCAAGTCGGCGGAGCCGTCCGTGCTGGCATCGTCCGCAACGATAATTTCCACTTTGGAGAGGTCCATGCCTTGCGCGGAGATGGACCCAAGGCAACCGGGCAGAAAACGCGCGTAGTTGCGGCAGGGAATGACGATGGAGACCTCCGGGGGGAAGCTCCTGGAGTCGAAACACTCGTGCCGCATGGCGTCCTCATTGTTCGGGCCGCACCTCAGCGGCCGAGCATCACGGTGCAGCGTGGCGGGCACAGCACCGGCGGGATGTCCAAAAGCCGCTTCCCGATGAACAACCCCAACATCAGGCAAGTCGGCCAGACGGAGCGCACCGCGTCCGCCCACCGTTCTCTTCATCCTTCGCCGGAAGATGGCGCTCAAAAACCAGGGCCTTCCGGCCCATCCCCCTGACGCATCAAAATTTTGTCACACATTGCGGCGAGATGGTGTACGGCGTCGTAGTCGCGCTTGAACTCGTGGAGCATGAGCCGCCCCACGCCATGCAGCGAGCCGAGCAGCATGTACGCCAGCGCCTCCTTGTCCCCGGAAACGAACTCGCCCGCGCGTTCCCCCTGGGCAAGAATTCCCAGAATCCGCTCGTGCAGATGATCATAGAAACCTGCTGCCCCGGCGGCCGTGCCCCCGCTCTGGTACAAGAACTGCGCGTCCTCTGGGCTGCTGGCCAGAAAATCGAAATGGTGGCGGATGAGAGCGTGCAGCCGTTCACGGGCCGTTCCGGATCCCCCCGCCGGGGGAAGGTCCCGCATATAGCCGCTCTGCACCTCCTGGTCGATGGCCTGCACAAGACTGTCCTTATCCTTAAAATAATAGAACAAAAGCCCCTTCGCCACCCCGGCGCGGGCGGCAATCTCCGAAATGCTGGCGGCCTTGACCCCCTTTGCCGCGATGAGGCTCTTGGCGGACGCGAGCAGGGCCATGCGATTTCTCATCAATCCTCCGTGCTGGCCGATACATCATGAGTCACAGGTCAATCGCTTTCACGCGCAAGGCTGTCAAGCCCACAGGGGCCAGTTCTCCCAAATGAACACCGTTGAACGCAGCCAAACAGGACACCAATCTTGGATTAAAAAAACAGCGCCACAGGAAATGCGCGCACCACCACGGAGGCAAGCCGTGAAGCCACGGGAACAAATGGGGGCGAAACGATTGACCCCGGGCCGGGGGCTCTGTAGCTTCCGTCCATGCGGGCGCGGCGAGCGCCCGAAACGAAATGCCATCCCATCGGCCAGCGGCCGGTGCATTCGAGGAGATCCCCATGCGTTGCGCGTGTCTGAACTGCGGCTACATCTACGTTCCGGAAAAAGGCGATCCCAGCCAGGACATTGCTCCCGGCACCGAGGCCCGCGACCTGCCTCCCGAGTGGACCTGCCCCAAGTGCAAGTCCGACCAGGACAGCTTCGCCATGATGGAGGACGACGAGTAGAACGCGGCGGCCAGGCAGCCTAGACCACAAGATCGAGCAGATGCCCGGTGGTCTCCTCCGCCGCGCGGACCATGACGGCGTTGGCTTCGAAGGCCCGGGAGGTGGTGATGAGCCCGGTCATCTCGCGGGTGAGATCTACGCCCGAGACGGCCGGAGCACCTGGGGAGGACGAGGCCGCCGGGGAAGAGAAGTCCTGTTCGCGGCGCACATCGGCCACCTGCACGCCCTGCCCGCCTGGACCGTCGGCCAGGTCCGTCCGCAGCGGGCGGTAGCCCTCGGTGGAAACGTTGGCGATGTTGTGCGCGGTGGCGTCAAGCGAGGTTCCCAAAACCGAAAGCGCCTGTGCGCTGGTTCCCGCGGCGGAAATCCCCATATTCCCTCCCTAGGCCGTGCAGTCCACAATGGCGCCGACGTACGAGTCCACATAGGCCCGCGCCGCGAGGTTGGAGGCGAACGCCCGGTCCAGCTGGTTCTGGTCCAGGTATTCGTTGGCGCGCTCCGCCACGCTTCCCTGGGAGCTGGAGGCTACCGGGATGATGAGCCCGGAGTCGTAGTCCGTGGGGCTTCCCGCCACATGCAGGGGGGAGCCCGGCCCGCCGGGGGCGGTGGTGTTGGCGCTCAGCTCCGTGCTGTCAAGCAGGGGGGGATTCGTGCCGCCATGGAAGTCGTCTCGCTCCATGGAACGCACGTGCTGGGTGTCCTGGCTGGCGTTGACGATGTTCTCCGACGCCGCCATGGCGGAAAGGTCAAGGGCAGTTACTGCCTGCACATTCCACGAGGAGTCGATGCCGCTCATGGGTTCCCCCGTCGCCATCAGTCTGCATGAGATGGCGACGCATAGACTTTACCCCTGTTTCGCCGAACTTTCAATAGACGCCTGGGCCGAATGTCCATGGATGGACTCGTGGCTCTCCACTTCCACCTTGTACCAGGTGATGCGGGGATGCTCGGACAACCCCTTGGCCGCGGCGCGCACCACGTCTTCCACAAAGGCGGGGTTGGCGAAGGCCGCCTCGGTGACGAACTTCTCATCCTCCCGCTTGAGCAGGGTGTACACGGGCGAGGAACCCGAACGCTCGGCGATCTCGATCAGATCCTCCAGCCAGAGGAAGCCCTTGAACTTGGCGTTGATGCGCACGCTGGTGCGCTGGCTGTGCGCGCCCTCGTCGCTGATGGCCTTGGAGCAGGGGCACACGGTCATCACGGGAACATCCACGCCCAGGGTGAAGTCCAGCCGCCCGTTCTCCCACGCGCCGATGACCGAGCAGGGATAGCCCATGAGGCATTTTGCCCCGCTCTTGGGCGAAGACTGCCGCAAGAAGTAGGGAAAATCAAAACGGGCGTAGGCGCGCCGGGCCTCCAGCCGTACGGAGATGTCCGAGAGCAGCTTTTCCAGCGACGCGCGGGAAAGTTCCTCCTCCCAGTTTTCCAGGGCCTCCACGAAACGGCTCATGTGCGTGCCCTTGAAGGCCGCGGGCAAATCCACCGCCAGGTCCACACGGGCCACGGTGTGCTGCGTGCCGGATTGCCGGTCGCGCACCACGAGCGGCAGGTGCAAATCCTTCACTCCCACGCGGTCGATGGGCAGTTGGACCGGGGCAGGATGTTTCTGCACGTCCTCCATCGGCGCGGCCACTAATCGATCTCCTGGCCCGTGGTGGTAAGCACAAGATGCCCGTGCTTCACCCCCTTGGTGGAAATAAGCTTCTGTCCCAGGTGCTTGATGGTCTCTGCCGAGCCCTTGAGCACAAGCACCTCCAGGCAATTGTGGTGGTCCAGGTGCACATGCATGGTGGAGAGGATGACCTCGTGGCTGTCGTGCTGCAGTTCGGTGAGCTTCTGGGCCAGCCCGCTGGCGTGGTGGTCGTAGACAAGGGTCAGCGTGCCCGCCACCTCGCCATCGGAATCCTCCCACTGGCGCTGCACCAACATGCTGCGGATGAGGTCGCGGATGGCCTCGGAGCGGGTTTGGTAGCTTTTCTCCTTGCACAGGTCGTCGAACTTGTCCAACAGGTCGGAATCAAGCGACACGCCGAAGCGGATGGTCTCTCCCATGGTCAGCCTTCCTTCGTTACAGGGGTGAGGAATCGCCGCGAGCAATCTCCAGCAGGTTCACCGTCATGTCCTGTCCGCCCTGGGCCACGCGGCCGGTATGCGCCACGCGCACCCGCCAGCCCCGCTCACGCAGGCGGCCCGCCGCCGGAGCCGAAACGCCGCGCTCTGGGTCGGCGATGAGCGCCCGTCCGCCAGGCGCCAGGGCGAAATCCAAAAAGTCGGCCACCGGCTCAAAGAACCTGCGCTCGTACAGGATGTCCGCCCCGAGCACAAGATCCGCGCGGCCTCGTGGCACGGCCGGACGCCGCCAGTCCATGACGGCGAAAAGCGGCTTGCCCTCGCCGGGGCGCATATTCTCGGCGGCGTTGCGCCGGGCGTAGGCCAAAGCCTCGGGCTCGTAGTCGAAGCCCAGCACCCGCGCCCCCGCTGCGGCCGCAGCCAGGGAGGAAAGCCCCAGACCGCAGCCGGCGTCCAGGCAAAAGCGCCCGGAAAAAACCGCCGCGTTGGCGGCGATGAAGCGGGCGAGCAGCACCGAGGCGGGCCACAGCTCCACCCAGTAGGGCAGGCGCTCGTCCAGGCCAAGGTCGCCCTCGCCCATGGCGGCCCACAGGCTCTCCAGGTCCGCCGGGCGGGAAAGCCGCCACAGGCGTTCACCAGCCTGGGCCTCCACCACGCCGGGCCGTCCGGCGGCTGCGCTGTCTTTTTTCGTCATGCGGGCGCTTCTCCGCTCGTTGTGGATATATCCATCCGGCGGCTCGCGTCAACAATTCGTGCCACGATACGCGCCGCAATCAGCCTTCTGGCGCGCTCAGGAATTGTCGTCCCCGCCGCCGAAGCCGGAATCGCTGCCGCCGCCGCCGAAGTCTCCGCCGCCGCCGGAAAAGCCGCCGTCCCCGCCGCCAAAGCCGCCCGGTCCGCCCGGTCCGCGCCAACGGCTGGAAAGCAAGCCCATCAGCAGGCCAATCAAAAACGAGCTGCCGCGCCCGCCTCCACCGTCGTAGCCGCCCTGGGACGCGCCCGGGCCCGCCCCGTATCCGCCGCCGTATCCGCCCGGCCCACGCCTGCGGCTCAATACCGCGATGGCCAGCACGGTAGCCAGCACCACCAGCCCAAGCGTCAGCCAGGGAAAGCCGGTATCCTGCTTGCGCGCGGGCGCGGCCGCGGGCTGGCCCGCAGCGGGGCCCGCAGCGCCCTGGGCGCCGACGCCCGGTCCCAGCGAGGCCTCCAAGGCCCGCACCGTCTCCGCCAGGCCCTGGCCAAAACGTCCGGCCCGGAAATGCGGCACCGTGACCTCGCGCTGGATGCGCTTGGACTGCGCATCGGTAAGGCGGTCCTCAAGGCCGCGCCCCACCTCGAAGCGCACGCGCGCCTCGGCCTTGGCCACCAGGATGAGCACGCCGGTATTGGCGCTTTTGGCCCCAACGCCCCATTGCCGCGCCACGCGGTTGGCGTAGGCGGCGATGTTCTCGCCCGCAAGCGAGGGCACGGTGAGCACGACGATCTGGTTGCCCGAGGCCTCGGCGTAGCGCCTCAGCTCCGCGCCAAGGGCGTTCTTCTCGGCCGGAGGCAGCAGCCCGGCCAGGTCCACCACCCATTGGCCGCCGTGCGGCGGGATCTCCAACGCCACCGCTGCGCGCGGTACCGCAACCGCCAGCGCCGCCAAGAGCGCCAGGACGGCGGCGAGGCGTCGCACTACTGCGCGCCCCCTGCGGGCGCAGCGGCCGGAGCGTTGCCAAAGCTCACCTTGGGCGCGGCCTGGGCGGCCTCCTCGGCCTGGAACACCTGCCGGGGGCTCGCATGGGTCATGAGCGCATTGACCAAGCTGCCGGGGAAGGTGCGGATCTGCACGTTGAGCGCGGTGACGGCCGCATTGTAGTTGTCGCGCTCGATCTTGATTCGGTTCTCGGTGCCCTCAAGCTGAGCCATCAAATCCTGGAAACGCGCATCGGCCTTGAGGTTGGGGTACTGTTCGGAGACCACCATGAGCCGCCCCAGCGCGGCGGAGAGCTGCCCCTGGGACTGGTTCAGGGCCTTAAGCTTCTCCGGATCCGAGAGGGTGGACGCGTCGAGCTTCATCTGCGTGGCCTGGGCACGGGCGGAAATGACCGCGCTCAAGGTCTCGCTTTCGTGGGAGGCGTACCCCTTCACGGTCTCCACCAGATTGGGGATGAGGTCCAGCCGACGCTGCAGCGCGCTGTTCACCTGGCCGGCCATCTGCTCCACCACGGCGTCCTTGGTGATGATCTCGTTGTTGGTGGCCACAAGGCCGGTGCCGCCAAGGATGACGACCCCGGCGAGGATGATGCCGAGCAGGACGAGCGGTTTCATGCGGGTTCCTCGTGTGGGCTGCGGCCGGGCAGGAAGGACGCCCGGACCAGGTTCAATAAGGCTTGGGGACAATTGGCCATGGCCGGGGCTCCTGTCAAGTGCGGCCCAAAACCGACGAACCTTGTTCGGCCCGCTGCGCCTGGACTCCGGGGACTCCGCAAGGCCCTAAGCGAATCATCGTCTGTACCGTCTGACGAATTCAGGGTTTTCATTCGCCGCGCGGAATGCTATTGAGCGTCACCCCGTAAACACCCTTCCTGAACGGAGGATACCTGGATGATTCCGAATGATCTGCAGTACGCCAAGAGTCACGAATGGGCCAAGGTCGAAGGCGACGTGGCCACCGTGGGCATTACCCATTTCGCCCAGGAACAGTTGGGCGACCTGACCTTTGTGGACCTGCCCAAGGTGGGCGCCAAGATTTCCGCCGGGGCCGAGATGGGCTCGGTGGAGAGCGTGAAGGCGGCCAGCGAGCTCTATTCGCCCGTGACCGGCGAGGTGGTCGAGGTCAACGCCGCCCTGGAGAACGCCCCCGAGGCCGTGAACCAGGATCCGTACGGCGCGGGCTGGATGCTCAAGGTGAAACTGTCTTCCGCCCCGGCGGACCTGCTGGACGCGGCCGCCTACGCCGACGTCTGCGCCGCCGAAGCCCACTAGGCCGAGGAGACCCCCATGCCCTACGTTCCGCACACCCCGGAAGACATCCGGCGGATGCTCGAGGTCATTGGCGCGCCCAGCGTGGCCGCCCTGTTCGACGAGATTCCGCAGGCCCTGCGACCCAAGAGCTTCGACCTGCCCGAGGGCAAAAGCGAGATGGAGGTGCTTGCGCACCTGGAGGCCCTGGCGGCAAAGAACGCCACCGGACAGGTGAGCTTTCTGGGCGCGGGCTTCTACGACCACCACATTCCCTCGGCCGTGGACGCGCTGTCCATGCGCAGCGAATTCTACACGGCGTACACGCCCTATCAGCCCGAGGCCAGCCAGGGCACCCTGCAGGCCATATTCGAGTACCAGACCGCCGTGACGCGGCTGACCGGCCTGGCGTACGCCAACGCCTCCGTGTACGATGGCGGCAGCGCCCTTTTCGAGGGGGCCATGATGGCCGTGCGCCACACCGGCCGCCGCAAACTGGTGGTCTGCGAGGCCGTGAGCCCCATCTACCGCGTGATGCTCGGCTCCTACACCTCGAACCTGCACCTTGAACTGGTCACCGTGCCGCACAAAAACGGCTGCTGCGACCTGGAGGCCCTGGCGGCCGCCCTGGACGCGGACACCGCCGCCGTGGTGGTGCAGAACCCCAGCTTCTTCGGCACCCTGGCCGACTTCACCCGGCTGTTCGACACGGCCAGGGAAAAGGGCGTGGTGTCGGTCGTCTCCGTGTACCCGGTGCTGCAGTCGGTGGTCAAAAGCGCCGGGGAGATGCGCGCCGACATCGCCGTGGCCGAGGGCCAGAGCCTGGGCCTGCCCCTGTCCTTCGGCGGGCCGTACCTGGGCATAATGACCTGCAACAAGGACCTTGTGCGGCAGATGCCCGGCCGCATGGTGGGCCGCACCGTGGACGGCCAGGGCCGCACCGGATATGTGCTCACCCTGCAGGCGCGCGAGCAGCACATCCGCCGCCAGAAGGCCACCAGCAACATCTGCTCCAACCAGGCGCTCTGCGCGCTGCGCGCCCTCATCCACCTCTGCCTGCTGGGCGAGGAAGGGCTCAAGCGCACGGCGCTCGTCTCCATGGAGCGCGCGCACTACGCGGCGCAGCGCCTCACCGCCATCGACGGCGTGGAGCTGCTTTCGGGCGCCGCGCCCTTCGGCAACGAGTTCGCCGTCACCCTGCCGGTGAACGCCTACCACGTCATCGACAAGCTCACCGCGCGCGGAATCGTGCCGGGCTTCCCCCTGGGCCGCTACTACAACGGCCTGGAGAACGCCCTGCTCGTCGCCTGCACCGAAAAGACCACAACCGAACAGATCGGCATCTTTGCCGAAATGCTGCGGGGGGCCCTCAAATGAGCACCGTATTCAAGAAATCCGCCCAGGGGCGCGAGGGCGTATGGCCGACCAAGCCCGCCGCTTCCGCCGCCGACCTGCTGCCCGCCGGGCTCGTTCGCGGGGCCGCCGCCGCCCTGCCCTCCCTGTCCGAACTGGACGTGGTGCGCCACTTCACCCAGCTCTCCAAGAAAAACTACGGGGTGGACGGCAACTTCTACCCGCTGGGCTCCTGCACCATGAAGTACAATCCCAAGTGCGCCGAGGCCGCCGCCGCCCTGCCGGGCTTCACGCGGCTGCACCCCGTGCTGCCCCAGCTGAAAGGCGCGGGCAGGCTGTGCCAGGGCGCGCTTGAGGTCATGTACGAGACCGAGCGCCTGCTGTGCGAGATCTGCGGCATGGATGCCTTCACCCTGCATCCGATGGCGGGCGCGCACGGCGAGCTCACCGGAGTCATGATCATCGCCGCCTACCACAAGGACAAGGGCAACAAGAAGACCAAGATCATCGTGCCCGACAGCGCCCACGGCACCAATCCGGCCAGCGCCGCCATCGCGGGCTACGACGTGGTCAACCTGCCCAGCCGCGACGGCATCGTTGACCCCGACGAGCTGGCCAAGGTGCTGGACGACCAGGTGGCGGGCATGATGATGACCTGCCCCAACACCCTGGGCCTGTTCGAAAAAAATCTGCCCCGGATCGTGGAGATGCTGCGCTCCGTGGACGCCCTGCTCTACTACGACGGGGCCAACATGAACGCCATCATGGGCAAGATGCGCGTGGGCGACGCGGGCTTCGACGTGGTGCACCTGAACCTGCACAAGACCTTCGCCACGCCCCACGGCGGCGGCGGTCCCGGCTCCGGCCCGGTGGGCGTGTGCGAGAAGCTCCGGCCCTATCTGCCCATCTCCCGCGTGGAGAAGCTGGAAGACGGCCAGTTCTTCCTGAACTACGACTTCCCCAAGTCCATCGGCTACGTGGCCCCGTTCTACGGCAACTTCGGCGTGGTGCTGAAGGCCTATGCCTACATCCTGCGTCTGGGCGGGGCGGGCCTTGCCCGCGCCACCGAGGCCGCGGTGCTGGCCGCCAACTACCTGCGCAAACGGCTCGATGCGGCCCTTGAGGTGCCCTACGACCGCGTGTGCATGCACGAATTCGTAGCCAGCGCCTGCAAACAGGCCGGGACCTGCCACGTGCGCGCCCTGGACATCGCCAAGGCGCTGCTGGACAAGGGCTACCACGCGCCCACCATCTACTTCCCGCTCATCGTCAAGGAGGCGCTCATGTTCGAGCCCACCGAGACCGAGAGCCTGGAAACCCTGGACCGCTTCGCGGACGACCTGCTGGCCATCGTGGCCGAGGCCGAGAAAAACCCGGAGTCGGCCACGGGCGCGCCGCGCACCCTGCCGGTGACCCGCCTGGACGAGACCCGCGCCGCGCGCGCCATGGAACTCACCGACGACCTGTAGCAAAGGGACCGCATGACGACGCAATACGACCTCGTGGTGCTGGGCGGCGGTCCGGGCGGCTTCGACGCCGCCGTGGAGGCCGCCGCCGCAGGCCTCAAGACCGCCCTGGTGGAAGCCGCGGAGCTTGGCGGCACCTGCCTGAACCGGGGCTGCATCCCCACCAAGCTCTGGCTCGGGGCCACCAGCGCCATCGAGGAACTGGCCGCCCAGTCCAAGGCCCGCGTGGCCTCGGGCGAGGTGCGGGTGGACTTCGCCGCGCTGCAGGCCAAGAAGGACCGGCACGTTGCGGCCACGCGCAAGGCCATGGCCGCCCGCCTGGCCCAGCTTGGCGTGGACCTCCACGCCGGGCGCGGCCGCCTGGCGGACTCGGCCTCCATCGAGGTGGCCGGGACGGACGGAACGCGAACCATCGGCTTCAAGAACCTGTTGGTGGCCACGGGCTCGCGCCCGGCGTGCTTTCCGGGCCTGACGCCAGACGGCGTACGCGTGCTGGATTCCACAGGCTTTCTGGCCCTGCCCGCCATGCCGCAGAGCCTCATCGTGGTGGGCGGCGGCTTCATCGGGCTCGAAATGGCCCAGGCCGCGCACCGTCTGGGCGCGAAGATCACCATCGTCGATGCCTTGCCGCGCATCGCCGGGCCGGAAGACCGGGAGGTGAGCCGCGCGCTGGAGGCCGCATTCCGCCGCATGGGCTGGGAACTGCGCCTGGGGGTCCAGGTGACCTCCGTCACCACCCAGGGCGACAGCGCCGTGCTCACCATGCAGACCAGCGCAGAATCCGCTGGCGAGGAACTGGCGGCAGAGTGCGCCCTTGTGGCCGTGGGCCGCAGGCCCAACAGCGCCGATCTCGGCCTGGAGTCCCTGGGCGTGGAGCTTTCCGGCCCCGGCTCCGTGCGCACCAACGAATATCTGGAGGCCGCGCCCGGCGTGTACGCCGTGGGCGACGTGAACGGCAGGACGCTGCTGGCCCACGCGGCCAGCCACCAAGCCCACTACGTGGTGCAGCGCCTGCTTGGAAAAGGCGGCAAGGCCCCATACGACTCCGGCCCGGTGCCAAGCATCCTCTACGGCAATCCGGAAGTGCTCCGCGTGGGCCTCATGGCAGACGAAGCCAAGGCCGGAGGCGAAAGCGTGCTGGTATCGCGCGCGCAGCTCATTCAGAACCCCATCGCCCAGGCCCACGCCGCCACTCAGGGCTTCGTCAAATGCGTGTGGCGGCAGGGGCGTCTTGTGGGCGTCACGGCCGTTGGCGCGGACGTGTCGCGCATGGCGGTGTCGGCCGCGCTTCTGGTGCGGGCGGGCTGGACCAGGGAGGACGCCGCGGGCTTCATGTTCCCGCACCCCACCCTGGACGAATCCCTCAAGGCGGCCATGCTGGCCGATAAGGAAGCCGCGTAAGACGGCGCAAGGAAGAAAACAGCGTGACCACGAAAAAAGCGACCGCTCCCCTCACCGCCGCGCCCATCGCGGTGCAGCCGGAGTTCGACCTGTTCACTTACTGCGAACTGGCCGGAGAGACCCGCCTCGACAACGACATGCTGGAGGAGCTGGAGCCCCGCTTTGACAGCTGGCAGCAGCACCTCAAGGCCTATCGCCTCTCCGCCGGGGGGGAAAAGGATCCCGGCTACGTCATCCTCTGGCTCGAAAAGCCCGTGGAGGACGAGATCGAAGGCATCTGGCAGGACTCGCCCTCGGCTGGCATGGCCTTCCACAACCTGGCCATCCACATGGTGATGAGCGCCGTGCAGAACCTGCTGCCCGATCTGGCCGACAAGGGCTGCGCCCCCCTGCCCAAACCCGGCAAGGAGGTCGTCGCAGCCTTCAAGAAGCTGGGGCTTGAGTGGAATGCGGAAGGCACGGTGAACCGCCAGTTCGCGGTGTTCACCAACATGCCCGCCCTCGCCACCTGCGCGGGCTGTATGCTGTATGCCAAGTGCGAGAGCCCGAACAAGGACTAGCCCCCAGGCTTGTCCCGCCACCGAAAAGGGCGGCCGCCGGGTGATTCCGGGGCCGCCTTTCTTATTTGCCCCAACAAGGGGCGGGCTCAGGAATCAGAGCGATGCGCCCACTCCGGCAGCTCGGAAACGGCGTCTGCGGACGTGGCCGCGCCTGTATTCGCCCCCACGGCCAACCGGTCCGCAGGGAGCGCTTTGGAGCCGCGCCTGATATCGGGACGCCCTGGAACGCCTCATACCTTTTTCGCTCCAGAACACGTTGAGCCAGGCGAGGGGCTTGATGGACCCGACGAAGACCGCGGACAGCGCCACGCTCTTGGGCTTCACGGAGACGCCGTCCACCAGCGGGCGCAAAGCCCAGGGCGCGCAGCGAGTGCAGCGGCACGGGCAGGCGCGCCGGGTGGTTGTGCAAGGCGAAGGCCTGCTCCAGGGGCACGCCGTGCCGAATGAAGCGCCACTTGCCCGTGCAAAAGCCGGTGAGCAAAAAGCGCAGCCGCGACGTTATGCCGCCATGTTGGGCGTGCTGAGCGCGAAGGCCCCGCCAGATGCCAGCACGCGGGCGCCGGGGCGGACGTTCTCGCGCGCCAGACGCAGGGCGTCGGATTTGGTGTGGCCCAGGATCTTGGCGCTCGGCGTCATGGGCCGGGCTTACAGGTATGCCAAGGAACTGGGCGGGGTCATGGCTGTGAAGAAGGCCTCCACCGCGGGGCGCTGGTCCGCGCGGATGCGCAGCTCGGAAACCGGCAGGGGATCCTGGACCCCGGCGTAGAGCTTGAGCGCCCGGTCCACGAACCCGGCCGGAAGGAAGGCCGCCTGGACCTCGTAATCGTTGCCGCCCCAGCTTACCGTAAGGGGAATGACGTGGGTGCCGAGCGGCTTGCAGAACACCAGGTTGCCGGTATGCACCAACGTCTCCAGCACGCCCTGCGGAAAGGACACCGCCCAGCGGGCAAGTATCTCGGTGAACACGGGCTCAAGGGCCAGATAGTTGTCCGGGTCCACCTTACACATGAGCGACTGCCCCGGCTGGTTGATGACCTGCGGCGCGTCCCGGTAGCCTGCGGCCAGTGCTTTCTGCAGCCGGGTCAGCGCATCCTGATAGTCCTTCATGGGCATGGCCGGTTCTCCTTGGCTTGGTTGGCGCATCCTGGAGCGCGATGATGATACATGCGCCCGGTCCATGCCGCAAGTGGCCGAGGCCGGTGCCGGTTCCTGCTTCGGCCTGGTTCGCTTGACGCATACAGAACAGTTGCATACAGACTGGACCAGGAGGCCAAAACCCCATGCCCCCCGACGCCCTGGCCGGATCCCTCGCCGTGTTCACCATAGGCTATGCGGACATGCCCGTGCAGCGCTTTCTGAACAACCTGCGCGCATACGGCATCACTGTCCTGGCCGATGTGCGGCCGCCCGCGTTTTTGTCCCATGTCCCCCAATTCGCGCAGGAATCCATCGCCACACAGACCCGGTCCCACGGTTTGGACTATCTCTACCTGGGCCGGGAGCTCTGCGGCCTGCCCGGCGATCCCGACTGCTACGACCGGCACGGCCATGTGCTGTATGACCGCGTGGCCGCACAGCCGGAATTCGATCTGGGAATCGAGCGCGTGGTGCACGAGCTGCGCCAGGGCAGGCAACTGGCGCTGGCCTGCGTGGAGGAACATCCGCGAGAATGCCACCGCCGAAGGCTTGTGGGCCGGGTGCTGCGCGAAAAGGGCATAGGCCTGGCGCACATCCTCCCCGAAGGCGGCATCATCTCCGAAGCGGAGCTGCTGGACGAGGAGGCCGCCCAACCACGCCAGCTTACGCTCTTCGGCGACGAGCCCGCGCCGCGCTGGCGCTCCGCCAGGGCATTCCCCAAGCCCCCCTGCTCCGGTCGCACGTAACCACCTCGCCCCTGCGCAGAGGCAAAGCCGAGCCAGCACGCAACCGAAATCCATTTTCCGCGCGCCCTTGACATTCTCGCTTCCTCCTCCCTATACATCTAAGCATAGATAATTCCAGGTGGGTTCGTCTTTTCCCGCCGGACCAGGGTTTCGGCGGATAAACTCGATACACGGAGTATGGGATGTCGGAAGCGCTCAGGTCTCAACGGACGTATGCTTTGGTGGGTCATGGCGGCAGCGGCAAAACCTCTGTCGCCGAAATGCTTCTGTTCAACGCCGGCGCCGTCAACCGCCTGGGAAAAATCGAGGACGGCACCACCGCTCTTGATTTCGAACCCGAGGAAATCAAGCGCCGGGGCTCCATTCAGCCGAGTTTCGCCAATTTCAAGTGGAACAAGAACCAGCACTTCCTCATCGATACTCCGGGCGACAACAACTTCAACGGCGACCTGCCCTACACCCTGGCCGCTGCCGATGCCGTGATCTTCGTCATCGACGCGGTTGACGGCGTGAAGCCGCTCACCCGCAAGGCCTGGAGCGAAGTCAAAAAGGCCGGGCTCCCGGCCATCGTGTTCATCAACAAAATGGACCGCGACCGCGCCGATTTCCAGGCCGCGTTCACCTCGCTCAAGGACAGCCTTGGCATCAAGCCCGTGCTCCTGCACTACCCAATCGGCGAAAGGGAGCAATTCAAAGGCGTGGTGGACCTGCTGGAGGACACGGCCCTCGTCTTCGACGGCAAGGGCGGCGCCAAAACCGAAGCAACGCCCGCCGATGTCGCGGGCCTCTCCACCCCCCTGCGCGAGACCATGATCGAGAATATCGCCGAAAGCGACGAAGCGCTCATGGAAAAGTACCTGGACGCGGGCGAACTCTCCCCGGACGAGCTCAAGGGCGCGCTGGTGGCGGGCGTCAAAACGGGCGAGCTTGTGCCCGTGGTCATCGGCTCTGCACTGCTGAACATGGGCGGGCCGCAGCTCCTCGACGCCATCCAGGCCCTGCTGCCCTCGCCCCTGGACCACGCCCCCTTCGAGGGCGAGGACGGCTCCGTGCGCGAGAGCATCGAGGCCGCCCCGGTGGCGGGCTTCGTGTTCAAGACCCTGGCCGACCCCTTCGCCGGGCAGCTCACGGTGATGCGCGTTTTTTCCGGCACGCTCACCGGCGACCTTACCCTGGTCAACTCCCGCACGGGCCAGCAGGAACGCATGGGCCAGCTGCTCTTGACCACCGGCAAGGAGAACGCGCCTTGCAAAACGCCGCTAGGCCCCGGCGCCATCGTCACCCTGGCCAAGCTGAAGGACACCAAGACCGGCGACAGCCTCTCCTCGGACAAGGCCCCCTTTGTGCTCAAAAAGCCCGGCCTGGCGCCCACCCTCATCACCTACGCCCTGGCCCCCAAGGAAAAGGGCGACGAGGACAAGGTGTACCAGGCCATGGCCAAGCTCCTGGACGAGGACGTGACCCTGAAGCTTGGGCGCGACGAGGAGACCGCCGACACCCTGCTCTCCGGCATGGGCCAGAACCATATCGAGATCAGCGTGGAGAAGGCCAAGCGCCGCTACAAGGTGGACATCATCCTCAAAACCCCCAAGGTGCCCTACCGCGAAACCTTCAAGACCGCTGCCAAGGAGATCCAGGGCCGCCACAAGAAGCAGACCGGCGGACGCGGCCAGTTCGGCGACTGCTGGATTCACCTGGAGCCCCAGCCCAAGGGCGCCGGCTATGCATTCGTGGACGCCATCGTGGGCGGCTCCATTCCCCGGCAGTACATTCCGGCCGTGGACAAGGGCGTGCAGGAATCCGCCGCGCGCGGCGTGCTTGCAGGCTTCCCGGTCATCGACTTCAAGGTCACCCTGTACGACGGCAGCTTCCACAACGTGGACTCCTCGGAAATGGCCTTCAAGATCGCGGGTTCGCTCGCCTTCAAGAAAGCCTGCGAGAAGGCCAAGATGATCCTGCTCGAACCCATCATGACCGTCACGGTCGCCGTGCCCGACGCCTACATGGGCGATGTCATCGGCGACTTGTCCAGCCGCAGGGGCAAGGTGCTGGGCAGCGAATCCCAGGCGGGCGTCACCGAGATCAAGGCCCACGTGCCCATGAGCGAGGTGCTCAAATACGCCCCGGACCTGCGCTCCATGACCGCGGGCCAAGGCACCTTCACCATGGAGTTCTCCCACTACGAGGAATGCCCGCCGCCCATCGCGGCCAAGGTCATTGAAGAGAACAAGCGCGAGGCCGCGGAAGAGGAATAGGGGCCGCCGCCAGAACTGTTCAGCCGTTGACGGGCGGCGGGGCCATGCGCTCCGCCGCCCTTTTTTCGGCTCGCGCCTGCCCGGCGGGGGCTGCCCGGCGAGGCCTGCGCGCAGCACCGCGCTTGTGCCCAGGGGGCGTTTCACGTAGGGACAGGGGAACGTTTTTCTAACAGGGACGAACAATGTACCGAGTGCTGCGCTTCTTCATCAGCCTAGTTCCGGCAACCGTTTACTACAGCGTGCGCCAGCTCATGCTCGACCAGGAAAAGGCGACCCTGGACGAGAAGGACCACTTCGGCAAGGTGTACGGCCGGGCCATGCTGCGCATGGCGGGCATCAAGGTGGACGTGGACCTCTCCGCCCTGGACCCCAAGGGCCACTATGTCTTCTTCTGCAACCACCAAAGCCTTTTCGACATCCCCATCCTCTTCGACGCGCTGTGGAACTACCACATGCGCTTCGTGGCCAAGGAAAGCCTCTTCCGCATTCCCATCTACGGCAAGGCGCTGGGCAACGCCGGGCACATTTCGCTGAACCGCGAAAACCGCCGCGCGGCCATGAAGAGCCTGGACGATGCCGTGGCCAGCGCCAAGAGCGGCATCTCCCCGCTCATATTCCCGGAAGGCACGAGAAACCCCGACCTCTCCAAGCTCATGGACTTCAAGGTGGGCGGCATGGTGCTGGCCCTCAAGTGCGGCCTGCCCGTGGCCCCGCTGATCATGGAGGGCACGGGCAAGCTTTTGCCCAAGAAGTCCATGCTCTTCAACCCGGACCAGCGCATTCGCTTGCGCGCGCTGCCCCCGGTGGACACCTCCAAATACACCCTGAAGGAACGCGAACGCTTCAAGGACGACATGTACGCCCTGATGAACGCGGCCTATCAGGAACTCTTGAGGAGCTGACATGACCACCGCCCCTGGCGAACTGACCATCCATCCCCTGGGCGGGCTGGGCGAGATCGGGCTTAACTGCATGGCCCTGCGCACCCACGACGCCACGGTGCTCATCGACTGCGGGCTCATGTTCCCCGAGGACTACCTCTTCGGCGTGGACGTGGTGATCCCCCGTTTCGAGCACATTCTGGAACAGCGCGACAGAATCAAGGCCGTCGTGCTCACCCACGGGCACGAGGACCACATCGGCGCGCTGCCGTGGCTTTTGCCCCATGTGGACGTGCCCGTGTACGGCTCGGACTTCACCCTGGCCCTGGTTGCCGCCAAGCTCTACGAACGCGGCATCGAGGCCGACCTGCGGCCGGTGAAGGACGGCGACCGCGTGGAAATCGGCCCCTTCACCTTCAATTTCTTCCCCGTGTGCCACTCCATCATCAAGGGCCATGCGCTCGGCATCGAGACCCCCCTCGGCCGCGTCCTGCACACGGGCGACTTCAAGATCGACCGCAACCCCCTGGACGGGCACGCCACCGACCTGGAGGGCATCCGCCGCTTCTCCGAGCCGGGCGTCACCCTGCTCATGAGCGACTCCACCAATGTGGAGCGCGACGGCTTCGCCCTCACCGAGCGCGAAATCAAGGCCAGCTTGCGCGAGGTGTTCGACCGCGCGCGCGGCCGCATCATCGTCACGCTCTTTTCCAGCCACATCCAGCGCCTGCAGGAAATCTACGACCTCGCCGCCGCCTGCGGCCGCAGGGTCGCCATCAGCGGCCGCAGCCTCTCGCGCAACATCGAGCTTGCCCGCGACCTGGGCTACCTGCGCATCCCCGGCGGCACGCCCGTGGAGGTGGAGGAGATCGGCGGCCTGAAGGACGAGGAAGTGGTGCTTGTGGTCACCGGCAGCCAGGGCGAGCCCTTGGCTTCGCTCTCGCGCATGTCCCTGGACGAGCACAGGAGCGTGCGCATCAAGAAAGGCGACCTGGTGCTTTTGTCCTCGCGGTTCATCCCCGGCAACGTGCTGGCCATCACCAAGGTCATCAACCGGCTCTACAAGCTGGGGGCCGAGGTGCTGTACGAAAAGGTCCAGGCCATCCACGCCAGCGGCCACGCCCACCGCGAGGAGCTGCGCATCATGCTGGAGACCGTGCGGCCCAAGTTCTTTGTGCCCGTGCATGGCGAATACCGCCATCTGGTGAAGCACTCGCGCCTGGCCGTGGAGTGCGGCGTGGCCCCGGAACGCGCCTTCGTGCTGGAGGACGGCCAGCCCATCACCCTGCTGGGCCAGGGGGGCGTGCGCCTGGAGGAGGCCGTGCCCGCAGAACGCATCCTGGTGGACGGCAAGGGCGTGGGCGACGTGGGCCAAAGCGTGTTGAAGGAGCGCCAGCTCCTGGCGGGCGAGGGCATGGTGGTGCTGCTTCTGGTGGTGGACCAGGACACCGGCGAGATCACCCTCGGCCCGGACATCGTATCCAAGGGCTTCATCTTCGAGCAGCAGTACGCCCACCTGCTGGAAGACGCCAAGTGCGTGGTGCTGGAAGAGGTGGAGGAGATGGGCACCGCCAACCTCAAACGCCTGAAGGAGCGCGTTCGCGGGGCGCTCAGGCGCTTCTTCCGCCGCGTGCTGGAGCGCGACCCCGTGGTGGTCCCGCTGATCATCGCCCTGTAGGGCGCTGACGCGAAAAAGCCCCCCGGACCCAAGCAGGTCCGGGGGGCTTTTTCGCGTACTGGCCCCTGCCAGGTCAGCGTGTGGTGGCGTAGGCGTTGGCCGCGCGCAGGCGCAGCGTGCTCACGGGGCGCGCCGCCGCAGGGGAAGCGTTCTCCTGCGCAGGCGAAACCTGCTGTGAATCGTCTGACGCATCCGGTTCCGGCGTGACCGGTTCAGGCGCGGCAGCTTTCGAGACGACCGGCTCCGGCGATGCGGACGCCGCGGCAAGGGGCTTGGTCGGCTCCTCCGCGACAGGTTGGGTGTCCGTGGCCTGCGTTACCGCCGCCACGCCCGTGGCGGCCGTTGGGATGATCTGCGCAAAGGCCTGCCGCAAGCCGGTGAGGATGCCGATGACCTCCTCCACCATCTGCTGGTCCATCTTGAGGTTGGCCTTAAGCAGCCTGGCGTTGCAAAAGAAGTACAGCTGGAACAGATTTTTGGAGATGTCGCCCCCACGCTCCTTGTTCAGGCTTTCCTGCAGCTCGCTGATGATGTTGATGGCCTTGGAGATGAGCACGCCCTTGCCGGCGACATCGCCCGCGCGCATCTTCTCTATGGCCTGCCGCAACTGCTTCACGGCCGTGTCGTACAGCATGATGAGCAGGTCGCCCTGGGAAGAGGTCGACACCTGTGTGGCGAGATAGGCCTTGGCTGCCTTAAGCATTGTGTCTCCGCCGCCCTCCTAGCTGGAGAGCTGTTCAATAAGGCTGGTGAGCTGGCTCTGCGTGTTGGTCAGCGTGTTCAACAGCGCGTCAAGCCTGGCGTACTGGTCCTTGAGCCGGGACTTCATGGTCGCCAGGCGCTTTTCCTCTCTGGCGATCTTGTCGTCGATGCTGTCCATGATCTCGCCATAGTTCTCCTCCAGAATGGCCAGCGGGCCGCTGGTGGTGTTGGTGAGCTCGGCGAGCTTTTCCGACATTTCCCCGGCCTTGCCGAGCTTCAGCTCCACAGTGCCGGAAAAGGTCGAGCTGGCCGTGTGGTTGTCCAGCTGCACCACCAAGCCCGAGGCAGCGCCGCTAAGCGCCGTCACCCTGTACCCGTCCACGCCCGCGGGCTTGCCGTCGATGGTGGCGCTGGTGATTTTGCCGTCCGCGCCGGTGGTGATCTCCACCTTGTAGCTTCCGGCCTTGGTCTTGCCGTTGATGCGGCTCAAATACGAAAAATCTCCGGACTGGCTCTCGCCCTGGTAATCGGCCGCGAACAGCTCGGCCACGCCGTTGGGGTCTTCGGCAAGGGCCTCGTCCAGGGCGTCCTCGTCAAGAATGAGCATCCCGTAGGTGCTGGAGGATTCGTCCGCGTCGGTGGTGATGCCAATCTGCGAAAGGGCGGAGTACAAATCTCCCGTCTTTGCTTTGCCATCGTACAAGGTGAAGCCCAACCCCAGGTCAGTGATGACGTCCTTGAGCTGGGAACCGATGAGCTGCACGCCGTAGTTGCCGGTCAAGAGCGATCCCGTTGCGGTGCCTGAACTGTCGCTGACTTTGGTCAGCGTCTGGAGGATGCCGCGCACCTCGTTCACTGCGGCGATGAACGTCTCGACGTTCTCCTTGATGGCGTCGGTGTCGGTGGTGACGCCAATGGTGATGCTGGCGTTGGAGTTGGCCTGCTTGAGCGTGAGCGAAACACCGGGAATCACGTCCTCCACGGAATTCGAGTCCCGGGAAATCCAGTTCCCACTGCCCACGGGAAAGCCGTCCACCTTGATGAGGGAACTTTGCGCCTCCTGGGTGTTGACGAAGGAGGACGAACCGAACACCAGCGAACCGGCGTTGGAGACGACGATCTGGTTCCCCGCGCCCTGGTCCATGCCATAGAGTTGCAAGTGGTAGCTGGTGCCGTCGTAGATGGTGGTGGCCCGCACCTTGTCCTTGGTGGCAGCGTTGTTGTTGATGAAGTTCACCAAGGTGGTCAGTGTGCTGCCAGCCCCAATGTCGCTGATGGTATAGCTTTTCCCGGCGTAGCTGAAGGTAAGGCTGGTGTTGGAGGTGGTCACCACGCTGGTGAGCGAGCTGACGCCGGAGGAGGTGGTGAGGATGTCGTTCTGGGCCAGTTGGCCCACGATGACGCTGTGCGCGCCCACCACGGCGTCCGAGGTGGCTGTTGCGGAAACAGCCGTGTCCGAGGTGCTCGTCACGGACTTGGTGAAAAACTCGTCCAGGGTGTCCATGTTGCCGAGGGTGGTCTTGAGGGACAGCAGCTTGGTGTTCAGGTACTGAAAACCCTGGACCTTGTATTCCCAGGTGGTCTTCCAGCTCTCGAACTTCTTGAGGGTGGCGCTTTCCGCCTCGATGAGCCCATCGATGAGGGTGCTGAAGTCCGTCCCGTTACCCAGGCCGGTGACGTTGATGCTGCCTGAGGTGAAGGACGTGGTGGCGCTTGTTGTGCTGGTGGAAGTGGTCACGGACTTGCCCCCTTGGATCGGGAAAAACGTGCCGGATTTGTGTTCTCCACCGTCCTCGTGCAATCCTGGTGCCACAATGAGACGGGCCGCCTTGCGGCGGCCCGTCGAGTCATCCGTGCGCTGTGGCGGGGCTGCCCGCGCCTGCTGCGCTGTCTACTAGCCGCCGATGAGCTGCATGGCCAGCTTGCCGAGGCTGTTGGCCTGCGAGAGCATGGCCACCGCAGACTGCACCTTGATCTGCTGGCGGGTGAACTCGGTCATCTCCGTGGCCACGTCCACGTCGGAGATCTGGGCCTCGGAGGCCTGGGTGTTCTCCGCCTGGATGGACAGGTTGGTGATGGTGTTCTCCAGACGGTTCTGGAGCGCGCCCAGGTTGGCGCGGATCTTGTCCTTGGAGATGATGGCCTTGTCCAGGGCGGCCAGGGAAGCCTGGGCCAGGGCCTGGGTGGAGATGGTGCGGCCGCCGCTGCCCTCTGCCGCGCCAAGGCCAATGCCCATGGCGGAGGCGGTGGCGCTGTTGATGGACACGTAGTAGTAGTCCTCAGCGGAGTCGTTGCCGGAGCCGAAGTGGACCTTCACCGGGCCGGTGCTGGTGAGGCCGTTGCCGTTGTGGGCGGAGTTCTCGCCGGAGAGGTTGCCGTTCAACAGGTGGATGCCGTTGAAGTCGGTGGAGTTGGCGATACGGGTGATTTCCGACGCCATGGCCTGGTACTCGGAGTCGATGATGAGGCGTTGATCCGAGCTGTAGGTGCCGGTGGAGGCCTGCATGGCCAGTTCCTTCATGCGGATGAGCTTCTCGTCGATGACGCCCAGCGCGCCGTCGGCGGTCTGAATCATGGAGATGGCGTCGTTGGCGTTGCGCACGCCCTGGTTCAACGACGAGATCTCCGCGCGCATGATTTCGCGAATGGCCAGACCAGCGGCGTCGTCTGCGGCGCTGTTGATGCGCAGACCCGAAGACAGGCGCTCGGTGGACGTGGACAGCGAACCGTACGAGGACTGGAGATTGCGGGCGACAGTGGCGGCCATCAAATTGTGGTTGATGAAGAGACCCGACATGAGATTTCCTCCTTGAAAGTTTTTTGGCGTCCTTGCCATTCGGTGGCCCTGGCACTGGCGACATCGCCCGCCGGACCAATCCGATTGTTGTTACGACTCCTTCATCGGAGCGCCGGAGGATTTCTTTAGGAGCTTCCCCATTTTTTTTTGCCGAAACCCCATTTTTGTGGGGGAGGCGGCGGTAATGGGGAACGGGTGGGAAGGCAAGGAGAGAATCAATCGCGGGGCGAGGGAACAGAGGCGAAGAACCGGGCCTGGGAGACGGAAACGCCCGGCAGCCCCATGTCCAGCGAGGGTCCGGGCTCCTGGCCCGCAAGCTGGCCGTGAGCCATGAGGCTTTCCGCCTGGGCGGTGCAGAATTGCGCCGTGCGCCGCGCGGCGTGCTCCATGAGCCCGGCCAACGTCCCGGTGGCGACTTCGCCCGTGACCGGGTTGCGCCATTCCAGGCGGCCTTTCACCGCTGCGCGCTGCTCATGCAATTGCGGCGCATAAAACAGCGCGGCGATCTCGCGCAGGCTGTCCGGCAGAATCCCCGAAAGCTCGTGCGCAAGCCGGGCCAGGGTGGGCATTCTGCACAGCGCCTGCATCAGGCAGTAGGTGTCCAGCGCGTCCATGAGGCCCTGTTGCGCCTCGGCTGGCGCGCAACCGGCCAGGGCCGCCAGGGCTCCCGGCGGCACAGCCAGGGCCAGCGGCCCCTCCAGTCCGTTCGCCAGCGCCCGCAGCGACTGTCCCTCCACCGCCTCCGGCCCGCCCGCCGCGACCATGTCCAGCAGGCTCTCCAATGCGCGGTGCCTGCGCACGGCGGCCGTGCGCCTGCGCTCGTCCGGGTCGTAGTAATTGCCGGTGAGAAAATAGACCAGCGGATGCAGCGTGGCATCGGCGAAGATGTGCGAGGCCAAGCCCACGAACATGGCCGTGGGCAAGGGCTGGCTGCGCTTCTCGTGCAGATGTGCGGCCTGCAGGCGCAGAATCTCGAAGCTGTCCTCGCCATGGGAGCCGTGCAGGCGGTGCGGCAAGGCCTTCAGGCCAGCCGGGTGCTGGCCGCGCAGGTAGAAAAGAATATCGTGCCAGACCGCCCCGAACAGCAGCCCGTTCGGGCAGCGTGACAGCGCGGGCGCAAAGGGGCCGTCGGCCAGCAGTTCCCCGGCGCGCCGGGCCACCATCCAGTGCACGATCTCCTTGGGCATGTTCCTCCCCGCGCCGACCGGCGGACGGACCGCTTCCAGGCCGCCGCCAGGATAGCCCGGCTTGTCTGGCCGCGACACCTGGGCTATACCCTGCCCGTGCGGCCGCGGCAACCCGCCCCGGTCCGCCCCAACGCCCAAGCCCAGGGAGAAGGTCGTGACGCAATTCATCCGCAAGGAATTCCACGTCGAAGACGCGGACAAGACCACGGTCATCCGCCAGGACATCCAGGCCTCGCGCCCGGCCATGCCCGGCCAGGACATCCTCTATGTCATCGGACTCACGGGCAGCGGCAAAAGCGCGGTTGTCGCGCACCTGGCAAAGGAACTGGACCGCCCGGCGCACGCCCTGCCGCTTGACGGCGCGGAGGCGGCCCTGGACGCCATTCTCGCCCAAGGCCCCGCCGTGGTGGAGGTGCCGCACAAGCTCCTCGGCCTGGAGGAGCTGCGCACGCGCCTGAACCAGACCGGCCGCGTGCTGTATCTCATGGCCGGGGTGGAGGCCATCGCCGCGCGCCTGGCCGCCGCGCCCCAGGAGGAGCCCGCCCTGCGCGAGCGCCTGGGACGCCAGCGCAGCGCCTACGAACCGTGGTTCATGCAGACCCTGCACCTGCTCGTCATGGCCGACGGCCCGCTTGGGCAGGTCCAGGCCGAGGCCTTGGAGCGCGTGCGTCTGTAGCGCACCGCCCGCCCCACATTCTTGCACGCACCGGAGCCGCCCATGCCCGCCACACAGCTTTCCGTCGAACTGCTCGCCGTGACGCCGAACGCCCTGTCCCTGATCTACGCGGCCTTCCGCCAATGCTACCACGCAGGCTTCGTGGCCGACATGTGGCCCCGGCTCGTTAACGGAGAGGTGGAACGCGAGGTTCAGGCGGATTTTGTGCGCAAGGTGCTGGAGAGCGGACACGACAGCCCCGTGGAGCACGCCAGCTTCACCTTCGCCGTGGCGGGCATCTCGCGGGCCTGCTCGCACCAGATCGTGCGCCACCGCATCGCCTCGTATTCACAACAAAGCCAGCGCTACGTGGACGCCTCGAACATGGACTACGTGCTGCCCCCGGCCATCGCCAAAATTCCGGAGGCGCGGGAACGCTTCGAGGCCTTCATGGCCGAGGTGGGCCATGCCTACCGCGACCTGAAGGACATTCTGGAGGCCCACGGCCGCAAGGAGAAAGCCAAGGAAGACGCCCGCTTCGTGCTGCCCCAGGCGGCGGAAACGCGCATGGTCATCAGCATGAATTGCCGGGCGCTGCTGCATTTCTTCAATCTGCGCTGCTGTATGCGCGCCCAGTGGGAGGTGCGCGCCCTGGCGCAGGCCATGCTGGCCCTGTGCAAGGCCGAACTGCCCGCCATCTTCACCACTGCCGGGGCCAAGTGCGAATCCCTGGGCTACTGCCCGGAGGCACCCCGCTTCGCCTGCGGCCGCTACCCCACCCGCGAGGCCCTGCTGGCCGGGAGCGGCGGCAAATAAGCCCGTATTGACTTGGAGGCCCGAGGTTTTACTCTTTCACGGCAAACCCGGAGGACCCCCATGACAAGCCAGATCAAGACCATTCTGCTCCTGGGCCTGCTCACGGCCCTGATCCTCTTCCTCGGCCAGGCCATGGGCGGCCGCGCTGGACTGGTCATCGCCCTGGGGCTGGCCCTGGTCATGAACTTCGCCAGCTACTGGTGGTCGGACAAGATCGTCCTCTCCATGTACAAGGCGCAGGAACTCTCTCCTGCCGACGGCCCCTGGCTGCACGCCATGGTGGAGGAGCTCTCCCGCAACGCGGGCATCCCCAAGCCGCGCATCTGCCTCATCCCCCAGGACGCGCCCAACGCCTTCGCCACGGGCAGGAACCCGGAAAACGCCGTGGTGGCCGTGACCCAGGGCATCATGCAGATCCTCTCGCCCGAGGAACTGCGCGGCGTGCTGGCCCACGAGCTGGCGCACATCAAGAACCGCGACATCCTCATCCAAAGCGTGGCGGCGGTGCTGGGAGCAGCCATCATGAGCATCGCCCACATGCTCCAATGGGGGGCCATTTTCGGCTTGGGCAGACGCGATGACGACGAGGGCGGCGCAAGCGGCCTGTCCGCAATCGCCCTGGCCATCATCGCGCCCATCGCGGCCATGCTCATCCAGATGGCCATCTCCCGCTCGCGCGAGTATCTGGCCGACGAGACCGGAGCAGCCATTTCCGGCCGCCCGCTGGACCTGGCCAACGCCCTGGGCCGGCTGGACGCGGCCTCGCGCCAGATTCCGCTCAATGGCAGCCCCGTGGCCGAGAACCTGTTCATCGTCAACCCCTTCACCGGGGCGGACATGGCCAACCTCTTCAGCACCCATCCGCCCATCCCGGAGCGCATTGCGCGGCTGCGGGAAATGGCCCGGCGCAGGGGCTAGCCGTGGGCGCCTGGCGGAGCCTGTGCGCCGCGGGCCTTGCCCTGGCCTGCCTTGCGCCCTGCCCGGCCGCGGCCCAGCAGGCCCCGGCATTTTCTGCTGACCAGGCCCCGCAGCCCTCCCAGGACGACCCGCGCCTGACCCCGGTGGTGCGCGTGGTGCGCCAGGCCAGCCCGGCCGTGGTCAGCATCGTCAGCGCCAGGCAGACCAGACCGCCCTTCGAGGCGGAATCGCTGCTGCAACGCTTCTTCGGCGAGGCCGCGTCCCAGGCCCCCAAGGCAAAAACCGCACGCAACCTCGGCTCCGGGGTCGTCATCGATGGCGCCAAAGGCTTTGTGCTCACCAACGCCCACGTCATCGCCGGGGCCACCAGCATCACCGCGCGACTGCAGGACGGCCGCGAGTATTCCGCCGCGCTGCAGGGGGCGGATCAGGACATGGACCTGGCCGTGCTGCGCCTGGAGCTGGAGCCCGGCGCGCCGCCCCTGCCCCAGGCCCGCATGGGCGACTCCGCCAGCCTCATGCCCGGCGAAACCGTGGTGGCCATCGGCAACCCGTACGGGCTCTCGCACACGGTGACCACGGGCGTGGTCTCTGCTCTGGAGCGCAGCGTCAGCACCGGGCAGCAGACCATCGCCGGACTCATCCAGACCGACGCGGCCATAAACCCCGGGAACTCCGGCGGGCCGCTGCTGAACCTCCTGGGCGAGGTGGTGGGCATCAACGCCGCCGTGTTCGCCAAGGGCGGCGGCCTGGGCTTCGCCATCCCCATCAACAAGGCGCGCGACGTGCTGGACGAGCTCATCGCCACGGGCCGGGTGGCGCACATCTGGCTGGGCCTACTGGGGGAGGACATGGGCCCGGACCAAGCGGCGTATTATGCCCTGCCCCGGCCCGGCGGCATGATTGTCACGGACGTATTTCCCGGCACCCCGGCGGAGAAGGCGGGCATTCTGCCCGGCGATGCGCTGCTGGCCCTGGCCGGGCAAAAGGTGCGCAACAAGGCCCAGTTCCTGGCCCTGCTGTTGGGCCGCCCAAAAGGGGAACCCCTGGACGTGCTCCTGAGCCGCGCCGACCGGCAGTTCCAGGCGCGGATGCGGCCCCAGGTCCTGGATCGGCAGGCCGGGCTCGGACTCATGGCCTGGCGCTGGGGCCTCAGCCCGCGCACGGCGGAAAAGCCCGGCATCGCCAGCCCGGCCCCGGTGCTTGGTGGGGCGGCCGCCCTGGCCGAGCCAGGCGTGACCGTGGGAACCGTGCGACCGAACGGCCCGGCAGCGCGCTTGGGCCTCAAGCCGGGCGACGTCATTCTGCGGGTGGGCAGCCGCGGCACCACCACCGAAGCCGACCTGCTGGCGGCCTTCTACCGCTATCAGATGCACAACCAGTTGCTCTTGAGCGTACGACGCGGGGAACAGACGTACACCGTGCGCCTGCGCGTCTGAGGCGGCCGGAGCAGGAACGGGGCGCTGCCGCCTCCAAGCTTCCCTAGATTGCCATGAACGAAACGCTCCTCGCCTAGGTGGCGGGCTCCGCCGTGGCGGGCAGGCCGGGGGCGATGGGCGTGAGGGGCAGATCCATGGGGGCGATGCCGTCCTGCCGCTCGGGACGCTCCGGGGAATCAGCCTGACCGGGGCGCGGCGGCGGAGGCGGCGTGGCCGTGCCCACAAGCTCCGGGCCGGGCGAACTCAAGCCTGCGGCCTCGGCGCGCTTTCTGGCTTCCTCGGCCCTGCGCAGACGCCGGGCCTTGGCCTGGGCCTTCTTCTCCTCCCGACGCTCCTTGGCGCGCTGCACCGCCTGCCGGGCTTCCTCCCTGGAAATAACCCCATCGCGGTTCAGGTCCTTTTCGACGAACTGCTTCTCGCGCCGGGCCAGATACTCCTTCTGGCTCACCTTGCCGTCCTTGTTCTTGTCCAGGGCGGACAGGTACGGCCGGGCCGGGCGCTTGCCTTTGGCCTGCGGCTTCACGGCCTTGCCCTGCGCCTTGCGCCGGGCGTCCCGGGCGGCGCGCTTTTCTTCCAGCTTGGCTTTTGCGGCCCTCGCCTCCTGCGCAGAAATGACCCCGTCGCGGTTGGCGTCGGCCTTGGCGAAGCGCTTTTTGGAGCCCGCCAGGTACTCCTCTCGACTCACGCGGCCATCGTGATTCCGGTCCACGGAGCGCAAAGGGCGCTTGCCCTCGGGCCGTGCCGCCGACTTTCCTGCGGGCTGCTTCCGGGAACCGGCCGCCGTGGCGGCGGGCTTTGCCTGAACCGGCCTGACCACGGGCGCCTTTCGAACAGCGGGTCTGCCCTCGGCTGCTTTGACGGCGGGAGCAGCGCGACGCTGGCCCTCTCCCTCGTGGGGCGGGGCCTCCTGCGCCATGCCGGGCAGAGCCCCAAACAACAGAAACACGCAGGCCAACGCCACGCAACGCGCAAACGCAGACATCAGGAAGCCCCCTTCATGCGCAGCAAGGTCTGAGTCCAGCCGATGGCTTCGGCGTAACAGGAGGCCGAGGCGGCTTGATCCAGCCCGCGAGTGTCGAGAAAACGAAACACATCCTCCCAGTTGCCCAGCTCGATGTCCTCCACCAGGGAAAGCCAGGCCCAGTAGGGGGAGGGTCGGGACAAAAGCGCGTCCTCCACGTCTCGTTCAAGAGGGATGGTCTGCAGCAGCTTGTCCATGGGCTGGGCCAGCAGCACATCGAGCTTGGAGAACAGCCCCAGCAAAAACAGCGTGTCGGCCGGGAACTCGCGCGCGCGCAGCAGTTCGCCCAGGCGTTGCAGGTAGCGGGCGCGCTGCAGGGAGGTGTAGGCGGCCTCCTGCACTTTTGCGGAGGAGTCGAAGTCGGAGATGATGACGGCCAGGAACCACTGCTTGATCTGCTGCTTGCCCAGCAGCGTAAGGGCCTGGCCGATGGACTGGATCTTGGCCCGCAGGGAGAACGCGGCCGAATTGATGAAATTGAGCAGGCGGTAGCTGACGCTCGGGTCCGAGGAGATGATGCGAGTCAGCTCGCGCACGTCGAAGTCGTCGCCGGAGAGGGCGCGCAGCAGGCGCATCTTGGCGATGACCGGGGTGGGCACCTTGCTGCCGGTCATGGTCTCCGGTCGGCTGAAGAAAAAGCCCTGGAACAGCGTGAACCCAAGCTGCTTGGCCAGCTCGTAGGTGGCGCGGTCCTCCACCTTCTCGGCCAGCAGACGGCAGCCGTAGCGGCGCAGGTCCAGGCTCACCTGGCGTAGGCGCTCCGGCGTCATGCCCAGCACGTCCACCTTCACGATGTCCGCCAGGCGGATGATGTCCTCGTAACCGGGCTGGCCCACATAGTCATCCAGCGCGAGCACGTACCCGCTCTGCTTGATCCTGCTCAACGCAGCCATGATTTGCGGGCTGGGGACGATGGTCTCCAGCACCTCCACCACACAAATCTCGCGCGGCAGGGCAAAAACCGTGTCGTCCAGAAGCAGGCGCTGGGGAAAATTGATGAAGGCTTTGCGATTTTTATCCATGCCGCCGAAGGCCAGGGCGAACCCATCGGCGATGACCGAGGCCGTGGCGAGGTCGTCCTCGGCCACATCGGCGGTGCTGGCCTGACCGCTCTTGCGGAACAGCAGTTCGTAGGCCCAAACCTTTTCCTTGGCGTCGAAAATGGGCTGCCGCGCCACAAAGATGGCCTTGCTGGCGAATGTTTCGGGGCTGTCCGGCGCGGACTGGTTCATGTGTGCAGTATCCCCGATTTCCAATCCGTGCGCAAGGTGGGGCGGGGCATTGCGTTCATTGCGCCGGGGACGCCTGCCCCCCGGTCTCGACCGGGGGTTGGGCAGCCGTGGCGTTCTGCTGCTCGCGGCCGCTCATGGCCTTGTACTCCTCCTCAAGGATCTTGGGGACGGGCCGATTCCAGAAGGTCTCCTTGACCTGCTCCTTGGCGTCGAGCTGGGTCTTGGGCGGGCACACCTTGATGGGCCCCTTGGCCGGGCAGTCCGGCGAGGAGTAGTTGGCCACAAGGCAGCGGCCCTCGGCGTCCGGGGCGTAGGGAACCACGCGGCGCATGGGCCGCCAGGTGCGGTCCTGCACGATGACTTGGCCGTCGGGAGTCACGGCGCAAAGCAGTTCGGAATTTTTGGAGGCGTAAAAGACGCTCAGGATGTAGACGCCGGGCTCGATCTTTCCCACATATCCGAACTCGCTCGGTTTTTTGCACAACATGCGCGAAAGCACCTGCGTGCACAAGGCCAGATTCATGCCGTCGTCCGCAGCGGGGGCAGGCGCGGGCAGGGCCAGGACAAGGGCCAAAGCCGGGGCCAGAAGGCGCGCGGCCATGCGGCGCAGGTCATGCATCGGTGGCGTCCTGGGTCAAGAAGGTTTGAAATCCCTCTGGGCTGTCGGTTTCGCACTGGGCCTTGCACCCGGCGCACTGGAAACTGCCGGGCTTGAACCACCACTGGGCGCGGCCGGGATTTTCGCAACGAAAATACGCGTACACCGAGGACGAAACCGTTCCCGTGTACCGCTTGTACCCTTGCTGCCGGATGAAATCGACAAAACGCATCTGCGCCCCTTTGTTGTTCCGGCTCTCACTGTAGCCGCATTGAGCGAAAATGCAAAGCCATGGCAGGGGGCTTCCCGCTGCGGAAACACGCCCCTGCCCCTTGATTTTTCGCCCAAAGAGGCCGAATGGAGAGTGTATTCATAATCAATAGCGCCAACGGAGATGCCCCCCGCCTCCGAGCACGCCAGGAGCACACGTGGACGAATCGCACGAAGCGCCTCCCCCCGGCCAGGGGCTCCCCGCGCCGGGCGCGGGCCGACCGCAATGGTCGGCGAGACTGGACGCCTATATTGGCACCTTGAGGCGGCTCAAAGAAAAAAACGCCCTGCGCGAGGTGCTGGAGCGCGAGCTTCTGCTGACCTTCATCGAAGTCAACAGCGGGGGCATCAGCGAGTATCCCATGCTGCCCACCCAGCAGCAGGGCATCGTCAATCTGCTGTGCCGCCGCTCCGACCACCCGGCGGACACGGTGCTGCGCAAGCTTGCGGGCAACTTTCCGGTGCTGCTGAACCGCCTGGACAAGGAAACCGCCGCGGACGACCAGGCCGCCATGGAGCAAACCACCGCCCTGTTACGCAACACCGAGTCGCTGCTGGTCAAAAGCGTGCAGGGCATGGTCTTCGCCATGGGGCTTACCACCGACAACTTCGAGGAGCTCATCATGCGCCATTTCGGCGCGCCGGGCCTCTCGCAGTTCAACGAGATCCTCAAAGCCAACGAATTCGGGCAGGGATTCTGGAGCGAGTTCGTGGAGCGCTTCATCGCCCGGCACGTGTCCGAGGGCTACGAGCAGCTTACCGCGAACAGCCGCTTCCATCTGTCCAAGGACGGCCAGCAGGTGGTGCTGCGCTATCTTTTCGACGATGTGCTGGCCACCCTGCACGACACCCCCGGCGGCATAGAGCGGACGCGCATCCAGGCCGGTTTCGCCCAGGCCAGCGCCCACACCCCGGAGCGCATGGCCGTGCGCAAGGTGGTGCAGGCCTGCCTGCTCAAGGGCCTGGGCTTCCTGCCGGGCGACATGCTTCTGGAGCATTTGGAAAGCGCGGCGCTCATCGTGTGCATGGATTCCGTGGCCGAAAGCCTGTTCCGGGCCATGCAGGCGCGCGCCGCGGGCCAGCCCCCGCAGGAAAAGCATCCCCTGCCCTTTTTGCTGGAGCAGGCCGTGGCCGTGGCCCTGGGCGCGGTGCTGGTCCTCAGCCAATCGCGCGAGCAGTTCCTGGGCGCGCTGGGCGCGCTGCGCTCCGACGAGCTGGAGGCCGTGCGCGCCCTGGCCCAGGGCCTTTCCATTGATTCCCTGGAACGCGTGCTGTTCTTCCTGCTGGAAAGCGCCTTCGTGGGGCTTTTGCGCGACATGGCGCGCGACGAGGGCGCGAAGGTCACCATCAAGACCGCCGCAATGCGGCGCTCCCCGGTTCCGGCGGTGGAGGCTCTGGCGGCGCGCGGGCTTACGCGCATCCGCAAAAGCCAGATTTGGATGGCCGACCCCACCCGGTCCGACATGCTCCTCTTCAAGACGCGCACCGCGCAGCAACTGGCTTCGCTGATGCAGGTGCTGCAGATGGAGGAGCCGCTCCAGGCGGCCGTGCGCGTCCTGTGGGACAGCGCTCCCATACGGCGCGACTTCCTGGTGGTCATCGATCTTGCCCAGGTGGCCCGCACCACGCAGAATGTAAAGGCCAAGCTTGCTGAATTACTTACCAAATTCGGGGCCATCCAGACGCCGCCGCCGCCGGTGCCCGGGGCCGAACCCGCCGCTGCGGGCTAGGCCCCGACGCCCTTATGTAGGAAACTCAAAACGTCTAAAATCCAGCAAGTTCATGACGAGAAGCGCCTACTTGTTTGTCTTGTTGCTCACGCCCATGTACTCCGGCGACGGGCCTTCCTGGCTGAACTCCTCCACCTCAAAACCGATGACCGTGTTCTTTTCGTACCAGACCACAACCTGTTGCAGCCGTGTGCGGTGGGTCGCGCGGTTTTCTTCCCAGCCCAGCTTGCGATTGAGCACTGGGGTGAGCGGCTCCCACTTCACGCTCTCGATGCCGTCGCGCCAGGAATCCGCCGCCATGGGTTTGCCCAGGATGGCCCGCACCTGTGTGCGGCTCATGCCCAGCCTGATGCCGCTCAACGTGGCCAGCCCGGCATGTACGCGCGGAGTGCGGGCGCACAGGCTCGGCTGGCGAATGAACGCCACGTCCGAGACCACGGCGATGGCGTCCACGAATCCATACACGCCATAGAGCAGAAGCACTGCGGTGCGGTCGCTGGGTGTGGCGGCGGTGTAGCACCAGCCCTCGACCCCGTGCATGTCCTCCAGGCTGGGCTCCGACACCGGAATTTTGCCGAAGAGGCCAGGAATGCGATCTTCCCGCATGGTTTCCGGCTGGATGTAAAGCCCGCCAGCGCCGCGTCCGTCCGTGGAGCCGAAAGGCCCCACCGTCAGATGCCGGGAGTCGATGTCCTTGGGCAGCGGACCCTCCTTGCCCAGCGGCGGGATATTGCGGTCCGGGTTCTGGACCCTCAGGAAGGCCTCCGCTGTGACGGCGATGCCCTTGTTTTCCGCGAAAGCCTCCCCGGCCAGCAGGCCAAGGAGGAGGCTGGCGAAGAGCAGCGGCAGGACAAGCCTAAAGCGTGACGCGCAGGATGGAGCCCACGGGAATCCGCCTGCGCGTTGTTTCCTTCGTGAGGATACAGCCCTGCGAGGCCCTTGGCGACTCTCCATTATGAATCCAGAATCCGTCACGGTTCATCTCCTTGAGGCGTTGCCGGGTTTCCGCATCCGCTGGCTCCAGGCGCAGGATGTGCTGGCCCATGCGCTTCCTGCGTTCATCCTTGCTCGTATCCTCAATCACTTCCGTGACCTTGTAGTTCCCGCGCGGGATGACGCCCCGGTTCTTCTCGTCCTCGAACTCCGGCTTGTCTCTGTAGTCCTCATAGCCGGAATGCCCCTTGTCCATCAGATTCCCGTCAGGGCTGCGCAGCTCCCCGGACTTCTGGCTGTACACCAAATGCGGCTCCTTGGGTGCCGGGGACGGCGGCGGGTATTTGTCCTTCTGCGGCGGCGTCACCTTTCCGCGCACCTCGTTTCCGCCGGAGATGCTGCCGTCTGCGCCCACCGTAAACGCCATGTAGCGCCCGTTTTCCGTGTTGAAGGGCTGCTCATCGCCGCCAGCCCCGGGTTTGGTGCTGATGCTAGCGGCTGCGTGCCTGCCGTCCGCGCTTACACAGGTCGTGATATAGTTTCTCTGGCCTGCTGTTTCCATATCTGACCTCCTTTGGTCTTTCAATGGAGCATAGCATGTCCTTTATACTGCAAACAAAAACGCCCTCTTTGGGCCGGAAATGAACAAAAATTCCCTGTTGACAGGGTTTGGTGACCAGCCCCGGTCGCAAGGAATCGAACAGGGGATGTCTTGCTGGCAACAGGCTGTTCCGATTCGGTTTTGAGCTACCGACAGAAGGACCGGGCCACGATGCAACTAAAAAGGGGGGGGCAAAGCCCCCCCCTTTGAACGTGTGCGCAGCCGCCTCCCGTCCGGTCGGCTACCCCTCCACAGTGGGGCACATCATCAGCGCCTGATCGATGCATTCCTGCGGCAGTTCGTAGTTCTCCAGATTGCCGCGCAGATAGGCGTCGTAGCTGGCCAGATCGAGCATTCCGTGCCCGGAGTACAGGAACACCACGCAGGAGCCGGGCTTGGCGTTCCTGGCCACGTCGATGGCGCTGGCGATGGCGTGGCTGGTCTCCGGCGCGGGCAGGAAGCCCTCGGTTTTGAGGAAGAGCAGCGCGGCCTCGAAGCAATCGTTCTGATAGTAGGCGCGCGCATCGACGAGCCCCTCCTCCATGAGATTCGAGATGATGGGGGCCTCCCCATGGTAGCGCAGGCCCCCCGCGTGAATGGGCGCGGGCATGAAGGCGTGCCCCAGGGTGTGCATCTTCATCAGCGGGGTCAGGCGCGCCATGTCGCCGTAGTCGTAGCGGAAGCTGCCACGGGTCAGGCTCGGGCAGGCCCTGGGCTCGGCGGCGACAAAGGTAATGTCCTCGCCCTTCAGCTTGCGCGGCAGAAACGGCAGCACAAGGCCGCCGAAATTGGACCCTCCCCCCACGCAGCCCACCAGGTAGTCCGGCTTCTCGCCGATCATGGCCAGCTGCTTCTCGGTCTCAAGCCCCACAACGGTCTGGTGCAGCAGCACGTGGTTCAGCACGCTGCCCAGGGTGTACCTGGTGTCGTCGTGGGTGGCCGCGTCCTCCACGGCCTCGCTGATGGCCAGCCCCAAGCTGCCCTTGCAGTCGGGATCCTTGGCCAGCATGGCGCGGCCGGAATTCGTCCGATCCGAGGGCGAGGGGAAGATCTCCCCGCCGTAGCTGTTGATGAGGATCTTGCGGTAGGGCTTCTGCTCGTAGCTCACCTTGACCATGTACACCGTGCACTTCATGTCGAACATGCTGCACGCGAAGGAAAGCGCCGTGCCCCACTGGCCCGCGCCGGTCTCGGTGGAAAGCCGCCGCACGCCTTCCAGCTTGTTGTAGTACACCTGGGGCACGCTGGTGTTGGTCTTGTGCGAACCGGCAGGCGAAACGGACTCATTTTTGTAGTAGATGCGGCACTTGGCGCCGATGGCCTTTTCCAGCTTCAGCGCGCGCACCAGCGGCGTGGGCCGGAACAGGCGATAGATGTCCTGCACGGGCTCCGGAATTTCGATGAGCGGCTCGGAGCTCATTTCCTGCTTGATGAGCTCGCGGGCGAAAATGGGCTCCAGCTTGTCCGGAGTGAGGATTTCCTTGGTCTCCGGGTCGCGTGGGGGGGCCAGCGGGGTGGGCAGGTCGGGCAGGGCGTTGTACCAGGCCTTGGGCATCTCACTCTGGGGAAGGTTGATTCTGGTCTCCATGGTCGATCCTCCTGGGTGATGCGGCCGCGTCGGCGCCGGACCTTTTCCCCTTGCGCCTGTGGCACAAAAAAAGGCCGCGGTCCTGAAGTCCGCGGCCAAGTGTTGTGTCATGCATCCGTCAAGCCGGCGGCTTCATCCCATTTGCCACCAGCGCCACCAGCATAGGCTGTGCGTATTGCTTCCACATTCGTGCATGGTGGGTGCTTACTTCCAGTCCCGCCAATTGTCAACCAGGGGCCCCAAGCCGACACGGGCACTTGCCACAGGGCCGAAGCCCGGCTATCAGGTTCGGCACGCGGGCCGCGCCCATCTCGCCGCGCCGTCCAGCGAATTTTCTTCGGGAGGCATCATGGTGGAGAAGGTTGTCTATTTCATCGAAGGCGACGGCATCGGGCCGGAGGTCTGGGCGGCCGGGCGGCCGGTGCTCGACGCGGCAGTGGCCAAGGCCTACGGCGGCGAAAAGAAGCTGGTGTGGAAGGAACTCCTCGCGGGCGAAAAGGCCCTGCGCGAAACCGGCGAAAACCTGCCGCAGGCCACCCTGGACGCGCTCAAGGGCGCGGAACTGGCCATGAAGGGCCCCCTGGGCACCCCCGTGGGCAAGGGCTTCCGCAGCCTCAACGTGACCCTGCGCCAGATGTTCGACCTTTACGCCTGCATCCGGCCCATCAAGTACTTCCCCGGCATCGAGAGCCCCGTGAAGCACCCGGAGCGCGTGGACATGGTGGTCTTCCGCGAGAACACCGAGGACGTGTACGCGGGCATCGAGTGGGCTGCGGGCACGCCGGAAGCCAGGCGCATTGTGGCCTTCCTGCGCGACGAGATGGGCGCCAAGCTCGACGACCTGGCCGCCATCGGCATCAAGCCCATGACTGAGAAGGGCTGCAAGCGCCTGGCCCGCCGCGCGGTCAAATTCGCCATCGACCAGAAGCGGACCAGCGTGACCCTGGTGCACAAGGGCAACATCATGAAGTACACCGAGGGCGGCTTCCGCGCCTGGGGTTACGAGATGGCCGCGAGCGAGTTCGGCCAGTTCACCATGACCGAGGCCGAGGCCGCCGAGGGCGCGACCAAGCCTGTGGTCATCAAGGACCGCATCGCCGACGCCATGTTCCAGGAGGCCCTCATCCGCCCGGAGAAGTACTCCGTCATCGCCACCACCAACCTGAACGGCGACTACATCTCCGACGCGCTGGCCGCGCAGGTGGGCGGGCTGGGCCTGGCCCCGGGCGTGAACATGAGCGATACCCTGGCCTTTTTCGAGGCCACCCACGGCACCGCTCCCACCATCGCCGGCAAGGACATGGCCAACCCCGGCAGCCTCATCCTCTCCGGCGCCATGCTGCTGGAACACCTGGGCTGGTTTGAGGCCGCGCAGCTGGTGCATGGCGCGGTGGCCGCGGCCATCGGCGCGCGCACGGTCACGGTCGACCTGGCCAGCCAGATCGAGGGCGCAAAGGCCGTGGGCTGCAAGCAGTTCGGCGAAATCCTGCAGGCGAACCTGTAGTCCGCCCCACAAGCCCTGAAAACGACACGACGCCCGCCCTACCCCTCCATGCAAGCGGGGCCGGGCGGGCGTCATCGCGTGCGCAGGGCTAGAGGCTGCCGCGCACCCGCTTCCACATGTCGGCCGGGTTCTCCCCCGCCGCCGCCAGAAGCGCGCGAGCCTGCCCGATAACCAGGCCCGCCTCGGCGCGCAACAAGGCCGCACGGGCCAGGGCGGCTTCACGGTCATCGGCCTTCACCGCATCGCCCACGGCCTTGGCCAGTTCGCTCATGGCGTAGGCCCGCACTGCTCCAGAAATATTGATCAGCGAATGCAGCAAGGTGCGCGCGCCTGCCTGGTCCCCCCCGGCAAGACGCATGTCCAACAGCTCCACCCGCTCGGTGGCCTGCTCCACAAACAGCCCAAGCATCTGCGCAAGCACATCCTCACTTCCGGAAAAAGCCTCCTCAAGGCTCGCCAGATCAATTCCCGCCGCCTTGTCTTCCCCCGACATACTCACCGCCATGTGCACAAAAAGTTGTCCAACTGGATAATCAATACGTGCCCCCCGCCCTTCCCGCAAGGGGAATATGGATTCCCTTCGGTTCAGGATCTGAAATTCTCTTGTGGGGTTGCATCCGCGCGCGCCAGCACGTAGTGTGGGGAGCAAGCGGGCTGCTCCCGCAAATCAAGCCAAGGATCCACGCCATGCATACCGAGTCGCCGCGCCCCGCTCGCCTTTGGGGCGACATGTTCAATTCCATCCGAGTACAAGGCATCCTGCCCGAGGAACTCGTCGTCCTGGTGGAAAAGGTGGTTCCGCTGCTGGCCCAGGCCCGGAGCGAAGCCGTGATCGCCCTGCCCGAAGCCGATGCCTGCGCCAGCGTGGAGGCCATGTTCGCCGGAAGCCCCCTGCTGTTGCGGCAAGATTTCCCCTTTGACGAACCGCAGGCCCTGAAGCTGACCCAGCCCCTGCTCGATCTGCTGGAAAAAACCAGCGGCGAAGCGGCCAAGGCGACGCAAGCGCTGCGCCAGGCCCTGGAATCTGGCCGCCTGGACCTGCCGCAACTATTCCGCGCCTATGCTGCGGGCGACGACGCCCCCTTCACGCCCTGGCGCGACCGCCTGCCCGGCAGCCCGCGGGCGCTGGACTTCCTGGCGACATCGGCCCTGTGGCCGGGCCTGAACACAGCGGCCGAGCTGCTGGCCAAGCGCCTGCCAGAGGGCCTGCCCCACGACCATGGCCACTGTCCGCTGTGCGGCAGCCTGCCCTACATCTCGCTGCTGCGGGGCAAGGAGGGCAAGCGGTTCGGCGTGTGCTCCTTCTGCGGGCATGAATACCGCATCCGGCGCATCGCCTGCGCCTATTGCGACGAGGCCGACCAGAACCGGCTGAAGCTCTTCCAGGTGGCCGAATACCCCGGCCTGCGCGTGGATGTGTGCGAAAGCTGCAAGATGTACATCAAGACCGTGGATGCGCGCGAAGGCGTGGCCGGGGCCATGCCCGCCCTGGACGACATGGCCTCCGTCGCGCTGGACGCCGTGGCCCAGCGGCAGGGGTACAAGCGGCCCACGCTCTCCGCCTGGGGCTTTTAGAACACAAAGCGCCCCCCTTCCCATGCGCCCCGGTCTGTCGTACCAGCAGCCCATGGAACGCGCGGATGCCCAGAGCGCGGAGCGGCGCATCGCCCATGTGGACATGGATGCATTTTTTGCGTCCATAGAACAGCTGGACCACCCCCAATGGCGCGGCAAGCCGCTTGCCGTGGGCGATGGTCCGCGCAGCGTGGTTTCCGCCGCCAGTTACGAAATCCGCGCCTTCGGCGTGCATTCGGCCATGCCCGTGGCCCAGGCGAAAAAGTTGTGCCCGCATGGAGTGTTCGTGCCCGTGCGCATGTGGCGCTACAAGGAAGTCTCGCGCCGCGTGATGGCCGTGCTCCAGGATTTTTCCCCGCTTGTGGAGCAGGCCAGCGTGGACGAGGCGTATCTGGACGCCACGGGCCTGGAACGGCTGTTCGGACCGCCGGAGGAATTCGCGGCCGCCGTGCGCGCAGCAGTGCGTGAAGAAACCGGCCTCACCTGCTCCGTGGGCGTCGCCCCGGTGCGCTTTCTGGCCAAAATCGCCTCCGACTACAACAAGCCCGACGGCCAGACCGTCATCGTCCCAAGGGACGTGCGCGCCTTTCTCGACGCCCTGCCCGTGCGCAAGATCCCCGGCGTGGGCGGCCGCACCCTGGAAATCCTTTCCGGCCTGGGCATCGTGAACGCGGGCGACGTGCTCAAGCATCCGGCGGCGTTCTGGCAAAAGCGCCTGGGCGAGCGGGGCCTGTGGCTTCACACCCTGGCCCAGGGCCGCGACGAGCGCGGCGTCACCCCCTTCACCCCGCCCAAGAGCTCCAGCGCGGAGAACACCTTCGACGCCGACACCCGCGACCTGGCCGTGCTGCGGCGCTGGCTGCTGCTCCAGGCCGACCGCGTGGGCGCGGACCTGCGCGCCCAGGGCGTGCGCGGCCGCACCGTGACCCTCAAGGCCAAGTTCGCGGACTTCACGCAGGTCACGCGTTCGCGCACGCTGGCCGAGGCCATGTGCGACACGCAAACCATCTTCGAGACCGCCGTGGCCCTGCTCGCCGAGCTGAACCCCAGGAAGGACCTGCGGCTCATCGGCGTGGGCGTAAGCCAGTTCGGCGAGCGCCCCAGGCAGCTCTCGCTGCTTGAACCCGCGCCCGAGGCCCGGCCGCGCGGCGGCCTGGACAGCGCAGTGGACGCCGTGCGCGGCCGCTTCGGCAAGGGAGCCATCATGCGGGGCGACCTGTTGCACTTCAAGGATTGAAGCACATTTGCCGAACACACAGCGTTCGCGGGAAGTCGAACGAGAAAGCAGCCTTCGTCCAGGTTCCCGGCGGCCGCTGCGCCCGGTGTCGCCGGGAACAGGCCGGACGGGTTTGCTTTTTTTTCAGAAGCAGGTATGCTGCATCTGCAAAAGACATTTTTGTAGGCACAGGATAGCGATGCGAAACGATCCACACAGCAAAAACGCCCACCCGGCCAGGGGAGCCGTCATGTAGGCGCGTCCATCGACGCAGGCCTCCATGCACGGCCCCGGCTTCCCGCACACGGAACGCCGGGGCTTTTTCATACACCCACAAAACAGGAAACACGGCCATCCCCATGAACGTAGCCACCAGCAGCACCAAACGCCAGGGTTCCGAAGGGACCCTGTTCGCCCTGCCCATGGCCACGGGGGCCGCCATGTAGCGCAAATCGTCACGCGCACGCATCGCGGCCCCGCCCCCCGACACACAGGGAGGCGGGGCTTTTCATTCATACACCCAAAAGGAGGACCACATGACTGCGGAACAACTGTCCAGATTGCGAAGAATCGTCGAGGCCGAGATACGGGACATCCACACCGCCCTAGAGCAATGGCGCGCCTGCAACGGCCTGGACGAAAACGGCCGCGAGCGCGTGGAGGACACGGCCGAACGCGCGCTGCGCCAGGACTGGAAGCACGCCACGGACCGGCGCATGATGGAGCTGCTGCGGCTTCTTGGCCGCATGGAGGAGGAGGACTTCGGCGTATGTCAGGAATGCGGGGAGGACATCCCCTTGCGCAGGCTGGAAATGGTGCCCACCACGACGCTGTGCGCCCGGTGCATGGAACGCCAGGAGCAGGGCTTGGCCGTGGCCTAGCCCCCTGCCCTGAAAAATAAAGCGGGGGCGGCATCATCCGCCCCCGCTCCACACCGGAACATGTTCCGCGCCGCAGGCCTCAATCCTTCCAGTTCCACCACTTGAGCCGTTGCGGCTCCGGGTCCGGGGTTTCGGCGAAGTACACCGCGCAGCGCAAAACGTACACCATGCAGCGGTCCACATGGCATCCGGCCAGTTTCTCCAGCCGGGCGTAAAGCTCCTCCGGGTCGCGGCCGCGCAGGTCGTCCACTCGGCGCAGGCCAAGGCTCCACAGGTCCAGGGCCACGGAAGGCCCCACCCCGGGGATGCGGCGAAAATCCTTGAGCGCCGCCGGATCGGGCGCGTCAGCCCTGGGCATACACCTCGTCGAGGATGGCCTTGCCGCCTGCGGCCAGCACGGCATCGGCCAGCCTGGTCCCGATGCCCCAGGCCTCGTCCACCGGACCGCTGGCCGTAAGGCGAATGGGATTCTCCCCGTTCACGCCCGCAACAAAGCCGGTGAGGGTCACCTGACCGGCCGCATCGAGCGTGCTCCAGGCCGCGATGGGCACCTGGCAGCCGCCGTCCAGCCCGGTGAGGAACCCGCGTTCGGCCGCCACCTGGGCCGCGGTCTCTGGGTGGTTCAAGAAGGCCAGCAACTCGGCAATTTCCGGACGGTCGCGGCGGTACTCTATGCCCAGCGCGCCCTGGGCCACTGCGGGCAGAAAACGCGGCGGGCCGAGGATTTCGACCTTTGGCGCGGTGAGGCCAAGCCGGTTCAGCCCGGCCGTGGCCACCACGATGGCGTCGTATTGGCCCTCCAGCAGCTTGCGCACGCGGGTGTCCAGATTGCCGCGCAAGGATTCGATGTCCAGGTCGGGCCTGAGGGTCTTGAGCTGGGCCTGGCGCCTGAGGCTGCTGGTGCCGACCTTCGCGCCTTGGGGCAGGGCGTCCAGGCCGTCGTAGCGCACGGAAAGCAGCGAATCCGTGGGGGCCTCGCGCACGGGGTTCACGCCCACCACAAGCTCGGGGGGCAGCTCAGTGGGCACGTCCTTCATGCTGTGCACGGCCAAATCGGCGCGGCCGTCCAAAAGCGCCTCCTCGATTTCCTTGACGAAGAGCCCCTTGCCGCCCACTTTGGCCAGCGGCACGTCGAGAATCTTGTCGCCCGTGGTCTTGATCTTGAGCAGCTCCACCGCAAGGCCGGGGTGCCGGGCCTGGAGCAGGGACTTGATGTGCTCGGCCTGCCAGAGGGCGAGCATACTGCCGCGGGTGGCGATGGTGACCGTCTTCATCATGCGCGGCCTAATGGCAGGAGGAGCAGTTGCCGCCGGAACAGCCCGCGCAGCCCCCGCTGGAGGACGAGGTCGAGGCCTTGGCCACGGGGGCGTCGGAATCGGCCGCGCCGCCGCCCATCTTGCCCCGGCAGCAGCTCATGAGCTTCGCCGTGTCGGTGGAGCCGCAGGAGGGGCACACGGCCTGCTCGTCCTGGCTGAAGACCAGTTCCTCGAACTGCTTCTTGCACCTGTTGCACACGTATTCGAATATGGGCATGAGCGGTCTCCTCGCTGCATGGATGACGTTGCGGACCGGGGGCCGGAAGGGCGTCTACCTAGCGCACTTCGCGCCAGCTGGCAACGCCGCCCCGGCCCGCAGCCGGGACTATTTGCCTTTCTTCGCGGGCTTCCTGGCGGCGGGCTTCTTGGCGGCGGGCTTGGCCGCCTTCCCTGTCGCCGGTTTGGCCGCCTTCACGGCCCCTGCCTTGGCCGGGGCTTCCAGCTGCTCCCGCTGCTGCGGGGCCGATGCGCTTCCAGCCGCCTTCGCCGTCGGCTTGGCCGCTGGTTTGGCTGAGGCCTTGGCCAGGGGCCACACCTCGTCCACCCGCTCCACGAACTTGATGGCGATCTTGGCCCGCAGGTCCTCGGGGATGTCCTGCAGATCCTTCTTGTTCTGGCTGGGCATGATGACGCGCGTCATGCCCTGGGCCACGGCGGCGAGGATCTTCTCCTTGATGCCGCCCACGGGCAGCACGCGGCCGCGCAAGGATATCTCGCCGGTCATGCAGGTGTCGGCGCTGACAGCCTTGCCGGTAAGGGCGGAGATGAGCGCGGTGACCAGGGTCACGCCCGCGCTCGGGCCGTCCTTGGGCGTGGCCCCGGCGGGCACGTGGATGTGGATGTCGCGCTTCTCGTGGAAGTCCGCCGGAATGCCGTACAAATCGGCCTTGGCCCGGGCGATGGACACCGCCGCCTGGGCGCTCTCCTTCATCACGTCGCCCAGCTTGCCCGTAAGGATGAGCTTGCCCGTTCCGGGCATGGTGGTCACCTCAACGTGCAGAATCTCCCCGCCGTAGGGCGTCCACGCCAGGCCGGTGACCACGCCGGGAGGCAGGATCGTCTCTTTTTCGTCCTCCAGGAAGTGCGGCACGCCGAGCAGCTTGTGCAGGTTCTTCTCGCCCACGGTGAAGGGGCCCTTTTCGCCTTCGGCCTTCTTGCGCGCCAGCTTGCGGCACACGCTCCCGATCTCGCGCTCCAGGTTGCGCAGGCCGGCCTCGCGCGTGTACTCGCGCACGATCTTGGCCAGGATCTCGTCGCCCATCCGGACCTCGGATTCCTTGAGGCCGTTGTCCTTGGCTTGCCTGGGCAGCACGAAGCGCCTGGCGATCTTGACCTTCTCCTGCTCGGTGTAGCCGGGAATGCGGATGACCTCCATGCGGTCGAGCAGCGGGCCGGGAATGGTGTCCAGCGTGTTGGCCGTGCAGATGAACATGACGCTCGACAGGTCGAAGGGCACGTTCAGGTAATGGTCGGTGAAGCTGAAGTTCTGCTCCGGGTCCAGCACCTCTAGGAGGGCCGAGGACGGGTCGCCCCGGAAGTCCGTGCCGAGCTTGTCCACCTCGTCGAGCATGATGACGGGGTTTCTGGTGCCGCAGCCCTTGATGCCCTGGATGATGCGGCCGGGCATGGCCCCGATGTAGGTGCGACGGTGGCCGCGAATCTCGGCCTCGTCGCGCATTCCGCCCAGGGACAGGCGGTGGAACTTGCGTCCCAGGCTGCGGGCGATGGAGCGCCCCAGGCTGGTCTTGCCCACGCCCGGAGGCCCCACGAAGCAGAGGATCGGCCCCTTCATCTTGGGATTCAGCTGGCGCACGGAGAGATATTCGAGGATGCGCTCCTTGACCTTTTCCAGGTCGAAGTGGTCCTCGTCCAGAATCTCCTTGGCGGCCTTGACATCGAGCCGGTCCTTGGACTGCTTCTTCCAGGGCAGCTCGGTCATCCAGTCCAGATAGGTGCGGATGACCGTGGCCTCGGAGGAGTCCGGATGCATGGACTCGAGGCGGCCCATCTGCTTGAGCGCCTCCTTCTTGACATCCTTGGGCATTCCGGCCTTGTCGATGGCTTTCCTGAGGTTCTCGATCTCCTCGTCCTCGCCGCCCTCGTCGCCCAGCTCGCGCTTGATGGCCTTCATCTGCTCGCGCAGGAAGAAATCGCGCTGGGCCTTGTCCATGCCCTCGCGCGCCATGGACTGGATCTTGTTCTGCATGGAGGCCACCTCGGCCTCCTTGACCAGTTGCCCGTTGACCAGGCGCAGCCGCTCCACGGGGTCCTCGCACTCCAATATGGCCTGGGCGTCGGCCACCTTCATGCGCAGGTTCGAGGCGATGAGGTCGGCCAGCCTGCCCGGCTCGGACACGGAATTCAGCACGCCCATGATGTCCGCCGGGGAAATGCCGCGCAGGGTGAGAATCTTCTCGGAAAGCTCGCGGGAGGAGCGCAACAGCGCCTCCTGCTCCGGGGTCAGCTCCCTGGGTTCGCTCTCGGAGAGGGCCTCCACCTCGGCCAGGTGGAAAGGCTCGTCGGACACGAAACGCTTGACGCGCGCGCGGGACAGCCCCTGCACCAGCACCTTCAGCCGCCCGTCAGGCATTTTGAGCATCCGCATGATCATGCCCACGGTGCCCACCTGGTACATGTCGTCCGGGCCGGGGTTGTCCACGGTCTCGTCCTTCTGGGAAAGGATGAGGATGTAGCGGTCGCCGGACAGGGCCGCATCCACGGCCTTCACGCTCTTTTCCCTGCCCACGAACAGCGGCAGAATCATGTAGTTGAACACCACGATGTCGCGCACCGGGAGCACGGGCATCACGCCCGGAATCTCCGGACGCGGGGCCTCGCCTTCACTGCCGGAGGGGCCGCCCACGGGAATTCCCCCGTCGGTCTGGTCTGTGGCGAACTGTTTGCGCTGCGTATTTTCGTTCATATGGATTCCAGTGGCCTCCTGGGCCATGCGCCGCGCCGCGCTGGGCACGTCGGCGCGGCGGCGCAGGCGAACCGGTTTGGTGGGGGCCTTCTTTTTCTTCAAGCACGCTCTCCTTGCCGGTATGGCGCACCGCAGGACCACAGTCCTTTGGTGTCAATCCCATCTATTCTAATGCAGCTTCCGCGCGTGGCAAGAGCGGCGCAAGGGGAAAAATGCCTCCTTCGGCTGCTTTACGCCTGTCGCGCAACCTTTGCCCGCCCGTCACCCAAGGGTAACAAACCAGCCGCGCCAAGGGGCTAGGGTCGCCGAAACCACAGCACGAGCAAGGAGTACAGGCCATGGAGCAGCGGCGCATCATGGTGGTTGAGGACCACGCCCAGACACGGGAGCTTCTGCAATACAACCTGCAGGCCGCAGGCTACGAGGTGCGCACCGCCGCAGGAGGCGAGCAGGGGCTGGAGGCCATGAGCCGCTGGCGGCCGGACCTCGTGCTGCTGGACATCATGATGCCCGACCTGGACGGCCTTGAGGTGTGCCGCAGGCTCAAGCGCATCTCCGCGCTGCGCACGGTGCCGGTGATCATGCTCACCGCGCGCGGAGACGAGGTGGACCGGGTGGTGGGCCTGGAGCTGGGGGCCGAGGATTACGTGGTCAAGCCCTTCAGCCCGCGCGAGCTGCTCCTGCGCATCAAGAACGCCCTGCGCCGGAGCGGGGCCGACGCTGTGGCCGCCGACGAGGTTTGGCGGTACGAGGGGCTGGTGGTGAACTTCGCCGCGCACGAGATGGACGTGGACGGCGAGAAGCGCCAGCTCACCGCCACCGAACACCGGCTGCTCAAGGAGCTGGTGCAGGCGCGCGGCCGCGTGCTCTCCCGCGACCGCCTGCTGGACACCGTGTGGAACACCGATTTCGAAGGGGCGTCGCGCACGGTGGACACCCACATGCGCCGCCTGCGCGCCAAGCTCGACGCCTACGCCGACTGCATCGAGACGGTGCGCGGCGTGGGCTACCGCCTGCGCGGCTGAACGCCGTCCCTCTCCCCTCCCCTTACGCCGCGTGGGGCGAAGCCAGGCGGGCCGCCGTGTGCCGCGTGAGAAAGCTCCGTGCGTTCTCCGCGCCCATGAAGCGCGCCAGGGTGCGCTCCTCGGTCATGGCCAAGTCCACGCAGATGAGGGCGTCCAGGCAGCCGCCGAAGCTGTGGTCCACGTTGAAGGCTGCGATGCGCCCGCCGAGTTTGAGATACTGCCGCAGCAGCACGGGCACGCCGCGCCCGCCCTCAAGCTCGGCCACCAGGTCGTGCAGGTCGCCGGGATCGCGGAAGGCGCTGTCCGGCAGGCACACGTCGAGCCGCGCCAGCCGCCCCTCGCGGGGGGAGCGGGTGGGCTTCACCAGCCGCGCAAGACCGGCGTCGAAACTGTGGCGGCGCAGAAAGCGCATCATCAGTTCGCGGGCCAGCTGGCTGTACTCGCCGGAAATGCTGACGCAGCCGAAGAGCCTGCGGTAGCGGGGATTGCGCGACACGTATTCGGCCAGGCCCTTCCACAGGAGCAGAAGCGGCTGGTAGGACTTCTGGTAGCGCACGCGGACGAAGGAGCGGCCAAGCTCCAGCGCCGGGTCCACGCGCCGCCAGAAGTCCGGGCGGATGCGGAATTGGCTGGCGGTGTACAGGCCCGATGGGCCGTGCTCCGCAAGAATCTCGTCGGTCCCGGCGAAGCGGTAGGCACCGGCAACCTCTCCGTCGGCCTCGTTCCAAAGGATGAGGTGGCGGTAGTGGGCGTCGTATCCATCGGCGTCCAGCGGCCGCCCCGTGCCCTCGCCCACGCTGCGGAAGGTGCCCTCGCGCAGGCGCGCCACCTCGTGCATCATGGCCGGAATCTCATGGGCCATGGCCTCGAAGACCAGAAACGGCGCGCCACGGACCAGAATGCGTTCCGGCGGCAGGGCGGCCAGTTCGGCCAAACGCCGCTCCCTGGGACGCTGCGCGGCAAGGGCGCTCTGTTCCATTTTCGGGGCTGCGCCAGGCTCGGCTTGCGGGCCTCCCCTGCCGCGCAGCAGGTGGCAGCGGAAACGCAGGTAGGAACTGGCCTCCTCGTCCGTGGCGAAGGCCGCCAGCTTGTCCGGCCCGATGGCCGCGCCCATCAAAAGGCGCAGGCAGTGGCCCGAGCGGCCCAGGTTCTCACGCGGGATGAGCAGGGTGCGCAGACGCGGATGCACCAGCCCGGCGGCCTGGAACAACGCGCCGTTGCGACCGTGGAAGAACACAGGCAGCACCGGGGCCGCGGCCTTGCGCGCCAGCCGCGCCATGCCTGGACGCCAGGGAGGATCGGCCACCATGCGGCGTCCAAGCTTGAGACTGGCCACCTCCCCGGCGGGGAAGGCCACCACGGCCCCGCCCTTTTTGAGCCAGGCCAGGGCGGCGCGCAGGCCCGCCATGTTGCGGCCTCTGGCCCCGCGGCCGCCGAAGGCGTCCAACTCGATGAGCAGGGGGCGCATTTCCGGAATGGCGGAAAGCAGGTGATTGGCCAAGATCTTCACATCCGGACGGATGGCGAGCAGATGGCGGGCCAGGACAAGCCCCTCCACCACGCCGAAGGGATGGTTGGCCATGACCATGAGGGCGCCTGTGCGCGGCACGCGCGCCAGGTCCGCCGCAGCGACCTCCGAGCCCACGCGCAGTTCGGCCAGCGCTCGCGACACAAACTCCCCGGCCCGGACCAGGGGATCGGCATTGACCGAAGCGGCCGCCGGGGCGTGGGCGCGGGCGTACATGGAACCCAGCGTCTCCAGCCCCAGCACCTTGGACAGCGGCGCGCGCAGAGCGGAGAGCAGAACGTTCTTAAGGGCGGAGTCGGTGGCGGGGATGAACTGGAAGGGATTGTGTTCGCGGGGCCTCGACTGGATCATTATGGGCTCCCTTGCTGGCGGTTGGCGGAAGCCGAAGCGGCCGTCCGCCTTGGAGGACACTAGCCGCACGCCGCTACGCGGCGATGTCCGCACGGTGACGGGAGCGTGAAGAATGCGCCCGGCTTCCCGGCCGCAATGCAGTGATATTCCCTTGACCTCGCCGCCGCGCCTTTTTAGAAGAACGGGATTTTGTCCGCTCACCGCCCAACCACAAGGAGACATCCATGGCCGTTCACGTGGCCCAGCATCCGCTCGTCAAGCACAAGCTCGGCCTGCTCCGCAAGCACGACATCACCACCAGCCTGTTCCGCGATGTGACCAAGGAACTGGCGCGCCTGCTCACCTACGAGGCCACCAAGGATCTGCAGGTGGAGAAAAAGACCATCAAGGGCTGGGCCGGAGAGGTGGAAATCGAGCGCATCAAGGGCAAAAAGATCACCGTGGTGCCCATTCTGCGCGCGGGGCTCGGCATGATGGACGGGGTTTTGGACATGGTGCCCGGCGCAAAGGTGAGCGTGGTGGGCTTCTACCGCAATGAGGAAACCCTCAAGCCGGTGAAATATTACGTAAAGCTCGCCAGCGACATCAAGGCGCGCATGGCCCTCATCCTGGATCCCATGCTGGCCACCGGCGGCACGCTTGAGGCCACCATCGATCTGCTGAAGCAGGCGGGGTGCACGCAGATACGCGGCATCTTCCTGGTGGCCGCGCCCGAAGGCATCAAGCGCATCCAGGACAAGCACCCGGACGTTGACATCTACTGCGCCAGCGTGGACGAACGCCTGAACGACAAGGGGTACATCCTGCCCGGACTCGGTGACGCGGGCGACAAGATATTCGGCACGAAATAGCACAGCACGGGGGGCGCGGGACGCCCCCTTTTTTCGGCCAGCGCCCGGCGTGCCCAGCTGCGGCCGCCAACGGTCAACGGAACCTGACACGAGGTTCGGGAACCAAAGGAGCAACGAGAGATGAGCAGAAGAATCATCCAGGTCGAGGAAAAAGTGCCCTTCCTGCAGGGCGTTCCCTTGAGCTTCCAGCATCTATTCGCCATGTTCGGGGCCAGCGTGCTGGTGCCCACCCTGTTCAAGATCGACCCCGCCATCGTGCTCTTGATGAACGGCGTGGGCACGCTCATCTATCTCTTTCTGTGCAAGGGCAAGGCCCCGGCCTTCCTGGGCTCCAGCTTCGCCTTCCTCTCGCCTGTGTTCGTGGTGCTCGGCGCGGACAAGGCCTTCTGGGGAGCCAACTACCCGCTCGCCCTGGGCGGCTTCATCGCGGCGGGACTGGTGTTCATCTGCGTGGCGCTCATCATCTGGCGCTTCGGGCCGGGCTGGATCTCCATCGTGCTGCCCCCGGCCACCATGGGTCCCATCGTGGCGCTCATCGGCCTTGAACTGGCGAGCGTGGCCACGGGCATGGCCGGCATAATGCCCGACCCCAAGACCGGCGCGGTGGACGCGAACGCGGTCATCGTGTCCATGGTGACGCTTTTGACCGTGGCCTTCGGCTCGGTGCTCTTCCGGGGCTTCATGGCCGTCATCCCGGTGCTCATCGGCATTCTGGCGGGCTATCTTACGGCAATGGGCCTGGGCATGGTGTCCTTCGCCGCAGTTGCGGCCGCCCCGCTGCTGGCCACTCCCACGTTCTACGCCCCGGTCTTCGACCTGAACGCCGTGCTCGTCATCCTGCCCGCCGCCCTGGTGGTCATCAGCGAGCACATCGGACACCTGGTGGTCACCGGCAACATCGTGGAGCGCGACCTGACCCGCGACCCCGGCCTGCACCGCTCGCTCATGGGCGACGGCGTGTCCACGGTGCTTTCCGGCTTCATGGGCAGCGTGCCCACCACAACCTACGGCGAGAACATCGGGGTCATGGCCATCACCCGCGTCTACTCGGTATGGGTCATCGGCGGCGCGGCCGTGCTGTCCATCGCGCTGGCCTTCGTGGGTACGCTCTCGGCCTTCATCCAGTCCATTCCCGCCCCGGTCATGGGCGGGGTGTGCATCCTGCTCTTCGGCGTCATCGCCGCCTCGGGCATCCGCATGTTGGTGGAGGCCAAGGTGGACTACTCCAAGCCCGTGAACCTCACCCTCACGGCCATCACCTTCATCGTGGGCATCAGCGGCGCGGCCATCCAGATCGGCAACGTGCAGCTCAAGGGCATGGCCCTGGCAACAGTGGTGGGCATGGGCCTGTCCATCGTCTTCCGCCTGCTGGAAAAAAGCGGGCTGACCAGCGAGAAGACGGATCTGTAGCCGCCCGCCCAGACAACCCGGCAGAAACAAAACGGCCGGAGCCAGGCACATCGCCCGGCCCCGGCCGTATTCATTTCAAATAAAGAAGAAATCAGGCGAAGACGATGGTCTTGTTGCCGTCCACCAGCACGCGATCCTCCAGATGCCAGCGCACCGCGCGGGACAGCACCTGCCGCTCGATGTCACGGCCCAGGATCTTCAGTTCGTCGACACGGTGCCGGTGCGACACGCGGATCACGTCCTGCTCGATGATGGGGCCCTTGTCCAGCCTGCCGGTGACATAGTGCGCCGTGGCGCCGATGAGCTTGACCCCCCGCTCGGCCGCGCGGCGGTACGGGTCCGCCCCCTCGAAGGCGGGCAGAAAGGAATGGTGGATGTTGATGATGCGCCGGGGAAAGCGCTTGACCAGCGCGGGCGACAGGATGCGCATGTAGCGCGCCAGCACCAGCAGATCCACGGGGCCTCCGGGGGCTTCGTCCAGCAGTTGGACCATGCGCTCCTCGTGCAGGGCCAGGCCGCGCCCGCGCGAGATGTCCTTGGCCTCCGGCACGTGCACATGGTGGAAGGCCACGCCGAAGGACTCCACCGCGCGGCGCAGATCCGGGTGGTTGCTGATGACCAGCGGAATCTCCGCGGGCAGTTCGCCCCGGTCCACGCGCCACAGCAAGTCCATGAGCGCGTGGTCCAGCCTGGAAACGAGGATGGCCATGCGCTTCTTGCGAACGCAGGGCACCACGCGCCAATCCATCTTGAATTCCGAGGCCACCTCGCGGCCGAAGTCGCGCATGAGTCCATCCAGGCAGTGCTCCAAGCCCGCGTGGTAGAACTCCTGACGCATGAAGAAGCGTCCGCCTTCGGGATCGGTGGAATGCTGGTCGGAGTGGATGATGTTCACCCCGCGGGCGTGCAGAAAACCGCTCACGGCGGCGACAACGCCCGGCCGGTCCGCGCAGGTGACGAGCAGGCGCGCGGTTCCGGCCTGGCCCACGGGGCCGGGCTTGCAGGAAGGCTTGGCGACGGTCATGGCTTGGCGCTAATCCTCGATTGGGGGCTTGGGGGAGTCGTCCGCCGCGGTGAAGGCGGCCGCAAGCACGGCGGGACCGGCCGCGCCGCAGAAACCTTCCGCGTCCGCGCCGGTAACGGCGGGATTGGCCCAGCGCCAGAACATGCACATGGAGCCCTGGCAGAACTTGAGCTTGTCCTCGCGCGTTTTGAGCAACGGGCAGTACTTGAACTTGGCGTCGGATTCGCACAATTGCATGGGCTGGCTCCTTGGTCTTGACCGGGCTATCCCTTGCGGCTCGCGGCCACGGGCGCGGCCGGGAAATCCACCAGCGGGCGCTTGCCCAGGCGGCTCTTCAGATACTCCACCAGGATGGCGCCCACGCGCTCCTCGCGGTTCAGAATGCTGGCGTAGCGGCCGTTCTCCACCACCTTCTGGAACTCGCTCTTTTTCATGGCCGGCGTGGTCCTGGAGATGTTCTCGATGGCCACGGCGTAGGCGCTGATCTTGTGGTCGAGCTCGGCGTCGCTCATGGTGGACAAGGCGCGGACATTTGCGGCCAGTTCCTCGGGCGCGGGCAGGCGGTCGCTCTCCACAATGCGCTTGAAGGCGTTGGCGTAGCGGGTGGCGCCATCGTTGATGTGGCTCTTCTGGACCACGTTGAGGCCGGACCAGCCCGCGCGCAGCCACTTGAACAGGGTGAAGGTGGTCTGGCCGGGAGAATCCTCCACAAAGACCTGCACCGAGGCCGAATCGTACATGTAGGTGTCGGCCCAGCCGATGAGGCCCTTGTTGAGCCCGTTGATGCCCGAGTAGAAATAGCTCCACTCGCCCTCGTCCAGGATGACGGCCTTCTTGCCCACGCTGGACTTGTTCTTCTGCTTGCTGATGGAGATGAGCACGTTCTTGCCGTTATGCTTGGTCAAAATGAGCAGGCGGTTCAGATCGTAACGATAATAGCCGCCGCCGAAAGAATCCGGGGCGTTGACCTCGTACTCTTGCCCCCACAAGGCCAGGGGAGCCTCGTTCTTGCCCACATGGGTCCAGGGCCTGGGCTCCTTGGTCAGAATGTCGCTGCCCGCGTACCAGCCGCCCAGGCGCAACACGCTGGGGAACAGCAGGTAGTTGGGAATGGCCGGATTGTAGCAGTAGTGCATAAGCCGGGAAAGCCCGGTCTTCATGGTCACGCGCAGCACGGTACCGTTGCCGTCGCAGCGGCGGCCTGGAACAATGTCCCTGGCGTCGCCGGTAAGCTGCATCACGTAATCAAGCAGCGCGTTGTAATCGTTGGGATTGATCGCGCCGCCCTTTTTCTGGGACAGGTCCAGCAACGCGCCCATGTTCTGCTCCACAGGTTGCGGCAGGGCGGCAAGCGCCAGGGAGGGCAGCAGCAGGGCAAAAAGCAGGGAAACAACAGGCAGGCCGCAGCCACGAAAAAAGGAACGACAAGACATCAACAAACCTCATGCTGGTTGGGCAGGGAGGCACTGCGCCCCCGTACCGGAATTAGACATGATATGCGCGAACGCTTCCATTGACAAGATGCGCGGCCCGGTTCCCATCCGGCTGGAAACAGGGTAGGAAGGCCCCAGCCGAACCTGCTCCCAGGACATCGGCCAATTCGGAACAACGGAGTGCTTCCCATGCCCATGCCCCTTGCCGTGCTGGTTTCCGGCGGCGGTTCGAACCTGCAATCCATTCTGGACAAAATCGACGCCGGTTCACTAGACGCCGAGGTGCGCCTCGTGGTTTCCAACAAGCCGGACGCCTATGGACTGGAGCGCGCGCGCGCGCGCGGCATCGCCACCTGGAGCCGCCCCCACACGGATTTCGGCAGCCGGGAGGCCTTTGACGCCGAGATGGTCCGGGTCATCGGCGAGCACGGCGTGCGTGCTGGCGCGGGCGCCGTGGTCCTGGCAGGATTCATGCGGATGCTGACGCCGGGGTTCCTGCACGCCTTTCCGGGAGCGGTGGTCAACATCCACCCGGCGCTTTTGCCCAGCTTCCCCGGCACCCACGGCGCGGCCGACGCCGAACACTACGGGGTGCGCCTGGCCGGGTGCAGCGTGCACTTCGTGGACGAGATCATGGACCACGGCCCGGTCATCATTCAGGCGGCCGTGCCCGTTCTGCCCGGCGAAGGCGCGGATGCCCTTGCCGCACGCATCCTCACGCTTGAGCACTGCATCTACCCCCAGGCGCTGGCCTGGCTCGCGGCCGGTCGCCTCCACATCGACGGACGGCGCGTGCTGGTTGCGGACGCGGCCCCAGCCGCCTGCGGCGACGCCACCCTGCCCTACCTCGCCAGCCCGGCCCTGGAGCCGGGGTTCCTGCCCGTTCATTGACGCCACGCCAAGGAGGAACCACATGGAACGCTTCTCGCTCTCACCAACGGATGCGGAAAAGAAGTTCCTGAAGGATCTCGTCCTGCTGTCCGTCTCATCCCGGCTTTCCGGCCGGGAAGGCGAGCCCCCCGCTCCGCCGGAATCCGAACTGCTCCGGCGCGAGCTGGGCGCCTTTGTGACGCTGAAACGCCAAAGCCAGCTGCGCGGCTGCATCGGCAACATCGTGGGCCAGGGCCCGCTGTACCGCACGGTATGGACCATGGCCCGCGCCGCCGCCTTCGAGGATCCTCGCTTCGCCCCCTTGGGCGCGGACGAACTGGCCGACCTGGAGATCGAGGTCTCTGTCCTCGGCCCGGTGCTGCCCTGCCCAAACCCGGAGCAAGTCGAGGTGGGCCGCCACGGGCTCATTGTGCGTCAAGGCCAGCGCCAGGGCCTGCTCTTGCCGCAGGTGCCCGTGGAATGGGGCTGGGATCGCGAGCAGTTCCTGGCCCAGACCTGCCGCAAGGCCGGGCTGCCCGCCACGGCCTGGCGCAACGCCTCCACGCAGCTCTTCTGGTTCGAGGCCGTGGTGTTTTGATCGCGGCGGTCGCGCCTCGCGGTTGCCTTTCCGTGTTTTGAACGCTACATGCGGGTTATCCCTTATCGTGGGGCGCTCTGCGCCCTGCTCCACGTCTTTTCGGGAGAATCCACATGAAGCGACTGACCATCAAGACCCTGCTGCTGCTCCTTGGAGCGGTGACCCTCGCCGGTTTCGCCTCCAGCCTGCTGCTCTTCTCGCTCCAGTCCAAGCGCACCGCCGCCACTTTCGAGCATATCATCAACGTCGAAGAGGCCCTGCTGCTCAACCTGCAGGAGATGTACGCCCAGGGGCTGCAGACCGAGCAGGCCACCCGCAACGTGGTGCTGAACCCCGGCGACACGAAAGCCGAAGAGAACCACAATGCGGCCGACGTCAAGTTCCGCAAGGCCCTGGAGGCCGCGCAAAAGCGTTCCACCGGCGACATGGCGACCAAGCTTTCCGCCCTGCCCGCCCTGTGGGACCAGTCCCACGCCCTCAAGACCGAGGTGATGGCCCTGGCCAAGGCGGGCAAGGCCCAAGAGGCCACGGAACTGCTGAACACGCGCGAAACCAAGCTGTGGCGCGCAGTGAAGGAAGTGGTCCAGACCGCCATAGCCGACCAGGCCAAAAAGTCCAAGACCGCCTACGAAGACTACAAAACCATGGATGCGGGCATATTCCGCAATGTGCTGCTGCTGGGCCTGGTCCTTATGGCGTCCATGGCCTGTCTGCTCTACCTGGGCGGCCGGATGGTCCTCACGCCCCTGGGGAACATCCGGGATTTCGCCACGCGCCAATCCCAAGGACGCTTCGACGAACGCCTCGCGGGCGAATTCGGCGGCGAACTCCGGGAAGTGGCCGAAGCCTTGAAAGCCATGGCCGCAACGGCCCAGCAGTCCCTCGGCTTCACGCGCGGGGTGCTCAAGGGCATCGCCACGCCCTATGTCGTGGTGAACGAGAAGAGCGAAATGGTCCAGACCAATCAAACCCTGTTGACCATTCTGGAGCACGATGGCGCGCCGGAGGATTTCGTGGGCCAGAACGTGGCGCACTTCTTCTACGGAGACGCCAGCAGGCAGACCGTGCTGGGCCAGGCCATGGCCGAAAACAGCACCATCACCCGCGAGGTGGACCTTACCGGCCGCAAGGGAGGCACACGGCGCATCCTCATCGCCGCCTCGCCGCTCTTCAACGACATCACCGGCGCGCCCATGGGCGCCATGTGCCTGTACACCGACCTCACCGAACTGCGCGCCCAGGAAGCCCGCATCATGGCCCAGAACGAGATCGTCACCACCGCCGCCCGGAAGGCGGAAGACGTGGTGCGCTCGCTGGTGGACTGCGCGCGCCGCCTGAGCGACCAGATCCGCCAGGCCGAGGACGGCGCGGCCCAGCAACGCGACCGCGCCGGGGCCACAACCCAGGCCATGGCCGACATGAACGAGTCCATTCACGGCGCGGCCGAGAGCGCGGGCATAGCCGCCCAGGGCGCGGAGGGCGCGGGCGGCAAGGCCACGGAGGGTGCGGACGTGGTGCGCAAGGTCGTGGCCTCGGTTGAGGAGGTCCGCACACAGTCCCTGACCCTCAAGGAAAACATGGGGGCCTTGGGCAGGCAGGCCGAGGCCATCGGTCAAGTGATGAACGTCATCCGCGACATCGCCGACCAGACGAACCTGCTGGCGCTGAACGCCGCCATCGAGGCCGCGCGCGCGGGCGACGCGGGACGCGGCTTCGCCGTGGTGGCCGACGAGGTGCGCAAACTGGCGGAAAAGACCATGGACGCCACCAAGGAGGTGGGCGACGCCATCGGCAGCATCCAGCAGGGCACACGCGCCAACGTGGCCCAGGTGGAGGACTCGGCGCGGTCCATCGAGCTGACGACGGAATTGGCGGCGCTCTCCGGAGACGCCCTGCGCGAGATCGTGGGCATGGTCAACGACACCACCCTTCGCGTGCGCGGCATCGCCACGGCCGTGGAGCTGCAGGCCAACGCCAGCGCGCAGGTGGACAACGCCGTGGCCGAGATCAACGACATCGCCCTGTCCACCTCCGCCGGCATGGACGAGGCCGCCCGCGACGTGGAGGAGCTCAAGCGCCTGGCCGACCAGCTGCGCGAGATCATGGCCGACATGGGCAAGGCCTAGCGCCCGCCTGTTCCCACAAAAAAACCGCCGCCCCGGATGGTTCCGGAGCGGCGGTTTGTTTTCCGCTTTCGCCAGCTGCGCGCCTAGACCTTGCGCACGGTGACGTAGTTCTCCTGCATGGAAACCGCTCCGCCGGCCCGGTCCCAACGCGCAAACCCGCCGGGCATCAGCTCGTTGTCAGAAACGCCGCGGCCCTTGGCCCGGCTTTCCACCGGCAGGGTGTGGCCAAAACCGTGGATGGTGAACACGCATTCCGGATGCACGAACTCCGTGACGTAGGCGCGCAGGGTTCCCGGCGTGCCGCCCGGAGCCACGGAGGCCACCTCCACCATGTCCATGTGTTCTATGCCCATGGCCTTGGCCTTGGTCTTGTTGATCCACAGCACGTTCTCCGGCATCAGCTCGAAGAGGAGCGGATTGTTCACCGTGTGCCCCTGGGTGTGCAGGCCGCAACGGCCAAAGGAGATGCGGAAGGCGTCCTTGGGGGGCTTCGCCGGGGAGACGTAGGGCGGCAGGGACTTGAGGCCGTCCTTCTCCAGCTTGGCGTTCACCACCTCGACCTTGCCCGAAGGGGTCTTGAAGGCCACAGGCTTGATGGTTGGCTTGTCGGCCAGCTCCACAAAGCCCTTGGCGTCGAAGTCGGCGATGCTCACGCCCGTGCCTTCAAGCTGGCGCTCCCAAAGCTGCTCAATGCGGTCCACGGCCAGGGGCTCCATGCCCAGGCGCTTGGCGAGCCCGGCATAGATCTCCCAGTCGGCCTTGGTGTCGAAACGGGGCGCCACAGCGCGCTTGCGCATGAAGAACTGCGGCTTCAGGCCGCCCTTGCTGGCGATGATGCTCTCCCGCTCCAGGAAGGTGCTCATGGGCAGCACAACGTCTGCGTTCCAGGCCGTGTCGGACCAGGAGAAGGTGACGGACACCAGCAGATCGAGCTTCTCCCACAGCTTCTTCACGGCCTTTTGGTCGGGGAAGGCCATGAGCGGGTCGTGCCGATGCGCGATGTACGCGCGGATGGGATACGGCTTGCCGGACTCGATGGCTTCATAGGCCAGATGCACAAGCCCCGGACCGGCGTCGAAGTGGGTGCGGCCCTCGGCCCAGCCCACGCCATCGGCGCGCGGCTTCTCCGGCTTGGGGAAGAGCTCGGTCAGCGGCTTGAGGCCCTTGCGGCCCACGTCGCCGACCTTGCATGACAGGGGCAGACCGCCCTTGGAGCCGATGGCCCCCATGAGGGCGTTGATGAGATAGGCCGTGCGGCTCATGTAGAAGGAATCGTTGTAGCGGGCGGTCATCCAGCCCGGATGCCAGATGACGTGGGGCGCGGCCTTGGCGAAATCATGCACGAAGTTCTCAAGGGCGATGGCGCTGACGCCGGTCTCGCGCTCGACATATTCGGGCGTGAAGGGCTGCACGAACTCCTTCAGGATGTCGAAGCCGTCCACCCACTCCTTCACGAACTTCCGATTGTAGAGCTTCTGGTTGATGATGAGGTGCAGCACGCCAAGGTTGAAGCAGTAGTCCGTGCCGGGCCGGACCATGAAGAAGTGGTCGGCCTTGGACGCGGGGATGTTGGCGCGCACGTCGATGACCGTGAGCTTGCAGCCCGCGTCGCGCGCGTCCATGAGGTCGTTGACCTCCTTCACGTTGATGGCTTCGAGCAGGTTTCTGCTCTGCAGCACCACGTGGCGCGCGTTTTTGAGGTCGTAGACGAGATCCTTGCGGCCGAACCCGAAGACGGACAGCGCGGCGTGCTGCACGTTGCGGGCGCAGGCGGAATCGTGGTTGCAGTAGTTCGGCGAGCCGAATCCGCGCATGAACGCCTTGTGCAGGTCCGGGAACGGACCGCCGCGGTCGGAGAAGAGCAGTGCTTCGGGTCCGTGCTCGGCGCGAATGGCGGAAAGTTTTTCCGCTACGTAATCGAACGCCTCGTCCCAGGTCGCCGTGCGCCACTTGCCCTCGCCACGCTCGCCAACGCGGATGAGCGGGGTCTGCGGGCGCTCGTCGTCGTTCAGCAGCGCAGGCCCAGCAGCGCCGCGGGCGCACAACGCGCCCTTGAGCCCGGCCGCGTGGGGATTGCCGAAAACCGAGAGCACCTTGCCGTCTTCGACATTAACGGCGATGGGACAACGGACGCTGCACATTCCACAAACGCTGTACACAATTTCACGAGCCATGACGCCCTCCCGAGCAAATCAAAACGTGACGCATACCCCCCTCTACCTCAAAACGGGGAGATGCGCCAGAGCCATTATCGCGGTATTCGAGGCATGGCAAGGTTTTTCAGACAAGCATATACCCTGCGAACAGATATGATTTCGATTTTTTGCATGAGAAAAAAAGAACGAGCATTCCCCGTCTTGACAACGCGGCTGTCACCGTGGTTGAAATACCGGGTTGTGATACCTCACCGGGGTGTACGTAGGGGATGGGGGCCGTAACAGCCAGGCGCTCCGGAATTCTTTTCACAGACACCTTTCAAAAAAAAGGGCAACAATATGAGCCTGTACAGAATCGCGCTGAATCCGAACCGGTGCATCGGCTGCAAGTCCTGCCTTGTGCACTGCAACATAAAAAACCAGCTGCCCCCTGGGGTTTCGCTGAACACCATCAAGACCCTCGGTCCCTTCATCGGGTCTGAGGGACGTCCCAGGATCGAATTTGTCTACCAGAACTGCATGCAGTGCGACGACCCGTTCTGCGTCAAGGCCTGCCCCGCCGGAGCGTTGACCAAGCGCCCCGAGGACGGCCTTGTCTGGCTGGACGAGGACGCGTGCATCGGCTGCAAGCGCTGCATCGACGCCTGCCCCTGGAGCGTGCCCGTGTATGTTGAAGGCCTTGATAAGGTCAAAAAGTGCGACTACTGCAAGGACCGCGTGGATCAGGGACTTGATCCGGCCTGCGTCACCGGATGCACGGCCAAGGCCCTTACCTTCATCCGTCCGCAGCGATAGGGATTCTGGCCGTGCGTGTGCGGCGCAACGGTCTTGGAATACGAGTAACATACCTAAAGAGGAGCAGAGTTCACATGAAAAAGCGCCCCGTAATCGCCCTGGCACTCGCCACCCTGGCCCTGAGCCTGTGGCTTGGCGTCGCAGTTGCACAGCAGGCCGCTCCCGCGGCAGCACCCGCCCCGGCTGCGGCCGAGGCCGTCAAGCCCGCTGACGCGGCAGCCCCGGCCGCCGCTGAGGCCGCCAAGCCCGCCGCTGGCGCCGTCAAGAAGAAGGTCACCCTTGAGGAAGCCTTGGACATAGCCAAGAAAAGTGGCGTGGTCGACGAGAGCAAGCCCGCGGGCTTCCTGGGCATTCCTGGCGCGCCCAGCGTCAATCCCATCCTGGCCTTCGCCTGGGCCGTGTGGGTCGGCTGGATCTTCTCCACCGTGGGCGCCTTTGGCGGCGTCATGGCCGGCGTGGGCCACATGAGCGTGTTCGGCTTCGGCGCGTATGCCGGCGCCTTCAAGAAGACCGCCCCGGACCTCGGCAAGATCATCACCGACTCCATCAAGGCCTCCAACCAGTTCCTGGTGGGCACCTCGGCGGCCATCAGCTCCTTCAACTACATGCGCATGGGCCGCCTGGTGCTGCCGCTCGCCATCAGCCTGGGCCTGGGCTCCCTCATCGGCGCGTACCTCGCCGCCGCCCTGTCCGCCGGCAAGCTCGACTTCAAGTCCTACCAGGGCTACTTTGGTCTGTTCGTGCTCTTCCTGGGCTGCTGGCTGTTCTACCAGACCACCGAGGGCGCCAAGAGCAAGCAGAAGACCGCCAAGCTCGCGGCCAAGGCCTTCGAGGACGCGGTCAAGAAGCAGAAGTGCGGCGAGAGCCTGGAAGGCTGCGACATCGGCCTGAAGATCAAGAAGTTCACCGCCAGCACCTGCGAGTTCACCTTCTACGGCGTGCCCCTGCAGTTCAACCCGCTGATCCCCTTCATCGGCGGCGCGGTCATCTCCGCCATTGCGGCCTTCCTGGGCGTTGGCGGCGGCTTCCTGCTGGTGCCCTTCCTCACCAGCGTCACCCAGCTGCCCATGTACCTGGCCGCCGGCACCAGCGCCCTGGCCGTGCTGGTCAGCATGATCACCAGCATCATCACCCTCATCAGCAAGGGCACTCCCATCGAGTGGGGCTTCATCGGCACCGAGCTCATCGGCATCGCCGTGGGCTCCTTCATCGGCCCCATGACCTCCAAGTACCTGTCCGACAAGTGGATGAAGCGCATCTTCATCGTGTTGTCCGTGTACATCGGCGCGGGCTACACCCTGGCCGGCTTCACCGGATTCAAGATTCCGGGCGTCTAGGCAGCACCCGACTCCATCGGGCCGGACTCCGCAAGGGGTCCGGCCCTTTTCCTTTTCCGGCCCCTGTGCTAGGAATCCTCATGACCCCGTTCGAAGCCGTCGATGCTCTGCTCATCGCCCCCTATCGTCTGCTGCCCCATGCCAAGGCGGCCTTCTATTTCGGCACCATCTTCCTCGCCCTTGCCAGCGCCGCCCTGGGCCTTGGCTGCAAGGCGCTGGTGGCCCGCTCCCAGCGCTCCAAGCGCGAACGGGTCGATGGCGAGACCGCGCGCCGGGCCGAGCTTTCCGCCCAGGCCGCCAAGGCTGGCGACAAAGCGGCCTACATGGCCCAGAACCATTTGGCCCAGGAGGCCTACAACGACTCCATGGCCCTGGCGGCGGGGCGCGGCGCAGCGCTGCTGTGGCCGGGAATGCTGACCCTGGCTTGGCTGTACTGGCGCTTCGAAGGCGTGGCCATGCCCTATTTGTGGGCAAGCGCAGGCCCGGCCACGGTGTTCCTGCCCCCGCACATCGCCGCCCTCATCCTGCTTTCACGCCTGCTGAAAAAGCAGAAGGCCGCGGCTCCCCATGAGGGAGAGCACGCGGCCAACGGATAGCGGCGTATACGGGGTCTGAACGGCCTACTGCTGCTTGCCCACGCAATGCTCCACAAGCCGTGAGATGCCCACCATCTCGAAGACCTTGCGGAAGTTCTCGGAAAGCCCCTCGATGCACACGCTCTCGCCGCGCTCTCGGCACTCCATGAGGATGCGCGTCAACAGCGACAGCCCCGCGCCGTTGGTGGAGGCGTTCTCCGAAAAGCGCAGCACGATGCGCGGTTTGCCGCACTCTCTCGCGCGGGCCATGGCGCGGTCGAGCAGGGGCTCGCTGCGCGCGGTGACGCTGCCCTGGATGCGCAGCACCGCCGCGTCGTCCTCCTCCTCCACCGCCAGCTCCACAGCCTGGCTTTTGGCCAGGGCGATGCGCTCCTCGGCCCGGGAGAGGGCCTCGCTCAAGGCCTGCCGCTGCACCGGCTTGTTGATGAAATCCGTGGCGTCGAGATTGAGCGCGCGAATGGCCAGGTCCATATCGCCGTGCCCGGTGATGACGATGACCTCGGCGAAGGGGTCGATGTCCTTGATGCGCCGCAACACCTCGATGCCGTCCATGACGGGCATTTTGATGTCCGTGAGCACGATGCCCGGTTTTTCCCGTCCGAAGGTCTCCACGCCCTCGGCCCCGTTGGCGGCGGTAAGGGTCTCGTACCCGTAGGCGGCCAGAAGCAGCCGAAACATGTTGAGCGTGGGCTGCTCGTCGTCGATGACCAGGATCTTTTTCTCCATGCCGTACTCCCGATGCTATTCGGCCTGCGGAAAATGCAGGTTTATGGCCGCGCCCTTGCCCGGCGCGCTGTCGATTCTGATCTGCCCGCCGTAGTCGCGCACGATGCCGTAGGTGATGGCCAACCCCAGGCCCATGCCCTGCCCGGTCTCCTTGGTGGTGAAGAAGGGCTCGAAAATCTTGTCGCGCATGTCCTCCGCCATGCCGATGCCGGTGTCGCGCACTTCCACCACCACACTCTGGCCCTCGGTCCGGGTGGCGATGGTGATGGAGCGCCGCGCCCCCTCGTCCGAGGGGCTGCTGGCCTCGTTGATGGCGTCGCGGGCATTGGTGAGCAGATTGAAAAACACCTGCTGCAAGCGGTTGTCGTGGGCCAGCACCTTGGGCAGTCCCTCGGCCAGCTCCAGATGAAAGCGGATGTTGTCCAGCTCGAACTGGCGGCGCACAATGGTGAGCACGCTTTTGATCGGCGCGTTCACGTCCACGGGCTCTTTCAACATCTCGGCCTTGCGGCCGAAGGAACGCAGGGTGTTGATGATCTCCGCGGCGCGGTCCACCTGGCCGCTGATTTCGCGCACCACCTGGCGAAAGGCCTCGGGCGGGGCGGTCTGGCCGCTTTCGTCCAGAATGGCCAAGAATTCGCTGCCCATCTTGATGGCGTTGAGCGGCTGGTTCAGCTCGTGGGCGATGCCCGCGCTCATTTCGCCCAGGGACTTCATTTTTCCCGCCTGGATGAGCTGGGCGTCCTTCTCGATCATCTCCGTGATGTCCGCGACGGAGATGATGATGGCGTGGCGGCCGCGATAGGAGATGGGACACGCGTGCACATTGACGTAGAAGGGGCGCATCCCCTTCTTGTAGTGCAGCACCTTGGGGTGGTACAGGCAGCCGCTTCCGCCGGCGGGGTCGTCCGTCTCGCCGCCCTCGTAGGAAAGCAGGCAATCCTTGCGGTTCTCCGGCCCAAGGGCCAGGTAGCTCATGCCGATGAGCTCCTCCTTGTCGTAACCATAGAGCTCCAGCGCGCGCGGGTTGGCGTCGGCGATGCGGAAGTCCTCGCAATCCACCACGAACACCGGGTCCGGGCCGGAGTCGAAGAGCGAACGGTACTTCTCCTCGCTCTCGCGCAGGCGGCGGCGGTACAGCTTGATGCTCCACACCATGTTGCGGAAGCTGTCGCCCATCTGCGCCACCTCGTCGCCATCGCGCTTGCGGTAGAACACGCAGTTCTTACAGGTGCGGTGCGCCGCGGCCGACCGGGCGGACTGGTCGAAATGCCAGCAGGGCATCTCGGTGTTCTCATAGGCCGGGCAGTCCATGGGCTTCCAGTGCTCGTCCTCCTCCTGCAGGTCCATGGTGATGTCGAAATTACCGCGGGAAAGCTCGTCGGCGATGCGGGTGAGCTTGGACAGCGGGTGGGTGATGTACTGGGTGATGCGGTTCGAGAGGAAGAAAATGATGAGGATGATGGCCGAGATGAAGCCCAGGAAGGTCAGGCGCAGAGTGGCGATGAGGCTGTCGATGTGGCTTTTGGACAGGCCCACGTGCACGGTGCCGATGCGGTACAGGCCTTCCCTGATGGGCACGGCGATGTCGTGAATGTCCTCCTGGTCCACGGAAACAAGGCGCACGCTGCGGCTTTCGGTAGGCGGCAGGGCGTTGGCCTGGCGCAGTTCCTGGGGAAAGGCCCGGGTCATGGTATGGGCCAGCACCTCGTCGTTCTGGTCGGTGACGAAGATGTAGGAGATGAGCTTCTTGCGCTCGTGCAGCCGGGCCTCGTCGAAGATCAGGGAGAGCAGGAGCGGGGTGTTCTTGTCCAGCACGTAGCCGCTGCCGCGCTCGGCTATGGAATGGGCGATGGCGCTGCCGCGCATCTCAAGCTCGGTGGTGAGCGACGACACCAGGATGTAGCGCGCCAAGAAGGCGATGGCCACGCTGATGAGGAGCACCACGCCCAGAATGGAGACGAAGATCTTGTTCTTGAGGCTCAAGCGCCCGTAACGAAACATGGCGGTCTGCCACAGCCTCATGGCGCGCCCTCCCGCCTGGGGCGGCGGAACTCGTTCAGCACATCGCGCCAGGACTCCACAAGCGTGAAGCCGCCGTCCTTGAGCTGCGTGAAGTACACGCGCTCCATGCCCTGGTGGTTCTCCGGGCTGAAGCTCACGGCCTGGCCCGGACCGAGATCGTAGTCGTGAATGGACTCGATGGACTTGATGAAGCCCTCGCGAGTGAGATCGCGCCCGGCGCGGCGCAGGCCCTCCACCAGAATGCGGGCGTTGTAGTACCCTTCCAGCCCCACGGAGTTGGGCTTGTCGTCGGGATAGTAGCGGGCCAACAGCTCCACATACTCCTGCGCGCCGCCGGAGAACTTGCGCGCCCCCGCGCCCTCCGTGGGGGGAACCACCTGGGACATGACCACCAGCGGTCGGGGCGCCTCCGGCCCGAAGCTCTCGTCCAGACGCCGGGCCAGTTCCTCCGCGCCCACGAAGGACACGGTATAGAAAATAGGGGTGAACCCGCCTTCGTGGGCGAACTGGATGAAACGGGCGCAGGGGTCGTAGGTGCCGATCATAACCACGGCCTCGGCCTGCGAGTCCTGGATCTTGGTGAGGCCCTCCTCCACGTCCAGGGTGCCGCGCACATAGGAGCCGCGGGCGACGGGCTCCAGCCCGTACTCCTTCAGGGCCAGCTCGGTTCCCGTGAGCCCGTCGAAGCCGTAGGCGTCGTACTGGTAGAACACGGCGATGCGCTTGAGGCCGAGATCCTTGACCAGGTGGCGCACGGCGGCGGCGGTCTCCTGGTAATAGCTGGCCCGAATGTTGATGAGATAGCGGTTGAAGGGCTCGCGCAGGGCGTTGGCCCCGGTGAACATGCCCAGGAGCGGAATGCGCGCGTCCTCCAAGAGCGGCAAAATTTTGACCGTTGTGGGCGTGCCCACGTAGCAGAACAGGGCGAATACCTTGTCCTCCACGATGAGCCGCTGGGTATTGGCCAGGCAGCGCGGGGGGTCATAGGAGTCGTCGTAGGAGAGAAGCGTGATTCTGCGGCCATGCACGCCGCCGCCCTCGTTCACATGGTTCAGGTAGCACAAGGCCCCGCGCAGGGTTTGGGTGCCCAAATAGCTGGCATGGCCGGAGAGCGCGAGCGACGAGCCCAGGGTGACGGAGTCGCTGGTGACGCCGAAGGTGGATTCCTCCACCTCGGCCTGCTCCCTGGGGCTGCCGCAGCCGACAATCGCCAGCACGGCCAGCAGACACAGGGCAGCCAGCAGCAGGCCCCTTGCGTGCGGCAACCGCCACATCGAAGCATTCCGTATGCGCTTCTCCACCCCGGCACTCTCCTCGCGTCGTTCCGCTGCGCCACTCCGGCGCGCGGACCCTCTCCGCCCATTTACGCCACTTGCAGGGGGGCATCAACAACAAATGCCCAAAGACAATGCTGTTTATTCACTTTGGCAGGGGCGCGCCTCCGCGTTGTGTCCTTTTACCGCCTCAAGACTTGGCACCAGAAGCGGACCATGGTACAGACAGGACAGAGGTTCCCCCCAATCATGCAGCAGACTTCATCCCAAAGCGCACCGGTCGCGCCTATCGAAACGGAAGAGCATGCCCGCGCAGCCTTTGTGGCCCTGTGCTGGCCCGACGGCGAAAAAATCTGTCCGCGCTGCCACGCGCACGCGCCCTACCAGCTTTCCGGCGGGCGGCTCCGGTGCGGCTCCTGCCGCTACACCTTCCACGACTTCACCGGCCGCTGGCTGAACGAAACCGGGCTGTCTCCCCTGAAGTGGATGCGCGTGGCCCAGGCTTTCGCCAATGAGCTTTCCCCGCGCGAGGCCGCGACGGAGGTCGGCATCTCCTACAACACGGCCTTCAAGGCGCTTACGGTGTTGCGTTTGGCCGTGCTGGCCCAGGGGGCCGATGCGCAGCAATTTCTGCGGCCCGGCGGGGTGCTGGCCCCGCTTTTGGCCGCCTCCGCCCAGGAGCAGAACGCCCCGCCCTGCTCTTCGCTGCCGGTGTACGGCCTGCTCAGCCGTTCGCAGCACGTGTTCGTGGACCTGCTGCCGGAGCTTTCCGCCGAAAGCGTGCTGCACTTCAACCACAACTTTCATCTGCGCGTGGCCCGCCACGGCAGCATCCTCATCACCGACCGCTACAAGACCTACGATGCGCTGATTCTCTGCGGCGACGAGCACCTGCCCTACCACTACCTGCTGCGTCATCCGGGGCAGATCTTCGCCGAAACCGGCGGCTGCCCCTTCTGGGACTACGCAAAGCCCCGGCTCCGGCAGTTCAAGGGGCTCTCCTGGCGACGCTTCCCGCTCTACCTCAAGGAACTGGCCCTGCGGCACAACATGCGGGATCAGGACCTCGCGCCCGTGCTCCACGCCGCGCTCTGCGGCCTTGTGCCAAAACTTGCGTAACCCTGCGCTGTTTTGACTCCAACGCGCCTTTTGCGGATAGCGTGGACTCCATAACCTGGAGGTCCACATGTTCACACATCCTCCAACAACCACCATCCGTCCGGCCGGTCCGCTGCCATTCTGCGGGCTCGGCCTGGACGCGGCAGAGGTCCGGCGCAAGGTGTCGGATCTTGTACTTTCGCCCATTCCCCACGGGGAAGGGCAGGTGCAGGAGCCGCACTTCGACGCGCCCCCCGCGCTTTCCGGCTACGGCCTGCTGTTGAGGCTGTGCCGCGAAACGCTCGGCAGCTGACGCCACCCCCAACCCAAGGAGGCACCATGTCGCTTACCCGCAGAGGATTCCTGCACCTCTCCGCCGCGGCCGCCCTCACCGGCGCCTTTGCAGGCATAGGCCACGCGGCCAAGCCCAAGGCCGCCGGAGCCCAAAAGGCCGCAATCGACCGCATCGCACAGCTCAAGCCCGAATGGAGCAAGCAGACCACCACGGTGTGCTGCTATTGCGCCGTTGGCTGCGGCCTCATCGTCAACACGGCCCTGTCGGGCTCAAAACGCGCCATCAACATCGAGGGCGACCCCGACCATCCCATCAACGAAGGCGCGCTGTGCGCCAAGGGCGCAAGCATCTACCAGCTCACCGAGGGCAACCCCGGCGAAAAGAATCCGCGCCTGACCAAGGTCATGTACCGCAAGCCCTACGGCACCAAGTGGGAAGAGAAATCCTGGGACTGGGCCCTTGAGCGCATCGCCCGAAAGATCAAGGCAACCCGCGACGCGGGTTTTGTCCAGAAAAACGCCAAGGGCCAAGTGGTGAACCGCTGCGAAAACATCGCCAGCGTGGGCAGCGCCGCAATGGACAACGAGGAGTGCTGGGCCTACCAAGCCTTCCTGCGCTCGCTGGGACTGACATACATAGAACATCAGGCCCGTATCTGACACAGCGCCACTGTTGCGGCTCTGGCAGAGTCGTTCGGACGCGGCGCGATGACCAATCACTGGATCGACCTCAAGAACAGTGACTGCATTCTCATAATGGGCAGCAACGCTGCCGAAAACCATCCCATTTCCTTCAAGTGGGTCATCCGCGCCCAGGAAAAGGGCGCAAAGCTCATCCACGTGGACCCGCGCTTCACGCGCACCAGCACCAAGGCCGACATCTACGCCCCCCTGCGCTCCGGCTCGGACATCGCGTTCCTGGGCGGCCTCATCAATTACATCCTCGGGAAAGACCTCGCCTTCAAGGAATACGTCGTCAACTACACCAACGCCTCTTTTATCGTAGGCACCGGCTTCGACTTCAAGGACGGCCTGTTCAGCGGCTACAACGCCGAGACCCGCAAGTACGACAAGGGCCAGTGGAAGTTCGAGATGGATGAGAAGGGAGCGCCCAAGCGCGACAACACCCTTCAGAATCCGCGCTGCGTGTACCAGCTCTTGAAGAAGCACTACGCCCGCTACACGGTGGACCGCGTGGTGGAGATGTGCGGCACGCCGAAGGACAAGGTGCTTGAGGTCTTCGACGCCTTCGCCTCCACCGGCAGGCCGGACAAGTCCGGCACGGTCATGTACGCCATGGGCTGGACCCAGCACACCGTGGGCGTGCAGAACATCCGCGCCATGAGCATCGTGCAGATGCTGCTCGGCAACATGGGCGTGGCCGGCGGCGGCGTGAACGCGCTGCGCGGCGAGTCCAACGTGCAGGGCTCCACCGACCAGGCCCTGCTCTTCCACATCATTCCCGGCTACATGCCCACGCCCAGCACCGCCCAGCCCAGCCTGGACGACTACCTCAAGCTCATCAAGCCGGTCTCCAACGACCCCATGAGCGTGAACTGGAAGAAGAACTACGGCAAGTACGCCGTCAGCCTGCTCAAGAGCTTCTACAAGGACATTGAGCCTGCCCAGGCCTATGGCTGGCTGCCCAAGCTCGAGGTCGGACAGAACGCCTCCTGGCTGGTCATGTTCGACGAGATGCTCCAGGGCAAATTCAAGGGCTTCCTCGCCTGGGGCATGAACCCCGCCGTGTCCGGAGCCAACTCCAACAAGACGCGCGAGGCCATGACCAAGCTCGACTGGATGGTCAACGTCAACATCTACGACAACGAGACCGGGAGCTTCTGGATGGGGCCGGGCATGGACCCCAAGAAGATCAAGACCGAGGTGTTCATGCTGCCCTGCTCGGTCTCCGTGGAAAAGGAAGGCTCCATCTCCAACTCCGGCCGCTGGATGCAGTGGCGCTACCAGGGCCCCAAACCCCTGGGCGACTCCCGCCCGGACGGCGAGATCATCTACGAGTTGGCCCACAAGCTGCGTGAGCTGTACAAGAAGGATGGCGGCGCCTTCCCCGAGCCGATTCTGGGCCTGAACTGGGAGGACATGGGCGACGGACATGAGTTCAACGCCCACAAGACGGCCCGGCTCATCAACGGCTACTACCTCAAGGACGTTGAGGAGAAGCTGCCCGACGGCTCCGTGAAGGTGTACAAGAAGGGCAGCCAGGTGCAGAGCTTCCTCGCCCTCAAGGACGACGGCAGCACCTGCTCCGGCAACTGGATCTACTGCGGATCGTACGTGGACGCCGACCCGGCCAAGGGCAACCGCGCGGCCAGGCGTTCCAAGGAACAGACCCCGGCCCAGGCCAATGTGGGCCTCTATCCCAACTGGTCGTGGGCCTGGCCGGTGAACCGCCGCGTCATCTACAACCGGGCCAGCGTGGACAAGAGCGGCAAGCCCTACGCCCCGCACAAGGCCGTGCTGGCCTGGAACGCCGAGGCCAAGAAATGGGACATCGACGTGGTGGACGGCGGAGGCAACCCAGGCGCCGTGCATCCGTTCATCATGCAGCAGCACGGCATGGCCGCGCTCTACGGTCCGGGCCTGAACGACGGCCCCTTCCCCGAATACTACGAACCGCTCGAATGCCCGGTGTCCGCGCACCCCTTCTCCAAGGAGCTGCACAACCCCACGGCATTGAAGTTCGCAGGGGAAAAGCACAACGTCTGCGATCCCCGCTACCCCTTCGTGTGCACCACCTACCGCGTCACCGAGCACTGGCAGACGGGCTTGCAGACCCGCCCGCAGGCCTGGCTGCTTGAGGCCGAACCCCAGATGTTCTGCGAGATGAGCGAAGAGCTCGCGGAACTCCGCGGCATCAAGAACGGCGAAAAGGTCATCCTGGAAAACGGCCGCGGCAAGCTCTGGGCCATCGCCATCGTCACCAAGCGCTTCAAGCCCTTCACCGTGCAGGGCCAGACCGTCCATGAGGTGGGCATTCCCTGGCACTACGGCTGGCGCTGGCCAAAGGACGGCAGCGGCGGCGACGCGGCCAACCTGCTGGTCCCCTCCGTGGGCGACCCCAACACCGGCATCCCCGAGTCGAAGGCCTTCATGGTCAACGTCCGGAAGGCGTAAAGGAGGCATGACATGAGCAATGGAAAAAGCTTCCTGGTGGACCTGACCAAGTGCACGGCCTGCCGCGGCTGCCAGATCGCCTGCAAGCAGTGGAAAAAACTGCCTGGCGAAAAGACCAGGAACAGCGGCAGCCACCAGAACCCGCCGGACTTCGCCTTCAACACCCTGCGCGTGGTGCGCTTCAGCGAAAAGGAAGTGGACGGCCAGATGAAGTGGTTCTTCACGCCGGACCAGTGCCGCCACTGCCTCGACGCGCCCTGCCAGACCGCAGTCAACGACCCCGAGGCCATCGTCGTGGACGAGGCCACGGGCGCGGTGATCTACACGGCCAAGACAGCCAAGGAAGACTTCGAGACCGTGCGGGGCATTTGCCCGTACAACGTGCCCAGGCAAGACAAGAAGTCCAAGGTCATCGCCAAGTGCGACATGTGCAACGACCGGGTGAAAGCGGGCAAGCTCCCGGCCTGCGTCACGGCCTGCCCCACTGGCACCATGAACTTCGGCGACCGCGACGACATGCTCAAGTTGGCCGAAAAACGTCTCGCCGAGGCCAAGAAAAAGCATCCCAAGGCCCAGTTGGTGGACGCCGACAGCGTTCGCGTCATCTTCCTCACGGCGGACGACCCGACCCTGTACTCCCCCACCCTCATGGCCGATGCGGGCGCGGCCGCCCCGCGCGGCTACACCCGCCAGGAGCTTTTCGCCGGACTGCTGAAGCCGGTGAAACGCGTTCTGGGGTAATCCGACAGGCGTTTACGCACCTCTAGATAGGGGGCGGCACGGACGGGCGGTCCGGCCGGGCCGCCCCCCCTGGATACCAAGACCGCCTGCGGCCAGCAGGACGCGAGACAAAAAAACGAAACACACACCACCTAGCACCGAGGCTTGGGCAGTCCTCCCCCATCGGACGGGAACGCCGCCCCATCACGCCTGGCGCGTCCCCTTGAATCGGTGGGCCAGCGTCCCCCGACGGAAGCGACAGATCGCCCAAAGGCCACGACACGCAGAGCCCCAAGGAGCATGACCATGGACACACCGACCGCCTCTCGCATCTCCGCCCTGCTGCTGGCTTTGCTGCTGGCCCTGTCGGCCCTGCCCGCCCTGGCGGCAAAGCCGCGCACCGGCGACATCCTGCCCGATGAGGAGAGCACGGCCAGGCTTGCCCCGCCCGACGCCGCCGCCCTGGGTCTTTCCCCGGACAAGCCGCTGCGCCTCTCGCAGATCAAGGCCCGCACCCTGCTGGTGGAGGTGTACAGCATGTACTGCCCCATCTGCCAAACCGTTGCCCCGGCCGTGAACCGCGTTCACGAGCGTCTGGCCGCCTCGCCCCTGGGCCGGGAAATCGGCTTCGTGGCGCTGGGCGCGGGCAACTCGCCCTTCGAGATCGAGGTGTTCCGCAAGAAGTACCGCACGCCCTTCCCTCTGGTGCCCGACCCGGACTACGTGCTGCACAAGGCCTTCATGTCCGTGGGAACCCCCGCGTTCTTTGTGCTGCGCCCCCTCCCAGGCGGCAAGGGCCTCAAAGTGCTGCTGTACCATGAAGGCCCGCTGAAGGATGAAGACGCGTTTGTTGAACAGGTGCTGCGCGCGGCCGCCCAGAAGTAGCCAGCCCAAGCGCCCAGGAGCCCCAGCCATGCGATCGCCAGCCGTCGTCCTCTCCGCCCTGTTTCTCGCAGTGTTCGCCTCCGTTGCGGCCCTGGCCCAGGGGCCGGAGCAGAAGCACACGATTTTCGATCCCGGCCCGCTCAAGCCGGTGGACAGCGTTCTGGCCGTGCGTCCCGGCGACATGGCCCCGGACTTCGCCCTGCCGGGCGTGCTGAGCGGGCAAGGGAACAGGCGCCTGGTGCGCCTTTCAGACTACCGGGGCAGCAAAAACGTCATGCTCTCCTTCGTGCCAGCGGCCTTCACCCCGGTATGCTCGGACCAGTGGCCCGGCTACAACCTGGCCCAAAGCCTTTTCGAAGAATATGAATGCCAGGTGCTGGGCATCAGCACCGACAACCTGCCCTCGCTCTTCGCCTGGGCAACGGAAATGCGCGGCCTGTGGTTCCCGGTGCTTTCGGATTTCTGGCCCCACGGCAGGGTGGCCAAGCTTTACGGGGCGCTGCGCGGCGATGGAACCGCCGAGCGGGCCATCGTCATCATCGACAAGACGGGCCGTGTGCGCTTCGCCAGGAGCTTCGACATCAACACCCGGCCGGACCTTGCAATCATCATGACCGCACTGCACGCAATCCGCGAGGGCAGCCCACAGACCGGCGTTGACGCGTCCGCCCGCCCGGAGTAGATTCCAGGCGCTTGTTCTCAGGGCGGGGTGCAATTCCCCACCGGCGGTATCCTGAAGCGATTCAGGCAGCCCGCGAGCGCCCGCTCCATCGGGGAGCGGGGTCAGCAGATTCCGGTGAGAGGCCGGAGCCGACGGTGACAGTCCGGATGGAAGAGAATGAGGCAGTCTGCCCGCCGGGAGCGCGTGCTCCCCGGCGAGCCTTTCGCGTGGCGCGCCCCGGCCCTGGCCGGCGCCGTGACTGCGCGGGGGGTGTCTGTCCCTACGCCCTGATTCTGGTCCCCCTGCCCTTCCCAAGGAGGCACACCATGAATCAGTCCCTGCTTGACCGTTTTGGAACCCCGGAAACCCGCATCGACCGCGCGCTGGAGCACCTGCGCGCCGGGGGCGGCATGCTGGTGGTGGATGACGAAGACCGCGAGAACGAAGGCGATCTCATCTTCCCCGCGCAGACCGTGACCCGCGAGCAGATGGCCCTGCTCATCCGCGAATGCAGCGGCATCGTCTGCCTGTGCCTCACCGACGAAAAGGCGGACGCCCTTGAGCTGCCGCCCATGGTGGCGCACAACACCAGCCGCAACAAAACCGCCTTCACCGTCACCATAGAGGCGGCCCAGGGGGTGACCACAGGCGTCTCGGCCGCGGACCGCGTGACCACAGTGCGCGCGGCCGTGGCCCCCGAAGCGCGGCCCCACGACCTGCACCGGCCCGGCCATGTGTTCCCCCTGCGCGCCAAACCCGGCGGCGTGCTGGAGCGCCAAGGCCACACCGAGGCCACGGTGGACCTCATGCGTCTTGCCGGACTGGACCCCGCGGGCGTGCTTTGCGAACTCACCAACCGCGATGGAGGCATGGCGCGGCTGCCCGAGATCACCCTCTTCGCCGAGGAGCACGGCCTGCCCGTGCTGGCCGTGGCCGACCTGGTGCGCTACCGCCAGGCTGTCGGCGTCTAAAACAAACGGGCCGCCGGAGCACATCCTCCGGCGGCCCGCTTCAGGCATCTCTGCGGGCTATTGCCCGCCAGGCCCCAACGCGCCGCCCTGGCAGGACTCCTGCCCACGCAACGCCGGCGGCGACGGCTCGTCCCGGACAGCGCCGCCGGACAAGACCTCCAGCGCCCTGCGGCTCAACAGGAGGTGCAGCTGTCCGGGGTTCTTCATCCGGCCGGAGACGAACTCCGCATAGGGTCCGGAGCCGCAAAACAAATCCACATGATTGCCCTTGATGGCCCCGCCGGTGTCCTGGGCCAGGGCCAGGCCGGACAGACGCTGCGGGCCGCCGCTCTTGGGCGCGGGCAGGGACACGCTCATGGCCAGGGCCGCGCCCAGGGGCACCAGCTTGCGGTCCACGGCGATGGAGCCCATGGGTGTGAGCAGCTTGCCCATGCTGCCGTAAGGCCCGCTCTCCGCCAGGCGGAAGAACACGTAGCTCTTGTCCGCGCTGAGCAGTTCCTGCTCCAGTTGCGGATGCTTCTCCATGAACTCCCGGATGCGCGGTGCGCTGGCCTCGTTGCGGGTCAGGTGGCCACGGTTGATGATGGTGCGCCCGAGCATGGCCAGTTCCCGGCCGTTCTTCTCGGCATACAGCACATGCTTCACGCTGCCGTCGGGCAAAATGAGCCGTCCGGAGCCCTGTATTTGCAGAAAATACAGGTCCACGCGGTTCTTGACCCAGGCGATCTCCGCGCCTTTGCCCGCGAGGGCGCCGCCAAAGTCGATGTCGCCCCGGTCATGGTAGGGCTTGATGCCGTTCTTGCCCAGCCGGTAATGCAGCTTCTGCCCGCGCCAGCGGGGGTGGAAGTCGCCCAGGTCCGCAGTGAGCAGGTCCCGAGGATGACCATATATCGGGTACGGATAGGCGGGGTCGGGCTCCAGGCTGGCCTCCAGGTAGGGCTCGTAATACCCGGTGACCAGCGTGTCCGGCTCCAGCGGGTACCAGGCGAACACCTGGGCCAGCAAAGCCGGGTCGTCGTCCAGGTAGGGCAAAGCCGCCAGCAGATCCTCCAGGGTCAGGCGCAGGGCCTCCCAGGTGACGGCAAGGCCAGGCCGCTCCACGGCCACCTCCGCGCCGGGCTTTTTGGAGACATAGGACAGGCTGGCCCGCAGGCCGGGCGTCAGGTCACGCCAAGTGCGCAGGCCCTGGCTTGATGGGTCCATTTGCCGGGCCTGCTCCAAAGCCTGCCGGACGGTGAGGGGGCCGTACACGGGTTCCACAACCTTGGGCGGCGGCGGCGGAGCAGGAGGAGGAGGAGGCGCGGGCTTGGCGCAGCCTATGCTCACCAGCACGGCGGCCAGCAGCGCCAAACGCACAAAACGTCCCGCCAGGGTGGAAAGCCGCCCGGCGGAACTCCCAGGGGAAACACCTGTCATGGTTCGTTCCTGTGCTGCGCGTAGCCGGTTCTGGAGGTGAGCACCTCCTTGTACTCCTCCCCGTAGATGGTGAGCATGGCCATGAGGAAGGTGAGAATGAGCGGCCCGTAGATGATGCCCAGGGCTCCAAAGGCGTGGATGCCGCCCAATATGGCCAGAAAGATGAGGAAGGGCGACACCTGGGCCGCACGGCGCATGAGCAGCGGCCGCAGAATCGTGTCGATGTTGGTGACGATGAGCACGTTGTAGAACAGGAAGAACGCCGCCATGTGCCACTCGCCAAAGAAATACAGGTAGGCCGCCACCGGGGCCCAGATAAGCCCGGTGCCGACGACGGGAATGAGCGCGGCCAAGCCCATCATGACGCCCCAGAACAGCGGCGGAATGCCCACGATCCACAGGCCCAGCGCCCCGGTCAGCCCCTGCAGCACGGCGATGAGCAGACTGCCCAGCAGCACCGCGCGGGACACGCGCTGCAGGCTGTCGATCATGAAATCCTCCTGATGGGTGCGCAGCGGGGCCAGGTACTTCAGCTTGTGCACAATGCCCCGCCCCTCGCGCAGGAAGTAGAAGATCATGAAAATCATCAAGAAAAATCGGAGAATAAGCTTTGCCATATTCCCCACGAGGGTCGCACTCGCATCCAGGACGTACTGGGTGAAATTCTGCGTAAAGCTCAAAAGGCGCGCCTGTATGGTCGCCTGGTCGATATGCACAAAGGGCAGAGTCTCCCTGGCCCAGGCGAACAACTCGGCGATGCGGCCGCTCTGCATCAGTTCGTTGAAGTCGTTGCGGCCGGCCCAGGAGCGGATGGCGTTCATGGAATGCATCCCCTCGGTGACAAGCCCCCACACCAGAAACGCAGTGGGCAACAAGATGAGCACCACCACCAGGATGGAGGTGAGCCCGGCCGCAAGGTTCGCCCGACCGCCAAGGCGCAGGTACAGCCGGGAATTCACCGGGGAGAAGATGATGGAAAGCACGGCGGAAAGGATGATGGTGTGCATGAACGGCTCCACCAAAACAAAGCCGAACATGAAGGCGACAACCAGAAAGAAGAGCAAGAAATAGGCGAAAATCTTGTTGGAATGGTGCCCGATGGGCGGGGTGTCCGGGGTATCCGGAGTGCTGTTCATGGTCATGTGTCCGCCCCCTGGCGGTGGTGGGTTTCCGCCGGGCGGCGGCCACGGCGCACAAGCCGCGCCAGGCGGCCGATCAATCCCGGCATGTCGTTCGGGTCTGTCTGCGCGGCGTCCATGCCGGTCAGCAGGCAACGCTCCATTTCCCTGGCGTTCTGCGGGGCCAACACGGCCACAAGCGGCGTGTCGGCGCGCGCCCGGGTCACCCCCATGCGCACCATGCGCGCAAGCGCGAGGGCATCGGCCACGGACAGCGTCGGCGAGAAAACCACCGCCCCAAGCGGTCGCATCAAGAGCGCTTCCGCAGCCTGGCCCCCGCCGCAAACGCCCAGCACTTCCGCTCCGGCCGCGTCCAGGGCCGGAACCAGCGGCGCACCGTCGGCCGCGCCGCCATGGGCCAGAAGCACGGGGATGCCCGCAAGAACGCCGCCGTCTTGTGGCGGCAGGCGCAGCGGAATCAAAAGATGGAACACGCTGCCGCCCCCTGGAGCCCCCTCGACCTGCACCGTTCCGCCCAAGGATTCCACAAGGTTGCGGCAGGCCGCCAGTCCGAGCCCCAGCCCGCCGACTCCACGGGTCAAGAAATTGCTGCCCTGGGTGAAACTTGCGAAAAGACGCGCCGCGTTCTCCGGAGCAATGCCCGGCCCGGTGTCCGCCACGCTGAACCGCAGGGCCGGTGCTCCGCAAGGCAGGCGAACGGAGGGGTCCTGGGCGGCGGAGAGGGTCACGGAGCCACTCATGGTGAACGTTGCCGCATTCTTGAGCAACTGGTCCAGGGCCTGCCGCAGACGTTCGGGCTCGGTCAGCGCGCGCTCCGGCAGGGGGCCGGGAGCCAAACGAAAGACAAGTCCCTTCGCCTCGGCAACGGGCCGGTGCTCCCGCGCCGCGGCTTCAAGAAAGGCGAGCGGCGCGAACTCGCGCAGCGACACCTCCCAGCCGGGCAACTCCAACATCGTATAATCCAGCAGTTGGTTCAAGACGCCGGTCATGGCCCTGGCGCAGTCCTTCAGCTGAACCATGTTCTCGCGCTGTTCCGGCGTCAGCTCCGAGAGCAGCATCAATTCGGCCATGCCAAGAATGCCGTTCATGGGCGTGCGCAGCTCGTGGCTCAAGGTGCCGAGAAAGGCAGTCTTGGCCTGGTCCGCTTCCTCCGCGGCGCGGCGCGCTCGTCTCAGGTCGCGTTCCACCGTGTGTTTGGCCAGGGCGAGTTCGATGACCCCCCGGAGTTCGCGGTCCTCAAAGGGCTTGATCAGATAACCGAAGGGCGCGGCCGAAAGGGCCCGGCGCATGGTCCGCTCATCGGAATAGGCGGTCAGAAAAACCACGGGAACGTCGACGGCCTGGGCGATGCCCAAAGCGGCTTCGGTTCCGTCCATGCCGCCGTCCAGACGCACGTCCATGAGCACCAGGTCCGGCGCGGCGGAAAGGGCCAAACGCAGGGCGTCCTCGCCGCTGAAGGCCGCTCCGGCGACCTCGTAGCCCAGGCGGACCAGCGCCCCCTGGATATCCAGATTGACGATGCGCTCGTCGTCGACCACGAGAATTCTGGACTTGGTCATACGGCGTGCCCCGTTGCGCAAAGGTTGGGATGAACGGAGAGGGGACATGCTCCGCCAAGGGCCGCGGAGGTCACGAAGGCGTCCCCCTGGGCCTTGTAAGCTCCGCCGCGCCAAGGGTCAAGGTCGGCGCAACGCGCAAGGCACGCCCGGGCGCCACGAAAAACGCCAATCTCCACATGAGCCTTTTGCAGTTCTTGTAATTTGCCTGCGATGTGTCTAAAGGGAAAACCTGTGCCGCGCGGCGCGGCCCTGCGCCTGCCTGCCGCGCGCCTATTTCCCCGGCGGGGCGGCGCACCTGCGCACGGTCCGGGATGTGTGGTCTTTCGTGCCTTTTCTTAGAAACATTTCAACTGGAGGAATTCGCATGAAGCGCCTGTTCAAGTCCCTGCTGGTCGCCGCCGCAGTCAGCGTCATGGCCCTTGGCGTGGTTGGTTGCGGAGAGAAAAAGGAAGAAGCCGCCCCCAACGCGGCCAACGCCACCGCCGCGGCTCCCGCTCCCAAGACCATCGTCTTCGCCTCCGACGCCACCTATCCCCCCATGCAGTACACGAACGACCAGAAGGAGATCGTGGGCTTCGAGGTCGACGTGATCAAGGCCGTGGCCGAAAAGGCCGGCTTCAAGGCCGAGTTCAAGAACGTGGCCTGGGACGGCATCTTCGCGGGCTTGGCCGCAGGCAAGTACGACGCCATCTCCTCCAGCGTGTCCATCACCGACGAGCGCAAGGCCACCATGGATTTCTCCGACCCCATCATCCCCATTGAGCAGATGCTCGTCGTCGCCAAGGACAACGCCGCCACCGACCTGGCCGCCCTCAAGGGCAAGAGCATCGGCGCCCAGATCGGCACCACCAGCTACCTGGTCATCAAGGACGAGAAGGGCTTCAAGGCCATCAAGACCTACGACGAGGTCGGCCTGGCCATGGAAGACCTCGTGAAGGGCAGCATCCAGGCGGTTGTGGCCGACAGCCCGGTGGCCGTCGACTACACCACCAAGAAGTACGCGGACAAGATCAAGATCGCCGCCACCCTCAAGAGCGACAAGGTCGAGAACATCGGCATCGCCGTCAAGAAGGGCAACCAGGAAGTCATCGACCTGGTGAACAAGGGCCTGGCCGCCATCAAGGCCGACGGCACCTTCGACAAGATCAAGGAACAGCACCAGATGAAGTAAACGGCCCGCATGGACCGACACCTGCATTCCCCCGGGGGGCCGCCAAAGGCGGCCCCCCGGCATTCCAACACCGAAGGGCCAAGCACACATGACCGAAACACCCAAAATCGACGTGGGCGAGGGAGCAGCCATCCCCAGCAGAAACGACTGGGGACTGTTCAACGCCTGGGTCATCAGCATCGTCGGCGCCATTTCCGCCATCCTCTACCTGCTCATCGCCCACCCGGACCCGTACAGGCGCCTGCTCGTCTACCTGAGCGACGGCATCGTCATCACCTTCCAGGTCACCATCACGTCCATTCTCTGCGCTTGCGTCATCGGCCTCATCACCGGCCTGGGTCGCGTTTCCAAGAACAAGGCCATCAACCTCGTGGCCTCCACCTACGTTGAAATCATCCGGGGCATCCCGCTCCTGGTCCAACTTTTCTACATATACTACGCCTTGGGGCGCTTCCTGAACGTCCACGACCTCAGCGCCGCCATCATCGCCATGAGCGTGTGCTACGGCGCCTACATGGGCGAAGTCTTCCGCGCGGGCATCACCGCCATCGACAAGGGGCAGACCGAGGCCGCGCGCTCGCTGGGCTTCAACGGCAAGCAGACCATGTTCCTGATCATTCTGCCCCAGGCTTGGCGCACCATCCTGCCGCCGGTGGGCAACGAATTCATCGCCCTCTTGAAGGACACCTCCCTGGTGTCCATCCTGGCCGTGTCCGACCTCCTGCGCCGGGGCCGCGAGTTCTCGAGCGAGACCTTCCTCTACTTCGAGACCTACACCCTTGTGGCCCTGGTCTATCTCGTCATCACGCTGCTCCTCTCCAAGGGGGTCAGCATCATGGAAGCGAGGCTCAGCCATTATGTGCGCCGCTAGCCAGTCCATCGTCGACATCCGCCACGTCAACAAGAGCTTCGGCGCGCTCAAGGCGCTGAACAACGTCTCCCTGTCCATGAACCTGGGCGAGAAGGTCGTCATCATCGGCCCTTCGGGTTCGGGCAAGAGCACCCTGCTGCGCTCCATCAACAAACTGGAGACCGTCGATTCCGGGTCCATCATCGTGGACGGGCAGGACATCAACGACCCCAAGACCGACATCAACAAGCTGCGCATGGAGCTTGGCATGGTGTTCCAGAGCTTCAACCTCTTTCCGCACAAGACCGTGCTCGAAAACCTCACCATCGCGCCGGTCAAGCTCAAGGGCCTCTCCAAGGCCGAGGCCGAGGCCATCGGCCTCAAGCTGCTGGACAAGGTCGGCATCAAGGACAAGGCCCACGTGTATCCTTCGCGCCTGTCGGGCGGGCAGCAGCAGCGCGTGGCCATTGCCCGGGCGCTGGCCATGAGCCCCAAGATCATGCTCTTCGACGAACCCACCAGCGCGCTCGACCCGGAGATGATCGGCGAAGTGCTCGACGTCATGGTGACCCTGGCGAGAGAGGGCATGACCATGGCAGTGGTGACCCACGAAATGGGCTTTGCCCGCGAAGTGGCCGACCGCGTGGTCTTCATGGACCACGGCGCGGTCATCGAGCAGGGCACCCCGGAGCACTTCTTCACCAGCCCGGAGAACGAGCGCACCAAGCTCTTCCTGAGCCAGATCCTCTAGCCGCAAGCGCAACTCCACCCATTCCGGGGCCGTCTCCTTGCCGGGGCGGCCCCTTCTTTTTCGCGGCGCCGCCAACACTTGCGTTCAAGGCCCGCCACAGCGTACACCACCCGAAACCACCCGGAGGCCATCATGCGCACCCTCGTCCGTCTCGCCGCGCCCGTATTCTGCCTCGCCGCCCTGCTGGCCGCCTGCGGCCTGGAGCGCCCGGCCCCCGCTCCGGCGGTCCTTCCCGCCGCTCCCCCAGTGGAGCGCCCGGTTCCGGCCTTCAGCACCGAGGCCGTGGCGAATGAGCTGAACATCCTGGTGAACGACACCGTTCCCGGCGACCCCGAGTACGACCCCCGGCGCACGGCGCTGGCCCCTGCGGCCAACGCCGCGAACTTGCCGGACGATCTGCGCCGCTGCCTGGCCGCCGTGCTGGCCTTCGACCCGCCGCGCCTGCAGGAGCGCTGGGAGCGGCACCAGCAGGCCCAGCAGAACGCCGCAACCCTGTATGCCGCAAATCCGCCCGTGGACACCGCTGCGCTGAACGGGGGCCGCGTGCTGCGCCGCCTGGGGCCAGCCCTGTTCCTGGTGCGCCTGCCCGGCGGCGATACCGCCCTGCTGCAGTCTGGAAGAAAATTCAAAAAAAATGCGCGCATCAAACAGCTCTATGTGCTGGAACGCGAGCACGCGAAACCCGATGCGGCCAAGGGAGACCTGGTGGACGAGTTGGAGGAGCAGCCGCGCACCTTTGTGGAAATTTCGCGACAGGAGGCCAGGGAGCTTGAGCAGCGCCGCGCGCCCGCCCTGGCCGAGCTGCGCAGACTGGAGTCCGAAGGGGCGGAGCTGGAACGCGGCGTGACGGCGGACCTTGCCCGGCTGGACATTCTCGCCCGGGACGTGAACGCCGTCATCGGCCCCATGCTGCTGGCGCAAGGGCCGCACCCCGCGCCCACCGGCCTGATCCGCTCTGTGACGCGCATGGCCAAAAACTTCAGCCGCGACCAATACTACCGGTACGCCCTGCCCGTCACCGGGCTGCCGAAGGTGGATGCGGAGCTCAAGGGCTTTCTGGACGAACGCAAGGCCGAAGTGCTCAGCCTGCTCAAAAGCACCGGAGTAGGCCGGGGCCGCGTGCGGGCCAACGCCGACCGCATCGCCTTCACCGCGCACACGGCCTCGCCAGTCCTCTTGTCCTTCCGGTTCGAGGAGATGCGCGACACGGGCGGAGCGCACCCCAACACCATCTTCGCCAGCTTCGTCTTCGACCTGCGCGACCAGTCGCGTCTGCGCCTGGCCGATCTGTTCACCGACGAGGCCGCGGCCCTGTCCGTGCTTTCCGACCTTGCGCAGCGGCGGCTCACCCTGGCCCTGGACGGCCTGCTCTTCGCGGAGGGCTTTGCGCCCAAGGCCGAAAACTTCACCGTCTTCGTGCTGGACGGCGCGGACATCGTGTTCACCTTCCCGCCCTACCAGGTGGCCAGCTACGCCCAGGGGCCGCAAAACCTGCGCGTGCCGCTGTTCCACCCGCGCCTGTCCCCGCTGCTCAGCCCCAGGCTCAAGGCGGCGCTCGCGGCGGGGCGGTAACGCGGAGGGGTCCCCTAGGCGGCGGCCTCGCGGCGCAGCCCTGGCCCAGTGGACAGCTCCACCCTGTTGCGGCCGGACTCCTTTGCGGCATAAAGCGCCGCATCCGCGCGCTGCAAAAGCGCCTCCAGACCGCCCTGGTCCGCGCTCGCCACGCCGAAGCTGGCGGTGACGCGCTCCCCGGCCATAACCGGAAAAAGCGCCGATTCCACGGCCACGCGCAGCCGTTCCGCCAAAAGCACGGCCTCGCGCTCCCCGGTGCGTGGGGCCACCAGCACAAACTCCTCGCCGCCGTAGCGGGCGAACACGTCGCCCTCGCGCAGCGAGCCTTGGCACATGGCGGCCACGCCGCGCAGCAGTTCGTCGCCCGCCGCGTGGCCCAAGGTGTCGTTCACGCGCTTGAACCGGTCCAGGTCGAACATGACGACCGCGGCGGAATCTCCCGCGAGAAAGGATGTGCGCAGGGCCTCTGCGCCAAGCAGTTCCAGCCCGCGCCGGTTCAAGACGCCGGTCAAGGCATCGGTCTGGGCCATATGTTCGATGCGCGCGGTGGCCGCGTGCAAATCGTCTTCCAGCATGGCAGAATTCATGGCGAAAACGACATACAGCTCCAGCGAGCCCTGCATGATGCGATACAGAATGGCATACACCCCGATGACGCCGCCTGTCTGCATGGTCAACGCACTGAACTCCGGGATGGTCAGCACGTTGTAGGCGCGCAGCACCTGCAATGCCGCAGTGACGAGATAGCTGAAGCACATGATGCGCCAGCCCGGCAAAATCCTGACGCCGCGCATTGGGAGCTCCACTGCTATGCGAATGCTCATAAACATCGCCGCGGCGCACAGCACAAGCACCCTGCGCTCCATGTTCGGGTCAATGAGCACGTCTGCAAGCTGCAACGATGACACAAGCACGATGAAGATGCAGTTTTGCCTGGTACGCTCCCGCAAGCGCGGTACTCGGCCATACTGCCCAAGGCCGTGGTACACCAGCGCACCCTGCACCAGCATCGCCATATTGCTCAAAAACACCAGCATGGGAAGCTCGCCGGCCCAGGCCCGCAGCAAAAGCAGCCCAACGCCGGAAAACACCATCAAGGCCGAGTACATCAGGGTCCGGAAGCCGGGGTACACCCGCCGCAGCGAGGCGTAGTGCAGCATGGCCAGCACCCGCACCAGGGTAATGGCCAACAACACCGGGAAAAGCGTCCCAAGATTGAGCGAAAACGATAGCGAACTCACGGAACCTCATGGAGCTTCGCAGCGGCGAAGCTGCGCCAGCCGTGTTCTGGACGGCCGCGCCATGCGGGCGCAGGACGAAGCCCGGCTCCCGTTTCCCTGCCTGGACGCGCCGGGGGCTTCCGCGCTACCTGCCCCTCTTCCTGTCATTGATGTTCTTCATGGTGATGCCGGCCAGGCAGCCGCACAAAAGCCCCAGGCCGAGCATCCTGCCCATGTTGGCCTCCGGCAGCAGCCAGCCGATCATGACCGCCAGCGAGCCGCCGATGACGATGCCCCGGGCGAGATAGTTGAGCGTGCTGGCGAAGCGCCTGTCCTCCGGGGTCAGGTGGGCGTCCTCGTCATGCGGTTTCTGGACCGCCTCCTCGCGCCGAACGCGTTTGGCCTGTTTGCCCATTGTTCCTCCCTGCCTTTTGCTGGTGGATACAAACACAAATCTCGCGTGCGCTCAAGCCCCGCGCGGCCTTGCCCAGACGCTGCGGCACGCATCGACGACCTTGACCTCGACATTCAATATCATTATCTTCCAGGCATCGGGCGGCCGGAGGGTGGCCAACCAAAAGGGAGCCGCAACATGTGGCAAGACATACTGGTCTACGTCATCGTCGGCGTGGCAGCAGCAATGGTCCTCTGGCGCTTTTCCAGAAAGTTCACCGGCAAGTCCCAGGGATGCGATGGCGGCTGCTCCGGCTGTGCGAGCTGCCCAAGCGCGGGAGCGCAGGGCCAAAAGGACAAGAACGGGCTGAAAATGTCCAATCGCCCCGGTGGGGGCTGCTGCGGGTGAGTCTCGGCGCCTTGTGAAGGCGCCAGGCCCAAACCGCTCAAGGAGACGCTCACATGGATTCGTGCACAACCCTGCGCCGCGCGCGGGTGAATCAGAGACTCCGCATCTGCTCCGTGGGAGCTGAGGGGGAACTTGGCCGCAGGATTCGCGACATGGGCATCATCCCCGGCGCGGAAGTGACCGTGGTGGGCAAGGCTCCGCTGAAGGACCCCGTGGCCCTGCGCCTTCGCGACTTCACCCTGACCCTGCGCAACAGCGAGGCCGACCACATCCTGGTGGAAGCGGCGGAGTAGCCTGTGCCGCGCATCACCATCGGCCTGGCGGGCAACCCCAACTGCGGCAAGACCACGCTCTTCAACGCCCTCACGGGTTCGCACCAGCACGTGGGCAACTGGCCCGGCGTAACGGTCGAAAAGAAGATGGGGCACGCCCTGCTTGGCGACGCGAAGCTCGACATCGTCGACCTGCCGGGAACCTATTCCATCACGGCGTTTTCCGAGGAGGAGCGCGCCGCGCGCAGCTTCCTCATCGAGGACCGCCCCGCCGCCGTCATTGATGTGCTGAACGCGGACGCCCTTGAGCGCAACCTGTACCTCGCCGTGCAGATCATGGAGCTGGGCGTGCCGCTGGTGCTGGCCCTGAACATGATGGACGAGGTGCGCCAAAGCGGCAAGGACATCGACACCGCGCTGCTCACAAAGCTTACCGGCTGCCCGGCGGTGGAGACCGTGGCCCGGCAGGGCAAGGGACGGCAGGAGCTGTTGGAAGCGGCCTACCGCCTTGCCGAAACCCGGGCCGGACGGCTGGAGCCGCTGCGCATTTCCTACGGCCCGGACCTGGATCCGGTCCTGGAAGAAATGGAGCGGCTAGTGGAGGCGGCGGGCATCATGGCGGGCAAGGCCCCGCCACGCTGGGTGGGCATCAAGTACCTGGAAGGCGACCCCGGCGTGCGCCGCCGCGGCCGCGAAGCCGACCCGCAAGCGGCCGACAAGCTGGAAGCCCTCACCTCCAAGGTTGCGGCGCACCTGAAAAAAACACTGGTCACCACGCCGGACGCCATCATCGCCGACTACCGGTACGGCTACATCACAGGCATAACCCGCAGGGTGGTGCGCTACCCGTCGCTGGACCAGGAGCGCATCCGCGTCTCCGACCGCATGGACCAGGTGCTCACCCATCGCCTGGCCGGACCGCTGGTCATGGCTCTTGTCATCTACCTGCTCTACACCCTCACCTTCGCCGTGGGCGAGCTGCCCATGACCTGGGTGCAGGACGCCTTCGCCTGGCTGGGAGATATGGTCAAGGACTCCATGGGCGAAGGACTGCTGCGCTCGCTCATCGTGGACGGCGCCATTGCGGGCGTCGGCGGGGTGCTGGGCTTCGTCCCGCTGATCATGATCATGTTCTTCCTGCTCTCCGCGCTGGAGGACACGGGCTACGTGGCGCGCATGGCCTACATGCTGGACCGCGTGTTCCGCGTGTTCGGGCTGCACGGCGCAAGCGTGCTGCCCTTCATCGTCTCCGGAGGCATAGCGGGCGGCTGCGCCGTGCCCGGCGTCATGGCCACCCGCGCGCTGCGCAGCCCCAAGGAAAAGCTGGCCACCCTGCTCACCGCGCCCTTCATGACCTGCGGCGCAAAGGTCCCGGTTTTTCTCATGCTGGCGGCGGCCTTTTTCCCCGGCAGCGAGGCGCTCGTCATGAGCGCCGTGACCCTGGCCGCCTGGGCATCCGCCCTGCTGGTGGCCAAGCTGCTCCGCTCCACGGTCATCAAGGGGGAAAGCACCCCCTTCGTCATGGAGCTGCCACCCTACAGAACGCCCACCCTGCGCGGCCTGTGCATCCACACCTGGGAACGCAGCTGGGAATACATGCGCAAGGCGGGGACCATCATCCTGGCCATTTCCGTGCTCATATGGGCGGCCATGACCTTCCCCTCCCTGCCCGAAGAGCAGGCCCGAAGCTTTGACGAACGGGCCCAGGCCATCGACACGCAGCTGTCCGCCCAGGAGGAGACCGGCGAAGATCCGCCCCCGGCCTTCGAAGAGGCCCTGCGCCAGCTGGAGGCGGAACGCTCCGAGGCGACGCTCCGGGCGTCTTTTGCCGGACGGGCGGGCGTGGCCCTGGAGAACGTCACCTCCGCGGCAGGCTTCAACTGGCGGGTGAACATCGCGCTTCTGGGCGGGTTCGCCGCCAAGGAAGTCATCGTGTCCACCCTGGGCACGGCCTACGCCCTGGGCGAAGTGGACGCCGAGGAATCCGCCCCGCTCTCGGAAATGCTCGCGCGGGACAAAAGCTTTCCGCGAGCGGCGGGCGTGGCGCTCATCGCCTTCGTCATCCTCTACGCGCCCTGCTCGGTGACCATCGTGGCCATGGCCAAGGAGGCCGGAGCCCGCTGGGCCCTGTTCGCTCTGGTATTCAACACCCTGCTGGCCTACGCCGCGGCAGTGCTCATTTTCCAGGCCTGGAGCCTGCTGGCCTAGGCCTGCCGATCCCCCGGCGCACACGCCCCCCGCTGGCGAGGCCGGGCCTGAGGAATCGGGTCCGGCCTTTCCTTTTGAATCCAAAGCGTATACCTATGGCGAACACGCGCATCCAGCGCCCCCGTCGTCCGGAACCGGCAGCCAGCATCGCCTTGCGACGGGTCCACCCGAACCCAGGAGCCCACATGCCCCTTGACCTGAACGCCGTGCATACCGAAAACGCCCCTGCCGCCATCGGCCCGTACAGCCAAGCCATCACCTGCGGCGGCCTCGCCTACTTGAGCGGCCAGCTCGGCATCGCCCCCGCCACGGGCGTCATCCCCGACGATTTTTCCGAGCAGGCGCGCCAGGCGTTGACCAATCTGCAGACCATCGTCGAAGCCGCAGGCGCTCGCATGGACGCCGTCGTCAGCGTGGACGTGTTCCTCACCGATATGGCCAAGTTTGCGGAATTCAACCAGATCTACGCAGAGTTCTTCCCGCGGCACAAGCCTGCCCGCGCCGCCATAGGCGTGGCCGCCCTGCCCCGGGAGGCGCAGGTGGAGGTTCGCTGCATCGCGGCCCTGGCCTAGCCCGCGCACGGCGCGACACGAAACAAGGCGGCCTCTCCCCAAACAGGGAGAAGCCGCCTTGTTCTTTGCCTGGACCAGGGGCTAGCAGCCGCAGCCGCCGGAGCCACACCCGCTGGAGCCGCAGCTCCCTGAACCACAGCTTCCCCCTTCGAGGGGAATCTCGGACTCGACGCTGAACCCGTACTCGGTCATGTCGATGGAGATGGCGCCGGAGACGGCCAGCAGGGACTTTTCCGCAAGCAGGGTGAAGCCTCCCGTCTCCACCACCTCATCGCCTTCGCGGGCCTCGTCCAAGGCCAGGGAAAGCTTCGGACCACAGCAGCTGCCGCCCACAAAGATGCGGACGGCGGACTTCTCCTTGTCCGCGAAGTAGTTGTCCAACTGCGCTTTGGCGGCGTCGCTCAACGTAATCATGGGGGATCTCCTTTTGCGTCCTGGTGGGGGACGCGGTGGTGAGTCTTGGCTTCAATGCCTGAACCACCCGTGCCTGTTGCGATCCGCCGCCCCAAAAAAACGGGCGGCGTCCCTCGCGGAACGCCGCCCTATGCTGATACGTGACTTTGCGGGCTAGCAGGAACAGCTTCCGGAATCCCCGGAACCGCAACCGCCGGAACCGCAGCTTGATCCGCATCCTCCTCCCCCCATGGGGTTCTCGGAGTCGACAGTGAACCCGTACTGGGTCATGTCGATGCGGATGGCTCCGGTCTGTTCGCCCAGGGCACGCTCCACAATGAAGCTGTACCCCTGCACGTCATAGGTGTCGTCGTTCTCACGCGGCTCATCCAGAGCCAGCGACAGCCTCGGGCCGCTTCAACCCCCGCTTGCCAGGAACACCCTGATCGGGGATTTCTCCTTGTCCGCAAAGTACCCATCCAGCTGGGCCTTCGCGGAATCGGTCAGTTCAACCATCTCTGCCTCCTTGGAGCGTTGGTGGGGAAGTGGATAGATAATGACGGCCCCCGCATTTGTCAATTGAGCGAGGGCCCGCTTCCGGCGTTGACCCAGGGGGGAGTCTGGGCTAAATGGCGGGATGCGGCCGGATGCGTTGTCCGCCCTGTTCCTCCCACGTTCCCGAGCCTTACCGAGGCAGATGATGAGCACCAAGGACCTGATCCTCGCCACCGCCAAAGACATGATCTCCGAGGTCGGCTTCCACAAGATGACCACGGCCAATCTTGCGCGCCGCGCCGACATCTCCGAAGGCACCATATACCGCCATTTCGAGAGCAAGGAGGACATCCTCCAGCACATTCTGGACACCTTTGACCAGAAGTACCAGACCCTGGCCGAGCAATGCCGTGGCCGCATGGAAAAGGACACGCTGACCCTGGATGACTTGCTGGGCAGCCACTTCGCTTTTCTGGAGGCCAACGCGGCGGACATCAAGATCGTGCTCGGCACCTACAGCATCCTGGAGCTCACCAAGCGCTCCATGGGCCGCTTCATCGAGCGGATGCGCAGCCTCTTCGAGGACTTTCTGGCCCGCGGCATCAAGAACGGAACCATTCGCGACGTTCCCTTGGACCACACGGGCATGATCATCGCCAACATGTTCTTCGGGCTCATGCGCATCAAGCTATACTGGCCTGATATAGCTGACTTTTCCAGCGAGGCCGTGGAATTCTGCCGCAGAAGCCTGGTCATCGCCCCGGAGACCAAGCCATGAGCGAAGCCCGCACCATCCTGACCGCCAAGGAAATGGCCCGCACCCTGGAACGCTTGGCGTCCGAGGTCATCGAACGCCGCGGGGAGGGAGGTCCGCTCGTGCTGGTGGGCATCCAACGCCGCGGGGTGGATCTGGCCCGCAGGCTCAAGCAGCTGCTCGACGCCCGCCTGCCCGCTCCCGTGGTGCTGGGCCAGCTCGACATCAACCTCTACCGCGACGACTGGAGCAGCCTGGGCATAGCCCCGGCCATCAGCCACACGGAGATACCGGCCGCCATCGAGGGCGCAAGCGTCATCCTGGTGGACGACGTGCTCTATTCCGGCCGCACCACCCGCGCCGCGCTGGAGGCCATCCTCGATTTCGGCCGCCCCCGCCGGGTGGAGCTGCTGGTGCTCATCGACCGCGGGCACCGCGAACTGCCCATCCAGGCCGACTACGTGGGCAAACGCGTGAACACCTCGGCCGCCGAGCGCGTGGATGTGCTGGTGGCCGAACGCGACGAGCAGGACAAGGTGCTCCTGCGGCCCAAGGCCGCCGCCTGAGCCCGCCGGAGCCGCCCCCCGCATGAACGCAGAAGCCTCGTCCGCGCCCTTGCCCCGCCTGTGGCCCCAGGGAGCCATCAGCCTCATCGGCATGGCCGGGGCGGGCAAAAGCACCCTTGGCCGCCTGCTGGCCGACCGCCTGGGCTGGGCGCACGTGGACACTGACCGGCTCATCGAATCCTTCTACGGCCTGCCCCTGCAAGACCTGCTGGACGGCCTGGGCCTGGAGGCCTTTCTCAAGGCCGAGAACACGCTGGTTTCCATGCTCAACGTGCGCAGGGCCGTCATCTCCACCGGGGGCAGCGTGGTCTACGGGCGCCAGGCCATGGAACGCCTCAGCCTGCTCGGTCCGGTCGTGCACCTGGACATCAGCCTGGAAAGCTTCTTGAAGCGCGTGGGCGATGGCGGCAACCGGGGCCTGGCCATCGCCCCCGGCCGCACCCGCGAAGACCTCTACCACGAACGCCAGCCACTCTATGTCGCAGCGGCAGACTTCACCGTCAGCACCGATGCGGGCGACCAGCACCACAGCCTGGAGCGGCTGTACGAGTGGCTCGCCGCCGACAAAACGGAACCCAAGGGATGAAGAAAAACGCCAAGCATCCGGTGTTGAAGCGCCTGCGCGACCTGTACGCGCGCATGGACCAGGCCTACGACGCATCGGCCAAGGCCATTGGTCTTTCCTGCGACGGCTGCACGGACAGCTGCTGCGAAACGCTCTTCCGCCACCACACCTATGCGGAATGGATGGTCCTTTGGGAGGGCTTCGCCGCCCTGCCGGAGGACCGGCGCCAGGACATGCTGGCCCAGGCGGAAACCTACGTGCGCATCCACCAGAACGCCCTGCCCGGCACACGGCCCCGCGTGCCCTGCCCGGCCAGCGAGCAGCGGGACGGCGGGCTCGTTTGCGGCATCTATGCCCATAGGCCCATGGTCTGCCGCCTGCACGGCGTGCCCAACGTGCTGCACAAGCCCGGCGGCGAGACCGCAGCCTTCCCCGGTTGCGACCGCGCCCAGCAGCGTGCCAAGACCTGCCCGCCAGCCCTGCTGGACCGCACGCCGCTGCTCTCGGAACTGGCCCGGCTGGAAATGGACCTGCTCGGGCAGGGGGGCATGTCGCGGCACCCGCGCGTCAACCTGACCATCGCCGAAATGCTGCTCATGGGGCCGCCAAAAATCAAGCGCTGAGCCAAAGCAAAGAACCAAAAACGGCCGGGGGCACGTCGCACCCGGCCGTTTTCCGTTGGCTCGCCAGCCCGTCGGCTATTTGGGAGCGGCCACGCACCGGGCGACCAGCGGCTCGAAGGAGCCGGTCTCCGGCAGGTAGCTCAACAGCTCGCCCTTCTGCATGTCGAAATACCAGCCGTGCAGGTACACGCGCTCCTGCATCACCCGCTCCCACAGCCAGGGGAAGGTGAGCAGGTTCTCCAAAGACACCAGCACCGCCGCCTGTTCGCAGGCGCGTTGGCGCAAAGGCTCGTCCTTCTCCGAAAGCTTCTCGCCCACCTCAAGCAGAGCCGGTTCGGCGATCTTGACCCACGGCGCGATGAATTCGCCGAGCTCCTCCTTCCGGGGGGACATGAGGGCGTGGATGCCGCCGCAGCACGAATGTCCAAGCACGATGACGTGCTCCACCTCCAGCACCTTCACCGCGTACTCCAGGGCGGCGCTCACGCCGTGTCGGCCGGGCGACGTCTCGTACGGGGGCACCAGGTTGGCCACGTTGCGCACGACGAACATGTCGCCGGGCTCGCAGCCGGTCAGCAAAGCCGGATCGACCCTGGAGTCCGAGCAGGCGATGACCAGCACCTTGGGATTCTGGGCATGGCTCAAGTCCTTGAACAGCTCGCTGTCGCCGCAGAAATAGGTGCGCTGAAACTTCTTGAACCCCGAGAGGAACTTGGCGATGTCTTTCATGGATGAAGAGCTCCGGCGGTGGGCGGTGGAAGGAACATGAACGGTATGATTTTAGCCCAAAGGTCCGCGGCGCGCAAGCCGTCCGCCGGGCGCAAAAAGGGCGGCCCCCCCGGAGGAGAGGCCGCCCTGGACATGCGCAGTCGCGGTTAGGCGACCTGTCCGGCCTCCTCGCGCAGCTGGACAATGAGCGAATTGAGGATCTGGGCCTGGCGCGCCAGCTCCTCCACGGCCTTGGCCGCCTCGCCCATGGCCTGTGAGGTCTCGTTGGCGATGGAGCTCACCTGCTCGATGGAGTGGCTGATCTCCTCGCTGGCGGCGGACTGTTCCTCGCTGGCGGTGGCGATGGAGCGCACCTGGTCCGAGGCGGCGTCGACCAGGTGGACGATCTCCTGCAGGGCCTTTCCGGACTGGTCGGCCAGGGTGGTGGCTTCGGTAATGAGGTGCACGCTCTTGTCCACGCCCTCCACGTTGGAACGCGTGCCGTGCTGAATGGCGCTGATGGCCTCGCCCACTTCCTTGGTGGCGGTCATGGTCTTCTCCGCCAGCTTGCGCACCTCGTCGGCCACCACGGCGAAGCCGCGCCCGGCGTCGCCCGCGCGCGCGGCCTCAATGGCGGCATTGAGCGCCAGCAGGTTGGTCTGGTCGGCAATGTCGGTGATGACGGTCATGATGCGCCCAATGTCCTCGGCCTGTTTGCCAAGGGTGCCCATGTCGACCTTGAGCTTGGCGGTTTGCTGCTGCACGTCGCTCATGCCGCTCATGACCTTGTGCACGACCTCCGCGCCACTTTGCGCCTTCTTGCGCGCGCCGTCGGAGGTCTCGGCCGCCTGCCCGGCGTTCTTGGCCACCTCAAGGACGGTGGCGTTCATCTCCTCCATGGCGGTGGCGGTTTCGGTGATGCGCATGGCCTGGCGCTCCGCCCCGCGGCTGGATTCGCCGATCTGTGCGGAAAGCTGCGAGGACGCCGAGGACACGATGCCCACGATGGCCTCCAGCTTGCCCGCCGCGGCAAGCATTCCCTCGCTCTTGGCGTGCTCGGCGTTGCGCCTGGCTTCATCGGCGTCGGCCTTGGCCAGTTCGGCGGCGCGGGCCTTTTCCTCCGCCTCCAGGGTCTTGGCCTGAATGTCCTTGATGTTCTGTTCAAGCACGCCCGCGGTGGTGTTGAGGGCATCGTAAATGGCGCCGATCTCGTCCTGGCGCTGGTGGCCGATGCGGTGGTCGTACACGCCCTTGGCGATGCCCGCCACAAAGCTGGACACGGCGGAAAGCGGCTTGAGGATGAAGTTGTTGCTCACCAGCCAAATGGCCAGGGCCATGACGGCAAGGCTGACGATGCCCACAAAGCCGAGAAGATAAAGGGTGCTCTTGACCGGGGCGTTGATTTCGGAAAGCTCCATGAAGCCCATGAGCTTCCACTTGGTCTTGGGCGAAGTGTACACGATGCCCAGATACTTCTTCCCGTCGATCTCGAACTCCTGGCTCCCGGCCTCCATCTTGAACAGCGCGTCCAGGTGCTTGGACTCGATCTCCCCAACCTTCTTGAAGTTGAAGGCATCGTGCCGCGGATCGGCCAGGACCACGCCGTCGTCCTGCACCAGCGCCACATAGCCGGACTCGCCCAGTTTCACTGATTTGACCAGTTCGGTAAGATTCTTGAGGGAAATGTCGATGCCCACCACGCCGACAACGGTCCCGTTGCGGAGCACGGTGCGCGCTGCGCTGGTCACGGCCTCGCCTGTGGTGGACATGTAGGCCTTGGAAAGGGTGGCCTTGTCCACAACGGGCTTCGCCTCGGAGTACCAGGGCCGCTTGCGTGGGTCGTACCCGGCAGGCATTGCGGACGATTCCAGCGAACTGACGAAGCTGCCGCGCTCGTTGCCCAGAAACACCTCCACGTAGGCCGGGTGCGACGCCTGCACGGCGGCGAAGAAGTCCACGATCCTGCGTCCGGCCGCGTCTCCCTCGGCCACCTTGGCGCTGCTCTTCTCCGTGGTGGACAGGTGGTTGGTGGTCACCTCGCCCAATTGCTGCATGGCAGGCGCTTTGGCCAGCATGTCGGCGTTCTTCATGCTTTCGTCCAAAAACAGCGTGATGGCGTAGTCCAGCTGGGACATCTCGCCCTTGGCCGCCCGCAGGAAGGCTTCCCGTGACTGGCTGCTGAAGCTGAACGCCACGATGACCATAATCCCCGCGAGAATGATCGCGATAACAGAGACGAGTCCCAGGACGAGCCGGGTCTTGATGGAGCGTGGCATCATGAATCCTCCTGACGGATTGCCGGGGCCGCACTATTGCGTAGACCGGGAAAATATCCAGTTTCATCGGCGTAATACTTACTGCGCATTAGGCCTTGGACCCAAGTACGTAGGTCATAGCACACATTTCTTTTTCCGGGCAAGCGGCGTTGCGAAGAAACGCGCGCGTCACGGTTGTGGAACACTGGCGCCATTCTTGGGCCTCCCGCACAGGGAGGCCCCAAAGGGCATGACAGCGGGACGCCCTGGGCCGTGCAGGGCGCCGGACGGCCATGCAGCCAGGCAGGGGGGCCGGAATCAGGCCTTGGAACCGCCCGATTCCGAGGTGAAGCTCAGGGTGAGCACGTTGGCATCGCCCTGGCGCGCATAGGCGGGATGACTCACGGTTGTGGAACACTGGCGCCATTCTTGGGCCTCCCGCACAGGGAGGCCCCAAAGGGCATGACAGCGGGACGCCCTGGGCCGTGCAGGGCGCCGGACGGCCATGCAGCCAGGCAGGGGGGCCGGAATCAGGCCTTGGAACCGCCCGATTCCGGGGGGAAGCTCAGGGTGAGCACGTTGGCATCGCCCTGGCGCGCATAGGCGGGATGACTCATGGTGAGGATGAGGAACAGGCCCATGCCGCCGGGCAGGCGGTGTTCCAGGTCGGCCCCCAGGTTGGACTCCAGCTGCGCGTGCAGATCGTGCTCCCCAGGCTGCCCGGCTTCCGCGCCGGGAAAAGAAGCGCCAGGACCTGCGCCCGCCGACGCCACGGGATCGAAGGGCGCGCCCCAATCCGTGAGCCGCAACCGGAACACGCCGCCTTCGTCCACGCCACAGGCCAGTTCGGCCAGGGGCTCCGGCGCATCCGGCGTGTAGGCATGGCGGATGACGTTCACCAGCGCCTCCTCCAGCACCAGCTCCACCCGCTGCATGGCGGCCGGGTCAAGCCCCGCGCGCGTGGCTTCGTCCAGCGCCAGCTGGCGAAAGATGGGGAGGCTCTCCTCCTGGGCGGGCAGGCGCAAACGCCGCACGTTCCTGCTCCTATGCTCTGGCCAGGGCCTGGGCCCTGTCGGCGAAGACCGGCAGAAGCTTGTTGAATCCGGACACGGCGAACACCTCGGCCACGATGCCGGAAAGGGAGCAAAAGGCCAGATCGCCCCCGGCGGCCTTGAGCTTCTTGGCCGCGGCCAGGATGCTGCGCAGACCCGCGCTGCTGATGTATTCCAGCCCGCCCAAATCCACCACCAAGCGCGTGCTTCCCGCCTCAAGGCAGGTTTGGCAGCGGGCCTCGAACTGCGGAGCGGTGAGGGTGTCCATGCGGCCGGACACGGCCAGAACCAGAAAAGCCCCTTCCTTGACTTCGGTGAACTCCATGCATTCCTCCTGCGTTGCGGGCCATGCTAGCCCAGGCTGTCCTCCGGCCCCTGATAGGTCAGGGCCAGCAGGGTGATGTCGTCGGACTGTTCCGCCCCTGCGGCAAAGGCGCGCACCTCCGCCGAAAGATGCTCGCAGCGGGCGCGCGCGTCCAGGCCGTACAGGCTCCGCGCCTGGGCCATCAACCGGGCCTCGCCATACAATTCCTGGGCCGCGTTCATGGCCTCGGTGACGCCGTCGGTGAACAGGACAAGCCCGTCTCCGGGCGCAAGGGTCAGGGTGTCGGTCGTATAGGCCACGCCCTCCATGGCCCCGGCCACCGGCTCCTGGCGGGTGGCCAGATACTCGGCGCGGCCGTCGGCCCGCAGGAGCAGCGGCGGGTTGTGCCCGGCCGATGCATAGCGCAGTTCGCCGGTCTTCATGTCCAGCACGGCGCAAAAGATGGTCACGAACATGCACGAATCGTTGTCCTGGGCTAGGTCGTTGCTGGCGCGGGAGAGGATGCCGCCCGGATCGGCGCAGCGCCGCGCGGGCCGAGTCAACCCGCCGGGCAGATAGTCGGAGACGCGGTGCCCCGCATAGGCCGGGCTTTCAGCGACGGCCTTGATCAAGGTCTTGGCCACGGCCATGTAAAAGGCTGCGGGCACCCCCTTGCCGGATACATCGCCCACCAGGAAGCAGAACTGGTCGTCCCCGCAGGGGAAGAAGTCGTAGAAGTCGCCGCCCACCTCGCGTGCAGGGGTCAGGCTGGCGTAGAGGTCGATGTCGCTCCTGTCCGGGAAGGGCGGGAATATCTTGGGCAGAATGCCCATCTGGATGTCATGGGCGATGCGCAGTTCGCTCTCCATGCGCTCGCGGCTGGCCGTGGCCTGGGTCAGGTCGCGGATGTAGTCCTTGAGGGAGCGCTGCATGTGGCCGAAGCTCTCGGCCAGTTCGCGCACCTCGTCTTTTGCCGCTGGCGCGGGAAGTGGCGCGTCGAGATTGCCGCCGGCCACCTCGCGGGCGGCTGCGCTCAGGCGCGACAGCGGCCGGGTGATGCCCCGGGCGATGAAGGCGATGAGCGCGGCCAAGGCCAGGAAGCCGCCGCCGCCCAGTCCGGCCGAGATCAAAGCCAGGCGGTTCACATCCGCCAGGAGCTCGTCGCGCGGGTAGAACACGCCCAGCGACCAGCCCGTGGTGGGCAGGGGCGCGTAGACCAGAAAGCCTTGCCTGCCCGTGTGGTGGCTCTTCACCTCCACAAAACGCGATCCGCCCCGGACCATGTCCTTGCCGATGGTCCGCAGCGCGGCATCGCCGTATTCCTCGGCCCGGCTGAAGACGGTCTCGTTGAAGGCCACGCCCGGCGAGGGGTGGGTCACGTAGGTGCCGTTTTTGGTGATGAGGAAGGCATACCCCGTGTCCAGCACGGAGGTTCCGGCCACCAAACGCTTGAGCCACTCCAGGGTGACATCGGCCGTGACCACCCCGGCGACCACCTCGCGGCCGCCCTCCAGCCTGTGGAACGGGGCCGAGCACGTGGCCATGAGGGAATTGCCGCCGCCTTCGTCGAAATATGGTTCGCTCCACTCCATGCGGTCCAGTTCGCGGGGAATCTGGTACCAGTCCATGGCGTGGTAACGGTAGTTCTCACCGCCCAGAAAGGTCGCCTTGGGGCCAAGGGGCGAGCGGAAGGTGTAGGGCGCGAAATGCACGCGGCCCGGCGTCCAGCCGCCCGGCTCGAAAGCCACGGCCGTGCCGTAGAGGGCGTCGTTGTCCTGAAGCACGCGGCGCTGGCGCTGGAACATGTCCGCCTCGCCCATGCGCCCGTCCTCCATGTCGTAGATGATGCCCTCCACCACGCGGGGAATGGGCGCGAGCACGGACTCTATGCGGAAGACGATGGACGCGGCCTTGTTGCGCGCCCCGGTCTCCACGTGGCGCATAAGGGCCTCCCTGGCCATGAAATACGTGGCCAGCACAATGGCCGCGAACACCGCGCCGGCGGCGGTGAGCACCAGCAGCGAAAGCCGCCGGGCAAGCCCGGAGGGGAACAGCGCCGTCATTGCGCAGTCCCGGCCACAAGGGCCCCGCCGCGGGAAAAGGCCGCAAAGGAAGGAGCGCCCTTGAGCGTGCCGAAGGCGGCAAGGTCACGGGCCACCCGGTCGAAATCCTCCGGTTTGAGCTCGCCAAAAGGAGCATCGCACTGAGCCGAGGGCAGCATAACGTCCCGCATCCGCGCCAGCATAAAGCGCTGGTGCACGCGGCTCACCGGGACATGGGCCTCGCGCATCCGCGCCAGCACGATGTCCAGCGCCTCCTCCGGGTGGTCGAAGGCGTAGCGCCAGCCGCGCAGGCTGGCGTCCACCACGGCGCGGCACAGTGCGGGGTCCGCCTTGAGGGTCTTCTCCAGGGTGTAGATGCCGTCCTCCGGATAGTTCAGGTCCAGGTCGCGGAAAAAGAACAAACGCAGGTCCTCCGGCTCGAAGCCCGCAGCCAGCAGGGTGTGATACTCGTTGTACCACATGGCCGAAACCGCATCCACGCCGCCGCGCAGGAACAATCCCATGGTGCTGGATTGCGGCAGCAGCACGGGGGTGATGCCCAGCCGACGGAACAGGGCCAAGGGCTGGAGCTTGAACTCGTTGTCCCACAGGCTCACGCGGCGGCCGTGCAGGTCGCGCGGCTCACGGATGCCGGAATCGGCGCGGGTGACGAGCATGAGCGCCGATCGCTGCACCAGCTGGGACAGATGCACCACGGCCTGGGGCGTGCCCGCCGTGCTGGCGTGGCGCTCCAGGCCGGTGGCCAAAAACATGGTGGCGAACTGGGCCTGCCCCTGGGCCAACAGACGCGAGGCCACCACATCCTGCCCGCCGGGGATCAGTGTCAGGTCCACCCCGGCCTCGCGGTAGAAGCCTTTTTCGTGGGCCACGTAGAACCCGGCGAACTGCGCCTGTGGCTGCCATTGCAGCACCAGCGAGGCCCGTTTCGGCCCGGCCGCCGTGGCCTGCGAGACAGACAGCAGCACCGCCGCCAGCGCCAAGGCCAGCCGTGCGCACCAAACCGAAGGCAAGACGCTTTTGCGCATTGTTTTCAATAGCCCGAAGCCCCTTGCCTGTAAAGCACGGCCAGGGCTTGCGCCGCAATATCCAACGTGTTGACCACGGCGTTCGCCCTCTGCTATCCACATCATCGGGCGCTTGGCGCCCAAACCCACCACCGGCAGGAGAACGCCATGGCCACACGCCCCAACATCGCGGCGCAATTGCTGGACCGCAACCGGACCCAGCACCCGGACAAGGCCGCCTATCTCTGCGGCGACGATGTCCTGACCCATCAGGCCCTGGCGGCCGACGCCGCCCGTTTCGCCAACCTGCTGCGCGCCCGCGGGGTGCGCCCCGGAGACAGGGTGGTGCTCTGCCTTCCGGACAGCTTCGGCGCGGTCAAGGCCTTCCTGGGGGCCATGCTGCTTTCCGCCTGCCCCACGCCGGTACATGCGCAGCTTTCGCCGGACGACCTGAAGTTCGTTCTGCAGGACTGCGAGGCAGCGGCGCTCATCGCCCCGGAGGACAGCCCGGCCATGGAGGTCGCACGGACGGTCCCCGGCCTGAGGCTGGCCCTTCCGTGCAGCATGGACGGCCCTTGGGGACTTTCCGGCTTTTCCTCCGAATGCGACGCCGAGGCCCCGCAGCCGGAAGCGCCAGGCTTCATGCTGTACAGCTCCGGCTCCACGGGCCGCCCCAAAGGCGTGCCCCACGCCCAGGAAGACCTGCTTGAGCCCACTCGGGGCTGGGCCACCGAGATCCTGGGGGTCGGCCCGCGCGATGTGCTCTTCTCCGCCAGCAAGCTGTCCTTCGCCTATGGGCTTATCTGCAGCGTAAGCCTGCCGCTGGCCGCAGGGGCAACGGCCGTGCTGCTGTCCGAAAAGCCCGGCCCGGTGGAGCTGTTCACCGCCATCGTCCGGCACCGGCCCACGCTGTTCTTCTGCGTGCCCACCCTGTACGCCATGCTGCTGCGCGCCTACGATCCCGGCCAGGGCGACGACCTCTCCTCCCTGCGGCTGTGCTACTCCGCCGGCGAGGCCCTGCCCGAAGGCCTGTGCCGAGAATGGACCCGCGCGACGGGGCTGGAGCTTCTGGACGGCATAGGCTCCACCGAGGCGTTCAACCTGTTCCTTTCCAACCGCCCCGGCGCGGTGCGCTGCGGCGCAAGCGGAACGCCCGTGCCCGGCTTCACGGTCCGCATCGTGGACGACGCCGGGGCCGATGCGCCCGATGGCGTGCCGGGCGAGCTGCTCATCCAGGGGCCGGGAATCTGCCGGGCCTACTGGAAACGGCCGGACAAAACCGCCGAGACCATGCTGCCCGACGGCTGGCTCAGAACCGGGGATGTTTACGTGCGCGAGGATGGCGTGTATTCTCACAGAGGCCGCAAGGACGACATGCTGAAGGTCGGGGCGCACTTCGTCTCCCCCGTACAGGTGGAGGAAGCCCTGCGCACGCACCCGGCCGTGCTGGACTGCGCCGTTGCGGCCCTGGCCGTGGACGGGCTGGTGCGCCCCTGCGCGCATGTTGTGCCGCGCCCCGGCTTCGCCGCGGATCCCCAGCTCGCCCAGGACATCCTGCGCCACGCCCGTGGCCTGCTGCCCCCGCAGCAGTGCCCGGTCCGCGTGCGCTTCCTGGACGAGCTTCCCAAGACCCCCACGGGCAAGGTGCAGCGTTTCCGCCTGCGCCAGCCGTAACCCGCAAGGAGCGACCGACATGCGGATATCCTTGGACGAATTGCGTTCGCTCTTGGCCGAAGCCGGGGTGAAGCCCGAACTGGCCAAGAACCTGGACGCCTCCTCTCCCCTGCTGCGCCAGGGCGTCGATTCCGTTGACTTCCCGGCCTTTTGCGCCCTTGTGGAGGAGCGCTACGGCCTGGCCATGGACGACGAGCACGCGTTCACCCTCAAGACCCTTGAGGACTTCGCCCGCCACATCGAGGGAGCTCAATGACCCGCGCCGAGGCTCTCGCAACCATCAAGGCCTCGTATGCGGACCTTGTCCCCGGACAAAAGCTCGAATACCGGCTGTTCCGGCCCGAGGACGCGCCCGGCGTGGGCCGCCTGTTCTACCAGACCTACGGGGACACCTACCCCGTGGACGAGCCCTACGTGCCCGAACTGCTCATCGAAGCCAACCGGTCCGGAAGCACGCACACCATCGTGGCGTGCGCCGCGGACGGCGCCATCGCCGGACACATGGCCATCTACCGGAGCTCGCCGCCCAACCCGCGCTTTTACGAATACGGGCAGGGCATGGTGGACAAGGCCTATCGCCAAAGCTTCGCGGCCTTCCGCATCCACCGCTTCGCAGTGGAGAACCTCTTCGGCCAGTTGGACGGCGTGGATGGCATATACGGCGAGGCAGTGTGCCACCACATGGCGACGCAGAAGATGATCCACGGCTCGGGGTTCGTCGCCTGCGGGCTGGAGCCGGGCCTGATGCCGGAGAGCGCCTACGCGGGCGAGGGCGTCACCGGCCGCGCCAGCTGCCTGTACGCCCAGCGCGTGGACACGATCACGCCCGGCCCCCTGTTCCTGCCCGGCCTCTGGGGGCAGAACGTGCAGGCGCTTCTGGGCTGCTGGCCGCTGCACCGCGAGGTCGCGCCAGGCGACGCCCCGGTTCCGGCCCAGGCCCGCACGGTGCTTGAGTCGCGGCATTTCGCCTTCGCCGGGGTGCGCCGCGTCACGGTGACCCGCATCGGCGCGGACTTTGCCGCGCGCCTGGCCGAGGAGCTGGAGGCCGGAAAAGCGGACCGGGCCGTGGTGGTGCAACTGTTCTTGTGCCTGGGCGAGGCCTGGACCGGCCACGCAGCCGAGCTGCTGCGCCGGGCCGGATTTTTTTACTGCGCCTTCATGCCGCTGTGGTTCGGGGAGACAGGCCCAGGGCCGGACGGCATCATGGCCCAACGCTTCCTTGAACCGGCCACCCTGGCCGGGCTGCGCCTGGCCACTCCGGAGATGAATGCCCTGGCCGTCCAGGTGGTGGCGGACATGCACCGGGCCAGCCGCGAACACGGCGCGCCTGAAGTGACCATTCTGCCCGTGCCGGAGTAGCCGCCCATGGCCGACATTCTCTCCCCCCCCGCCCGCGTTCCCAGGGCCGATGCCCTTTCCAAGGCCGCAGGCGCGGAACGGTACGCCTTTGACGACATGCCGGAAGGCTGTCTGCACGCCGGAGCCTACCGACCGGGCGCGTCCATGGGCATGGCCCACGCGCGGATCGTGGCCGTGGACCGCCAAGCCGCCCTGGCCGTGCCAGGCGTGCTGCGCGTGCTCACCGCGGCCGATGTGCCCGGCCAGGGTCGCCACGGCATCGTGCACAAGGACCAGCCCGTGCTCTGCCGGGAGCGCATCCGTCATGCGGGCGATCCCGTGGCCCTGGTGCTGGCCGAAAGCCCGGCCGCTCTGCGCGCCGCCCTGGCGGCCATGCGCGCCGAGCTTGCGCCCCTGCCCGGCGTCTTCGACCCGGAGGCCGCCCTCAAGCGCGGCGCGCCGCTGGTGCACCCCGACCGCAAGGACGGCAACCTGCTCATGCACGCGGTGATCAAAAAGGGCGACGCCAGGAAGGAGCTCAAGGCCGCGCCGGTCAGCGTGCGCGGAGAGTTCTTCTCGCCCGTGCAGGAACACGCCTTTCTGGAGACGCAGTGCGGCGTGGCGAGACAATTGCCCGATGGCGGCCTGGAGATGGTCCTGAGCACCCAGTCGCCCTTCCGCGACCGCTTCGAGATCGGCGCGGCCCTGGGGCTGGACCCCCTGTCCATCCGCATCCGCGCGCCGCACATGGGCGGCGGCTTCGGCGGCAAGGACGGAGCCACGGTGCAGTGCCTGTTGGCCCTGGCCGCGCTCTACGCCGGGGGCAGACCCGTGCGCATGGCCTGGGACCGCGAGGAGTCCATGCTGGCCGGGTTCAAGCGCCACGCCGCCCGCCTTTCCTGCGCCCTGGGCGCGCAGGAGGACGGCACGCTCACGGCCTTCACCTGCGAGATGCTGTACGACACCGGGGCTTACGCCCACCTGGGCGGCGAGGTCATGGAACTGTCCATGGAGCACGCCTGCGGGCCGTACCGGGTGCCCAGCCTGCGCGTGGAGGGCCGTTGCGTCTACACCAACAACCCCATCGCCGGGGCCTTCCGGGGCTTCGGCGTGGTGCAGGCCAGCCCGGCCTTCGAGGGCCTCATGGACGAGCTGGCCGCCAAGCTCGGCATGGACCCCCTTGAACTGCGGCGCAAGAACGCCCTGCGCAGCGGCGACGAAAACGGCTGCGGGGTGCGCATGGGCTCCGCCGAACTGCCAGCCTGCCTGGACGCCCTGGCCGCCCACCCCCTGTGGACCGGGCGCGAACAGTGGCGCAAGGAGGCCCCGGCCTTCACCCGGCGGGGTGTTGGCCTGGCCGCGGTGTTCAACGGCATGGGCTACGGCCGGGGCCTGCCGGACATGGCCATCGCCAAGGTGGAGCTGACCGAGGAAGGCGGCTTTCTGGTCTATGCCTCCGTGGCCGACATGGGCCAGGGCAACACCTCGGCCTTCGCCCGGCTGGCCGCCCAGGAGCTGAACCAGGAGGCGCAGGCCATCGGCCTGGTCATGCCCGACACCGAACGCTGCCACCCGTCCGGTTCCTCCGCCGCCGGGCGCACCACCTACACCTTCGGCAACGCGCTCTTGCGCGCGTGCGCAGGCCTCAAGGCCAAGCTGCTGGCCCGCGCGACCATGGCGCTCATGCGCGACACCCTGGACGGGCTGGCGCTCGAAGCCGGGAAAGTGGTCCACAAGCCCACGGGCGCATCCATCGCCCTCGACGCGCTGGCGCGCTTCCTCCCGCGCGACGACCGCATCGCCGTGGGAGAATTCCTCATGCCCGTGGCGCGCGAGGCCTCGGCCACGGCACGGGGATTTCTCATCGGCTTTCCGCACCTCATCTTCGCCTACGCCGCGCACCTTGTGCGCATCGAGGCCGACGAACTCACCGGGCAGGTGCGCGTGTGCGACTACGTCACCGTCACCGACGGCGGCCGCGTGCTCTCGCGCCAGGGCTTCGACCAGCAGGCCCACGGCGGCGCGGCACAGGGCCTGGGTCTGGCCTTGTTCGAGGACTTCCTCCTGGACGACGGGCGCATCCTGACCGGCGACCTGTCCACCTACCTCATCCCCACGGCCCTGGATCTGCCGGACATGGAGTCCCACGCTGTCGAAGGCTGCGAAGAATCCGGCCCAGGCGGCCTCAAGGGGGTTGGCGAGGTTGGCATGAGCGGCCCTGTTCCGGCCGTCGCCGCCGCCCTGCGCCATGCCCTGGGCGGAAAGCCCTCGACCACCGCGCTGCGGCTCTTGCGCAGGCCGCCGTTCACCCCGGAGCGCGTGCTCCGGCTTCTCGCCACCAAGCCCCGGAGGACCGAGTGACCATATCGTTTCTGCTCAACGGACGCCCCATGACCGTGGACGCGGCCCCGGACGCGCGCGCCGTGGACCTGCTGCGCGGGCTGGGCGCCCTGGACGTGAAGGAAGGCTGCGGCACGGGCGAGTGCGGGGCCTGCTCCGTGCTGGTGGATGGCGTGCACAAGCTCTCCTGCCTGATGCTGGCCGTCCAGTTGGAGGGCCGCGCCATCATGACCGCAAGCGGCCTGGGCACGCCCGAGGCCCCGCATCCCCTCCAGCGCGCCTTCGCCGACCACGGGGCCGTGCAGTGCGGCTTCTGCACGCCGGGCATGACCATCGCCGCGGCCGCGCTGTTGGCGGAAAATCCCCAGCCCACGCGGGAAGAGACGCGCCGGGCCATCTCCGGCAATCTGTGCCGCTGCACCGGCTACGTCATGATCGTGGACGCGGTGCAGGCCGCCGCGCAGGAACAACGCGAGGCCAAGAAGCGGGGCGCGCAATGAGGGTGCTTGCTCCTCGCGACCTGCCGGAGCTTTTCGAGGCCCTGGCCCAGCCCGGCGCAAAGATCATGGCCGGAGGAACCGATTTGCTGGTGCGGCTGCGCCAGGCGGACCAGCGCGGAGAGCCGCGGCCCGAAACCCTGGTGCGCCTTGGGGGAATCTCCGCCCTGCACGGTGTGGAGCGCCGCCCCTGCGGGGCGCTGGGCCTGGGTGCGGCCTGCACCCATGCGGAACTGCTGGCCCACCCGCTGGTGCGCTCGGAGTTGCCGGAACTCTGCGCCGCGCTCTGCGAACTGGGCTCTCCGCCCATCCGCAACATGGGCACCCTGGGCGGGAACATCTGCACGGCCTCGCCCGCGGGCGACGCCCTGCCGCCGTTGCTGGCCCTGGGCGCGGAGGTCGAGCTGGCCTCGGCCTCGGGCCTACGGCGCGTGCCCCTTTCGGAGTTCATCACCGGGCCTGGGCGCACGCGCCTTGCTCCGGGCGAGGTGCTCACCGCGGTTCGCGCGCGGCCGACGCAAGGCTTTCAGATACGACGGTTCGAGAAGGTGGGGCGCAGGGGCGCGCTGGCCGTGGCCGTGGTGAGCCTGGCCGCACTGGTTCGGCTGGAGCGCGGCCGCGTGGCCGAGGCGCGCCTGGCCTGGGGCTCCGTGGGGCCGACAGTGTGGCGCTGCCCGGAGGCCGAGACGGCCCTGGTCGGCGAGCGCCTGGGACTCTCGGCCCTGACGCGCGCGGCCAAGATCGTCAGCCATGAAGTGAAGCCCATCGACGATAGTCGCGCCAGCGCGGACTACCGCCGTCAGGTGGCGGGCAACCTGCTGCTGCGCCTGGCTGTGCTGTAGCCCGGCGCACGCGCCCTAGCCGAACTGCTGGCCCACCTTGAGCAGCCGCACGGCGAGCGGCGAAATGGGCGCGTTCACCGCCAGCACCAGGGCCTGCGGGCTCATGTAGTCCGTGCTCCAATCCAGGGCCAGGGCCACGGAGCCGTCGGGCCTGGGCTCGGCGGCGGCCACCAGCGCGCGCAGATTGGTGGCCTTGGGGCCGTTCTTGCTCTTGCGGTCGAACATCACCACGTCCCTGGCCAGGAACTCCGCCCAACGCGCCCGCCACGCCGCCACCTCGGCCTCGGACCCGGAATAGCGCACAAGGAAGCTCTCGCCCACGGCCTGCACCGTCTTCTGGTGCGGGGGCAGGTTCTCGATGCGGAACGGGGCCAGGCCATGGGGCATCTGCGCGGCCAGGGCGGAGAGCACGCGCTCCGCAGGCAGGGCCTCGCGCAGGCAGAGGGTGAACCACTCGCTCACGCTCTCCACGCCCACGGGCAAGGCCCGGCCAAAGGAGATGCGCGGCATGGGGTGAAAGCCCGCGCTGAAGGACAAGGGGAAGCGCGTGCGCCGCAGCGCCCGCTCCAGAATGCTCTGCAATTCCAGCTGGCTCAGGTAGGCGGCCTCGGCGCGCTTCTCGTACCAGATGCGGTACTGGGCCTTGCGCTCCGAAAGGCCGAGATCCGGCGGCTGGGGCCTGGCGTGGCCGCCTCCTTGCCCGGGCTGATGGCCGCGCGCGGCCTGGGCCGCCTGGACAAGGGCCGCCTCGGGCGAAATCTGCCCAGGGTTTTGGGGCTCCTGGCGGTCGCGCGGCTCCAGTTCAGGCGTTTCCTGGTCGCGACGGGCGAACACCACGCGCGGGCGGATGTCCGCATCACGCGCCTGCACGGAAAGCTCGCTCACGCGGCCGTCCAGGGTGCACACCCCGCAGTTCCTGCACGCGCCGTAGCGGCAGTCCGGGGTGATCTTGCCCTCCAGGGCGCGGCGGCGCTCCAGCAGCAGAAAATCGCGGGACACGCCGCAGCTCAGATGGTCCCAGGGCAGCGGCGCGCCAACGTCTCGCGGGCCCTGGAACTCCTCGGGCGTCAACCCGTGCTCGGCAAGGGCTTCCAGGTAGTGCTCCAGCCTCAGGTGGTCCTTCCAGCTGGAGAACAGCGCGCCCTTGCGATAGGCCGTCTCGATGACCGGGCCGAGGCGCCTGTCCCCGCGCGAAAGCACGCCCTCAAGAAAGCTCATCTCCGGCTGGTGGTACTTGAGGGTGATGCGCTTGTGCGGCTTCAAGGCGTCCTTCAAATAATAGATGCGGCGGCGGATCTCCTCCATGCCGATCTGCCCCTCCCACTGGAACGGGGTGTGGGTCTTGGGCACGAAGGGGGACACCGCGGCCGTGACCTGCAAGCGCTTCACGTGCCGCCCGGCCACGTCGCGCACCTTGACGCACAGATCCGCGATGGCGTCCAGGTCCTCGTCTGTCTCCGTGGGCAGGCCGATCATGAAATAGAGCTTCACCTGCTGCCAACCGTGGTCGAAGAGCGTGCGCACGTGCCGCAGCAGGCCTTCCTCGCTCACGCCCTTGTTGATGACATCGCGCAGGCGCTGGCTGCCCGCCTCCGGCGCGATGGTGGCCCCGGTGCGGCGTATGCTGGCGATGCGCTCCATGATGTGCTCGGACAGGGAGCCCACGCGCAGGGACGGCAGACAGATGGACACCTGCTCCGCGGCGCAGCGGTCGAACACGGTGTCGAACAGCCCCTCCAGGGCCGAATAGTCGCCGGTGGAAAGGGACAGGAGCGAGACTTCCTCGAACCCCGTGGCCGCGATGGCCTTGGAGATCATGTCGCCCAGTTCCTCGGGCGTGCGCTCGCGCACGGGGCGGTAGGTCATGCCCGCGTGGCAGAAGCGGCAGCCGCGCGTGCAGCCGCGCGCAAGCTCGATGGTGTAGCGGTCGTGCACGGCCTGGCCAAAGGGCACCGCCGGGGAGAGGGGGAACGGCGCGCCGGAGAGATCGGCCACGATGGCCTTCTCCACGCGCTCATGCCCAGGCAACAGCGGCCGCACAGGCTGGCCAGGGGCGTCCCAGGCGAAAAACGCGGGCACATACACGCCCGGAAGGTCGGCAAGCTCGCGCAAAAGCTCCAGGCGCGGGGTTCCGGCCCGGCGCGCGGCGGCGATGCGCGCAAGCAGCTCCGGCATCACCTCCTCGCCATCGCCCAGGACCATGAGATCCAGGAATTCGGCTATGGGTTCGGCGTTGAAGGCCGCGCCGCCCCCGGCCATGACCAGCGGCCACGGGCCATGCGGACCGGGGTCCAGGCGCTGGGCCGCGCGCAGGGGAATCTGGGCGAGGTCCAGCATGAACAACACATTGGTGTAGCACAGCTCGTGAGTGAGGCTGAAGCCCACGGCGTCCAGTTCGCGCAGGGGGGTGTCGGTCTCAAGGGTGGCCAGGGGCACGCCTTGGGCGCGCAGAATCTCCCCGGCCTCGGCGCAGGGGCAAAACACGCGCTCGGCAAAAAGCTCCGGCCGCTGGTTTATGGCCTGGGCCAAAATCTTCTGCCCCAGGTAGCTCATGCCCACCTCGTAAAGGTCCGGAAAGGCCAGCGCAATGCGCCCGGCAAGAGCGGCGGGGTCCTTGCGGACCGCGCCCCACTCGTTGCCGAGGTAGCGGCTGGGACGGGGCAGCAGGGGCAAGAGTTCCTTCACACGGGGCTCCTTATCTGTATCAGGCGCAAAAAAGGGGCGGCGGGACCGGTCGTCCCGCCGCCCCCCGATGCGTCATCGCGGGCGGATGTCGGTCTATTTGGTGATGAGCTGGGAGATGTTGCCCGCGCCGGGGGCGGAGAGGGTCAGGTTGCTGGCGGCCTCAAGGTACTTGGTCTTCAGCTCCTCCGGGGCCTTGGTGTACTCGTAGAGCACATGGCTGGTGGAGATGGACCCGCAAATCTCCTGCTCGAAGGGGTAGCCGAAGGGCAACAGCATCATCTGCACGCCCTGCTGCATGGGAACGGTCTGCAGCACGGCGGGATCGTTGATGGTCTTTCCGTCCTCGCTCCATTTGCCGATGACGGTCTCGCCGTTGATGAGCTTGACCAGACGGATGTCGTACGCCATGTTGATGACTCCTTGGTGGTTGTGTGAGGCGGAAGGTAGGGGCTCGCCGTCCCCCTGTCAAGTGACGCCCTTGCCAGCCGCCAGCGCCCAGGGCAGCCTTGCCCGCAATTCCGAGGAGCGCTCCATGACCGCCCTGCCATCCCCGTTTCAAGCGCCCCGCCCCGCCCTGCCGTTTGCGGCGCTGCTGGCCGTCCTGTGCGTCCTGTTGCTGGCCGGGTGCTGGGTGCCGGAGCGCTACATGGCCCGGGTCCGCATCGAGCCTGACGGCTCCTACACGGCCTACGCCGAGGGCACGGCGGTCCATCCGGACACTTGGCGCGCCATGCGCCGCGTGCAGGCGGAGGCCAGAAGCGGCGCGCTCAAGGACGACGCCCTCAAAAAGGCCAAGGAGGAGGCCCTTGCCCCCCTTTTGAAAGATCTGGAACCCCTGCGCAAGGACAAGCGCTTTGACGCCCTGCAGTCCATCGGCGATGGCCGTGTGCGGTTCAGCGTCAGCGGCACGTGGAAAATGGACAGAGACCTGCTGGTCTTCAGCGAGCTGACCACGCCGCTGGCCTACGCCGTGGGCGAGGACGGAACCCTGCGCGTGCGGGTGAAGGACGCCGTGCATGGCCGCGGCGCCCGGGCGTTGGGCCTGGCCACCGAGGGCAACCTGGCCGTGACCCTGGCCGAAGGCGTGGAGGTGCTGGAGCACAACGCCCAGCGTGTTCCCGGCTCGCCGCTGGGCTCTTACCGCTGGAGCATCGGCCCAGGCAGCGTCGAGCCGCCCTACCTGAAGCTGCGGCTGCCCGCCCCCCCGGCGCACGAACAGTCCGCCGCGCCAACTCCAGCCCCAGGACAACAAAAAAAGCTTGCCCACCACTGAGAAAACGGCTACACATCCCTTCCGTCCGGAACGCCGGACGCCCATGGGGATGTAGCTCAGCTGGGAGAGCGATGCGTTCGCAACGCATAGGCCAGGAGTTCAATCCTCCTCATCTCCACCAAAGAAAACAGGCACTTGGAATACAAAATTCCAGGTGCCTTTTTCGTTGGGACATTTTTGTGGGACATATCGGAACGGCGTTATGATGCCGTGAAACAGTCGCTTTCACCCCTCGAAAACATACGCGGACACGTCCGCCATGCCTACCCCCTCTCCGCTCGCAGAGACTCGATGCGCGGTTACACGTGAGCAGTCCGCAAGGGGATTTTTGCTGCCCGCGCTGTTGCACCGGAACGGGGCGGAGGTCGTCCGAGACCTGCGGCGTTATTTCCGCTCCCCGCAGCGCAGCGGGCACGGAACCGGGCCGGAAGGGCAGGAAATGTCCCCGGCGCAGCCTTCGTCGGCGAGGCGTTCCTTGATGGCCTCGATCTCCGGCAAATTTTCGAAAAAGAGGTCCACCAGGCGCGGGTCGAACATGGCGCCGCTCTGCTCGCGCAGGTGCCGGAGCACCTCGTCCCTGGGCCAGGCCTTCTTGTACACCCGGTCAGAGGACAGGGCGTCGTACACGTCGGCCAGGGCGGTAATGCGCGCCAGCAGGCTGATCTCCTCGCCTTTGAGCCCGCACGGGTAGCCCTGGCCGTCCCAACGCTCGTGGTGCTGCAGGGCGATGTCGCGCGCGCCGCAGAGCAGCTTGTGGTCGCTGGCGTGCAAGATCTTGTGCCCGATGACCGTGTGGTGCTTCACCACATCGTGCTCCTCCGGGCTCAGGGTGCTGGGCTTGTTCAGAATGCGCTCCGGAATGCCGATCTTGCCCACGTCGTGCATGGGCGACACGGTCTCAAGGAGCATGACCTCCTCCGGCGGCAGGCCGTACTTGCGGCCCAAAAGGCCGGAATACGCGGCCACACGGCGCACATGGTTGGCCGTCTCGCGAGAGCGCGTCTCGATGACCTGCCCCAGGGTGGAGAGCAGCTCCACCTGCATCTCGATCATCTCCCGGTTCAGGGCCATGATCTCGGCGTTGTTCCTGTTGATGCGGCGCTGTTTGCGCACGTTCAAGCCCAGCAGGGCGATGATGGCCGAAAGCACGGCGATGACGCCCAGGGCGGCGAGGATCACCGGCCGGTGCCGCTCAAAAAAGGTTGTCGGCTTGTTGAGCAGCACCGCCCCCTCTGGCGTAAGCGCAAGATCGATGCCGAAGCGCTTGAGCGCGGTGTAGTCAAAGACCGCCCCGGCCATGCCAAGGGGCTCGTCGATGACCGCTGGGGGCCGTCTGCCCGCCATCCGGTCCAAAAGCACCTCGGCGGCCCGGCGGCCGTGGGCCTCGCCGTTCAGGATGCAACCGCCCACGACGCCAGTGCCCATCTGAAAGTCCCAGGCCACGTACACGGGCACGGGGGAACTGGCGGCGATGGCCCTGGGCGCCTCGTTCGGCGCGTAGGCCCGGCCGGATTCATCCTGAAAATAGACCAGCAGGTAGATGATTTCGCCTTTTTGGCGTTTGAGCGCGAACTGGATGAGTTCGGGCAGGGGCACGACAGGCAGGATGTTGACCGCGACCCCGGACGGAAGCTCCAGCGCCTGCCGCTGGAAGTCGCGCCGGATGAAACGCCCGGTGAGGGTATTGTCCACCATGACGTGGATGGTGTGCGTGCCGGGGTTCTGGCGCAGGGCCGCACGCAAGGTGCGCAGATGCGGCACCCGCTCGATGACGATGTTCATGCCCTCGGCGCCGGGCGGAATGGAGGCCGGATCGTTGATGCCGCAGGCGGCGATGAAGGCGCCGGGAAAGAGTTCCGTGCGGTGCCGCGTGGCGAAGTCCAGGGCGTTGTTATCCGTCACGACCACGCCGTCGAAGCGCTGGCCGGAAAACTTGGCGCGGTACAGTTCGAGCAACTGGGTCAGGTAGCCCGGAGAGCTTTGGAACTTGGTGTCCATATACTCCACGCGGTAGCGCGCCTGCACCTGCGGGGAGTCCAGCACGGAGAGAATGCCCCGGTGCTCGTCCTGGGTCCAGGAGAAGTCCGGCCCGTAGGAATGGAGCACCAGCACACTGCGGCGCAGCACCTGTTCATCCGCCGCGGCGGGCAGGACGAAGGCGCAAAACAGCAACGCAAGCATGGCAACCACGCGTGAGGGGCTCATGCCAAACGGTAGCACGCCCGCGCCGCTGCACGCAAGGCGAGAATCGCCGGAGCGGGTCCTTGCCCGAAATTATGCCTGGGTCTGCCCCTGCGCAATGCCGGAGAGTTCGCGCTCCCTGGCCTCGGCGGCTTCCCAGCGGGCAAAGGCGGACGCAAGCTCCGCCTCCAGCGCGGCCAGGTCGGCCTTGGCGCTGGCGATGGCTTCGCTCGGCCCCTTGTACAGCTCCGGATCGGCCAGACGCTCAGACGCCTGCCCCACCTGGGCCTCAAGCACCTCCAGCCGCGCGGGCAGGGCCTCCAGCTCGGCCTTGAGTTCCTCCAGCTCGCGCTGTTCCTTGAAGCTGAGCTTGCGCAGCCGGGCGGTGGCTCCGGGCTGCCTGTCGGCCCGAAGCGGCTTGTCGCGCGGGACGGCCTCGGCCTGGGCAAGCTCCGGTCGCTGGCGCAGCCAGTCGTCGTAGCCGCCCACATACTCGCGCACAGTCCCGCCGCCCTCGAAGGCCAGGGTGCTGGTGACCACGTTGTTCAAAAAGGCGCGGTCGTGGCTGACGATGACAAGGGTTCCGGAGAACTCCACCAATCGGTCCTCCAACAGCTCCAGGGTCTCGGCGTCCAGGTCGTTGGTGGGCTCGTCCATCACCAGCAGGTTGCAGGGCCGGGTGAACAGCCGGGCCAGCAGCAGGCGGTTCCTTTCCCCGCCGGAGAGCACGCGCACCGGACTGTTGGCCCGGTCGGAGGAAAAAAGGAAGTCCTTGAGGTAGCCCATGACGTGGCGCGTGCGGCCGCCCACGGTCACCTGGTCGGCCCCGTCGGCCACGCTCTCGCGCACGCTCTTGTCCGGGTCGAGTTCCTCGCGGTGCTGGTCGAAGTAGGCGACTTCGAGGCCGGTGCCCAGGCGCAGGCGGCCCTCGCTTGGGGCCACGCGGCCCAGCAGGGTCTGGATGAGACTGCTCTTGCCCGCGCCATTGGGGCCGATGACGCCGATCTTGTCCCCGCGCATGACCGTGAGGTCCAGGTTCCGGAACACGGGCTCCGCGCTGCCCGGCCAGGCGAGGCCCAGGCCGCGGGCTTCGAGCACCAGCCGACCGGAGCGTTCCGCCTCCTGCACGGCGATGCTGGCCTGGCCCGTGCGCTCGCGCCTGCGGGCGCGCTCCTCGCGCAGCTTCTTGAGTTCGCGCACGCGGCCCTCGTTGCGGGTGCGCCGGGCCTTGATGCCCTGCCGCACCCAAACCTCCTCGCGCGCGAGCTTCTTGTCGAACTCGGCCCAGTTCTTCTCCTCGGACTCCAGCAAGGCCTCCTTGCGGGCCAGAAAGGTGTCGTAGTCGCAGGACCAGTCGGCCAGGCGGCCCCGGTCCAACTCGATGATGCGCGTGGCCACGCGGCGCAGGAACATGCGGTCGTGGGTGATGAACACCAGCGTCCTCACGTGGCGCAGCAGGAACTCCTCCAGCCAGGCGATGGAGTCCAGGTCCAGGTGATTGGTGGGTTCGTCCAGAAGCAGCAGGTCCGGGCGCGACACGATGGCCCGCGCCAAAAGCGCCCGGCGCTTGAGCCCGCCGGACAGCTCCTCGAAACGCCGGTCCGGGTCCAGGCACAGGCGCGACACGGCCGCGTCCACATCGGCCATGGCCGCCCAGCCGCCGAGATCGGAGATGGCGGTCTGGGCCTGGGCCAGCAGGGCCTCGTCCCCGGCGGCCTGGGCGCGGTGGTGCTGCGCCATGAGCAGCCCCAGCTCGCCCAATCCCTGGGTCACCACCTCGTAGACCGAGCCCACCAGGCGCTCCGGCACCTTCTGCGACAGGCGCGCCGTCTTGAGCCCCTGGGCGCGGGAAATCTCGCCGCCGTCCGGGGTCAAATCGCCGGAGATGAGGCGCAACAGCGTGCTCTTGCCCTCGCCGTTTCTGCCCACGATGGCGATGCGCTGTCCCGCCTCTATCTGGAAGGAAATGCCGTCCAGCAGCCTGGGGCCGCCGAAGCTCATGTTCACATTATTGACGCTGATGAGTGCCATGGCGGGCTTCGTAAGCCGCCACGCGCAGGCGGTCAAGCCGAAGACGGCGCAAAGGGCGGACGCTTTGGGCCGAGCAGGCCGTCCAGTCTGTCCAGGGCAACGCAGTCCACGCCCATGTGCGAGAGATCAAAGATGTTGGCCGCGGCCACTTCCGGGGTCTGGGCCGAGCAGGCGTCCGTGACGACCACCACGCGATAGTCCCTGGCCATGGCGTCCACGGCGGTGGCGCGCACGCAGTTGGGGTACTGGGTGCCGCCCATGACCAGGGTGTCCACGCCCATGCGGCGCAACAGCGCGTCGAACTCCGTGAACAAGAAGGCGCTGAAGCGGGTCTTGCGCAGCACGGTCTCCCCCGGCAGGGGGGCCAGTTCGGGCACGATGCCCGCGCCGGGCGTTCCCGCCACGCAGATGCCCCGGCCCTGCAAAAAGGCCTCGCGCCGGAAGCGTTCGGCGTCCGCGCCGTCGGCCCTGTGGGAGCGCGTCACATGGATGACGCGCCAGCCCCGCGCGCGGGCGCGCTCAAGCAGGCGGCGCAGCACCGGCACCGTGGCCGCGGCTCCGGCCACGCAGGCCGCGCCTCCGGGGGCGACGAAATCGTGCTGCATGTCGATGATGGCGAGGGCGATGGCGCCGGACGCGGGCATGGGAGTCCTCCTTGCACGGACGTGTGCCGAATGCGTACCGCAAGGCGGGCTCCGCGCGCAAGGACTACGCATTGCGCGGCATGTGCGGACGTTGTAAGGGGGGGCTAGGTCAACAGACGGCGGTACAGGGCGCGCTCGTAGGCGCGGCTCATGCGCCGGGCCAGGCTCCGGGCCACCCCGGCTTCCACAAGGCGGCAGTACAGGTGCAGAGGATTGAGCAGATGTTGCAGACGCAGGCGCATGGTTCTTGTCATGGCGTTCCCCTCCTTGGCGGGGACGTTTGCCTGCGCAAGCAGAAGCAAAGGCCATGCCTGTCGTGAATTCCCCAACGCTTTCAAACAAAAGTTGTGGCCTGCCCTGGCGCACTGCCGCCCCTTCCTGCGTGTATCCCGCGGGAGTGGCGGAAAATTGTGACCTGCTCGCCCCGTTTTTCGACGAAATCGCACTGGCATTTTTCGAGACCGACGCCTGCCTAGCCTATACCCGGCAGGATGTGCCGGACAGCCTGACGAAGCTGCCCGTGGGCTGGCACATGCACCTGCCCCTGGATCTGCCCTGGGCGGCGGGAACCGCGCGCGTGGCCGAGGTGGCGCTCGCCCTGGCCCGAAGCGTGCGCTTCCTCTCGCCAAGGGCCTTTGTGCTGCACCCGCCCGCCGTGCCGGAGCAACTGGCCGAACTGGCCGCGCTGCTGCGCCAAGGCGGCATGGCCCCGCAATCGCTGCTGGTGGAGAACATCCAGGGCCGCGATTTGGAGCAGCTGTGGCCCGTCATAGCGGACGCCGACCTTGGCGTATGCCTGGACCTGGGCCACATGCTGGTGCACGGGCAGGAGGACTTCCTTACTCTGCCAGGGCTTGAGGCGCGGCTCTCCATGGTCCATCTGAACGCGCCGGACCCGGAGAAACCCGCCCGGCACGCATCGCTGGCCCTGCTGGACGCCCACGGCCTGGCCGTGATGGACCGGCTGCTCTCCCTGCTGGCCCCCGGCCGGGTTGCGGTGCTGGAACTCTTCGGCGAGGCGGCCCTGTTCGAATCGTTGGAGCTGCTGCGCGCGGCGAGCGCGCGGATGGGAGGCCGACGCCCGTGATCACCTTTGTCATCGGCGGCAACAAGTCCGGCAAGTCGGACCACGCCATGGGGCTGCTTGAGCGCTGCCCCGGCCCAAGGCTGTTTCTGGCCACGGGCAAGGCCAGGGACATGGCCTTCCGCAGCCAGATAGCCGCCCACCGCCAGCGCCGCGACCCCGCCTTGCCGGTGGTGGAGGTGGGCCGGGACTTGCCACAGGCCCTGCTGGAGGCTAAAGGGCAATACAAGGCCGTTCTGGTGGACAGCCTGGACTTCTGGCTTTTCGTCTGCTCCCAGGACGGGCGCGAGGACGAGCCTGTCCGGGCGCTGCTGGACCTGCTTTCCAACTGGGAGGACACGACCCGCCTTGTGCTCGTGTCCTGCGAGATCGGCTTCTCCCCGCTGCCCGCCTCCCGCGAGGCCAGGAGGTTCATGAAATCCCTCGGGCGGCTCAACCAGGCCGTGGCGGCCCTTTCGGACGAGGCGTTCCTCGTGGCGGCAGGGCTTCCACTGGCGCTCAAAAAGGCGGATCATGGGCGTATCCAGGCAGACTGACGAGAAGGTGCAGGCGCTGCTGGACCTGCTTTCCAAGGACCAGCGCTGGCTCATCGTCATCAACGCGGACCCGGACGCCATGGGCGCCGCCCTCGGGCTCAAGGCCATTCTTTCGCGCCGCGTGCACGACATCGGCATCGGCCATGTGAACGAGATCAAGCGGCCGGACAACCTGGCCATGATCCGCTACCTGCGCGTGCCCACCCGCAGGCTGATCCCGAACCTGGTGGCCCAGTACGACCATTTCGCCCTGGTGGACTCCCAGCCCCACCACCACCCGGAGCTGGCCAAGCTCGACTATTCGGTGGTCATCGACCACCATCCCATCCTGCCCGACAAACCGGTCAGCGCCCCGCTGGTGGACATCCGCCCCAAGTTCGGCGCCACCTGCACCATGCTCACGGAGTACGTCCAGCGCCTCAAGATACGCCCGCCCAAGCTCATGGCCTCGGCCCTGCTCTACGGCATCAAGGCCGACACCATGAACTTCCAGCGCAAGTTCATCGATGCCGACATCGACGCCTTCAAGTACCTTTCCAAGTACGCCGACCACACGCTCATCACGCGCATCGTGCGCAGCGAATACCACCTGGAGTGGATGCGCTACTTCTCGCGCGCCTTCTACAACTTGCGGCGCATCGGCACCGGCCTGGCCGCCCACCTGGGCAAGGTGGCCAGCCCGGACATCCTTGTGGTCGTTGCCGACTTCTTCATGCGCGTGCACTCCATCTCCTGGGACGCGGTGTCCGGCATCGCGGACGACAAGCTGGTCGTCATCTTCCGGGGCGACGGCATCCGCAAGGACATGGGCAAGTACGCCGCCTCGCTCTTCGCGGAGATCGGCTCCGCCGGGGGGCACAAGGGCGCGGCCCGGGCGGAGATTCCTCTGGACGCCCTGGACGGCAAGGACCCAGAAATGTTCGTCCTGAAGAAGCTCGCGCGGGGCAAGACCGCGGGCTTCCAGCGGTTCTAGCCATGGCCCTCAAAGCCCGCCTGAACCTCGGCGACGCCGAGCCCGTGTACCTCGTCGACGGCACCAGCTTCCTTTACCGGGGCTTCTACGCCTACCCGGACCTCAAGCGCTCCGACGGGCAGCCCACCAACGCCATCTTCATCGTGCTGCGCATCCTCCTGCGCATCCTGAAGGAGGAACGGCCCAAGTACCTGGGCTTCTTCATGGACGGCAAGGGGCCGAACTTCCGCCATGCCCTGTTCGAGCCCTACAAGGCCCAGCGCCCCAAGATGCCCGAGGACCTGGCCGCGCAGATCGAGCCCCTGCGCGAGGCCGTGCAGCTCCTCGGCCTGCCGCTCATCGTCAGCGAGGGCGTGGAGGCCGACGACTGCATCGCCAGCCTGGCCGCCGCCAACCAGGCCCAGCGCCCGGTGGTCCTGGTGGCCTCGGACAAGGATCTCAAGCAGTGCCTCACGCCCAGCGTGTACCTCTGGGATCCGGCGGGCAAGAACGAGAAGGTCACCGGCGAGGCCGAGTTCCTTGCGGAAATGGGCATCCGCCCCGCGCAGTGGCCGGATTTGCAGGCTCTTATGGGCGATACGTCGGACAACATCCCCGGACTGCCCGGCGTCGGCCCCAAGACCGCCCTCAAGGTCATGCACGACTTTCCCACCCTGGAGGCCCTGCGCGAAGCCGAAGCCTCCAGCGACCCGCGCCTGCCCGAAAGCTTTCGCAAGAAGCTCGCCGGCCGCATGGACGACGTGTTCCTGTACCGCGAGCTGACCCGGCTCAAAACAGACGCCTGCCCGGAGCTGACCCTTGAGTCCCTGGCCGTGCGCCCCCCGGACGTGGAGAAGCTGGCCGAATTCCTGCGCACCTACGAATTCAAGAGTCTGCTGCGCGAAATTCCCTTGCCCAGGCAGGAGGCCGCGCCAGACGCGCACTCCGCCGGGTGGGACGGCCCGCCCCCTTGGGAGGGCGAGGCCTCTGCGCCCGCCGCGGCCGCCACGCCGAAGCCTGCCAAGCGGGGACCGGCCAAGGCCGACCAGCTTTCGCTCTTCGGGGGCGGAGCGCCCGCCGCGGCCCCAACCCTGCTGGATCTGCCGCGTCCGGATGCCGCCACTCCGCCGCTGGCCCTGCGCCATGTGGCCGATGCCGCCGCCCTGCCGGACTTCTCCGGCCACGCCGTGGGGCTTGTTCCCGTGCCGGGCCAGACCGGCCAGAACGGCGGTGGACTGCGCCTGGCCCGCCAAGGCGACGAGGGCGAGATTCTCTTCTCCGGCCCGGCCGAGGCCCTGGCCCCGCTTTTGGCCAGCGCAGCCAGCGTGGCCGCGCCCAGCTGGCAGGACCTGCTGCGCTCCGGCCAGGCCTGGGAGACGGTGCCCATGGACCGCTGGTTCGACCTGGGCCTGGCCGCCTACCTGCTCAATCCGGAAGACCGAAACTATTCTTTCGAGCGCCTGCGCCAGGCCTTGTTCGTTGCCCCGCGCGAATTTATCGAAGGCCTTGAAGTGGAGACGGACGAGCCCCTGCCGGATGCTTCCGGCGACCCCGCCCCGCATCCGGAGGCCCAGGCCCTGGCCGCCCTGGCCTGCCAGAACGTACTTGCGCGCCGGTTGCGGGACGCCGGGCTTGCGGAGCTCATGCGCGAACTGGAGATTCCCCTCATCCCGGTGCTGGCGGCCATGGAGCGCCGGGGCGTGCGCATCGACTTCGCGGCCTTCAAGAGTTTTCTGGACGAGGTGAGCGCCGAGGTGGAGGCCCACGGCAGGCGCATCCAGGAGCTGGCGGGCGAACCGCTGAACGTGCGTTCCAGCCAGCAGTTGGCCGGGCTGCTCTTCAAGAAGCTGGGGCTCAAGCCCGCGGGCAAGACCCCCGGCGGCGCGCTCTCCACAGGCAGCGAGGCCCTGGAGAAGCTCGCCGGGCAGCACCCGGTCATTGAGGAGATTCTGGCCTTCCGCGTGGCCGAGAAACTGCGCTCCACCTACCTGGAGCCCATGCCGCGCCTGGCGGATGCGCACGGTCGCCTGCACACGCGCTTCAACCAGTTGGCCACAGCGACCGGGCGGCTGTCCAGCTCCGGCCCGAACCTGCAGAACATTCCCATACGCGGCCCCCAGGGCGCGCGGATGCGGGCCTGCTTCGTGGCCTCGCCGGGAAAGCTGCTGGTGGGCGCGGACTACTCCCAGGTGGAGCTGCGCGTCCTGGCGCACTTTTCACAAGATCCCGCGTTGTTGGACGCCTTTCACCATGACCAGGACATCCACACGCGCACGGCCGCCCTGCTTTTCGACACAACACAGGACCGCGTGACCCCGGACCAACGGCGCGGGGCCAAGACCATCAACTTCGGGCTCATCTACGGCATGGGCCCGCAGAAGCTGGCCCGGGAGCTGTCCATCACCACCAATCAGGCCAAGGAATTCATCGCCCGCTATTTCGAGAAGCTGGGCGCTTTGAAGGACTTCTACGAAGGATTGGTGCAGGACGCGCTGGCGCGCGGGTACGTCTCCACCCTGGCGGGTCGCCGCAGGCTTCTGCCGGAACTGTTCTCGCGCAATCAGCAGGTGCAGGCCCAGGCCCGCAGGCAGGCGATCAATACCGTCATCCAGGGCAGCGCGGCGGACATCATCAAGCTGGCCATGCTGCGCGTCCACGGCAGCGAGGAGCTGAAGCGTCTCGACGCCAGGCTGATCCTGCAGGTGCACGACGAACTGCTGCTGGAGACGCCGGAGGCCGACGCCCCGGCCGCGGCTGCGGAACTCGCCCGCATCATGCAGGGCGTGGCGGAGCTTGCCGTGCCCCTCAAGGTGGACGTGGGCCAGGGCCGCAACTGGGCCGAGGCCCACTAAGGACATACGCAACGCGCACCTTCGGGCCGACAGGGCGACCTGTCGGCCTTTTTTGCGCCCGGCCTCAGCGCTTGAGCGCCAGCACCAGTTCGGACACGGAGCGTGAAATGCTCTGGCAGGTGGCCTCCACCATGGCGTTGACCACGGAATGGCTGGTGTCGCCGGCTTGCCGGGAGTCGGTGCGCAGGCCGAGGACGGGCTTGCCGCGGGCGTGGGCGTAGCCGATCTCCCAGGCGGTGCCGTCGTCCACCTGGACGCCGTCCAGCCAGGCCACCACTGTGCGCGAGGCTTCCAGGGCCTCGCGGCAACGCTCCATGATGCGCCGGGGCGCGATGGGCCCCCAGTCGGCGATCTGGCCTTCCGTGAACATTTCAAAGGGCCAGCAGACCTCATGCCCGTGCCGCATGAGCTCCGCCTTGACGCTGCGCAGCCAGGCCTGTTCGGCCTGGGTGAAGAGAGGTCCAGCAAGGTATATCATGTCGCCATGATAGCAAATCCCGCGAAGGGGCGAAAGGGGGGCGCGCCGATACAGGCGTCCCGCTAGCCGATGCCCCTGCGGAACAGCCAGCCCGCCAGCGCCAGGGTGACGGCCCCGATGACCACCAGCGGCCAGAGGGTGTCGAGCACCATGAAGGCGGGCATCCCCTTGAGCATGATGGCGCGCACCGCCACCAGAAAATGCCGCAGCGGGTTGGCCAGGGAAACCACCTGCAGGAACATCGGCATGGTTTCGATGGGCGTGGCGAAGCCGGAAAGCAGCGTGGCGGGCATCATGAAGGTGAAGGTGCCCAGGATGGCCTGCTGCTGCGTGTTGCACAACGACGAGATGAACAGCCCGAAGCCCACCACGGAAAACAAAAACAGCAGCATGGCCAGCGCCAGGACAAACAGCGAGCCCACGCAGGGGATGCGGAAGGCCACAATGGCCGCCACCACGATGAGCACGCTCTCCACCGCGCCCAGGATCATGGCCGGAATGGTCTTGCCCGCCAGAATTTCGCGCGGGGAGAGTGGCGACACCAACAACTGGTCGAAGGTTCCGAGTTCCCGCTCCCTGGCCACCGAAAGCGCCGTGACGATGAGCCCCACCACCATGGTCAACATGCCGATCAGATTCGGCACCGTGAACCACAGGTAGTCCAGGTTGGGGTTGAACCAGTTGCGGGCCACCAGCGTGGCGGGCGGGCCCGGTTGCCCATAGCGCTCAGCCAAGTCGCGGTTGTACTGCTCAACGATCGACTGGGCATAGCCCTGCACGATCTGGGCGGAGTTGCTGCGTCGGCCGTCCAGCAGCAGCTGGGCCTCGGCCGGACGCCCGGCTGCCACGTCGCGGGAGAAGTCCTGGCCGAGGACCAGCACGGCCATGGCCTTCTCGTCCTCCAGGGCCGTGGCCACCTCGCCCTGGGAAGCCAGAGGATACACGCGGGAAAACGAAGGCGAACCCGAAAAGCGCTGCACAAGCTCCACCGCGGCCTTGCCGCCGTCCTTGTCCAGCACGGCCAGGGCGATGTTTTTGACCTCCAGCGTGGCGGCGAAGGCGAAGATGGTGAGCTGCAAAAGCGGGGGCAGGATGAGCACCATGCGGCTCTTGCGGTCACGCAGCACGGCGAGCAGCTCCTTGACCACCAAGGCGCGCACCCGGTGCAGGCTGCGATGCAGCCGCTCGGCGCCGGAGGATTTGGCGGCGCTCATGCCACGGTCCTCGCAGTGTTCTTGAGGGTGAGGCCCAGGAAGGCCAGGGCGATGAGCGCCATGCCGCCCATGTTGGGCAGAAGCTGCGCCCAGGCGTCGCCGACCAGGAAGAGCGTCTTGAGGCAGGACACGTAATAGCGCGCCGCAATGGCCCGGGAGAGCAGCTCGATGGGCCAGGGCATCCCGGTGGGTTCGAACACGTAGCCGGACAAGAAATACGCGGGCATGAACGCGGAGAGGATGGCCGCCTGCGAGGCCACGAACTGGTTGCGCGCCACCGAGGAGATGAACAGCCCCATGCCCAAGGCGGAGAGCAGGAACACGGAGGTGACGGCGAAAAGCCCGGCAATCGAGCCCCGGAACGGCACGCCGAACACCACCAGGGTAATGCCCAGGCAGATGAACATGGCCCCCATGCCCAACAGGAAGTAGGGCACAAGCTTGCCGAGCAGCATCTCCAGCGGTCCCACGGGAGTGGCCAGCATGGCCTCCATGGTGCCGCGCTCCCATTCGCGGGCCACCACCAGCGCGGTCAGAAGCGCGCCGATAAGCGTCAGGTTGATGGCCATGCCGCCGGGCAGCAGGCTGTTCAGGCTCAGCAGTTCCTGATTGTACCAGGTGCGCGGGGTGAGCCGCACCGGCTGGGCGAACTGCTCGCCGTTGCCCTCGGCGCGCACCTGCATCCAGGACATCCAGACCCCTTGCGCATAATTCTGCAAAAACTGCGCGGTGTTGGGTTCGGAACCATCGGCTATGATCTGGAACGGCACGCTTTCATCCGCACGGGCCAGATCCCGGCTGAAGGTCTGCGGAATCACAATGAGCCCCCGCACCCGGCCAGACACCATGTCCTCCGCGAACTCGCGCCGGTCATGCCCGATGCGCGCGTCGAAGAACCGCGTGGAGGAAAAGGACGCGGCCAGGTCGCGAGCCTCGGGCGAATGGTCCTCCAGCACCACGCCCACCCGCAGGTGGTCCAGGTCCAGATTGGTGGAATAGCCGGAAAGCAACGTCAAGAAGATGGGCAGAATGATCCCGATGAGGATGGAAGAGGGATCGCGAACGATCTGCAGCCCCTCCTTCATCATGATGGCGGCCAACCGCCGCAGGGCCGGGCTCACGCCGCCCTCCCCGACCCGCCAACCCCGGCCGCCGCGCGCTCCCGGAGCTCCCGCTCCCGGTCGTCGCGCCCAACAAGCGTCACGAAGGCGTCCTCCAGGCTGGGCTCGGCCAGCTCCGGGCCGCGCACCCCGTCCTTCAACTCATCGGGCGAGCCCAGGGCGATGACGCGCCCCCGGTACACAAGGGCGATGCGGTCGCAGTACTCGGCCTCGTCCATGAAGTGCGTGGTGACCATCACCGTGACCCCGCGCTCCACCATGCCGTTGATGTGCGTCCAGAACTCGCGCCGGGTGATGGGGTCCACGCCGCTGGTGGGCTCGTCCAAAAAGAGCACGGCGGGCTCGTGCATCACCGCGCAGGCCAGCGCCAGGCGCTGCTTGAAGCCCAGCGGCAGTTCGTCGGCCGAATCGGACAGGTGCGGCCCCAGGCCGAAAGTCTCGATCATGCCTTCGATGGCCTGTTTGCGCGCCGCGCCGTCCAGCCCGTACACGCCGGAGAAGAAGTCCAGGTTCTGGCGCACGGAAAGCGCGCCGTACAGGGAGAACTTCTGCGCCATGTAGCCGATGCGCTCGCGCGCGGCCCCCTTGCTTTTGCCCAAAAGCAGCCCGTCCACCAGGGCCTGCCCCTCGGAGGGACGCAGGAGCCCGCACATCATCTTGAAGGTGGTGGACTTGCCCGCCCCGTTGGGGCCAAGCAGGCCAAAGATCTCGCCCTGGCGGATGGCGAAAGTGACATCGCTGGCTGCGGTGAAGTCGCCAAAGCGCTTGGTGAGGCCGCGCGCCTCCACCGGGCTTGTCCCGCTGGGCGGCTTCTGGCGCATGGCCTTGGCCAGGGCCGACACCCCGCCAGGACCACCGCCCAGCACGTCCAAAAAGGCGTCCTCGAAGCGCGGCGGCGCGGGCGCGAGCACGGCGCCCTCCCCGGCGCGCATGGCCGCGAGGTCCGGCAGGGCCGCGCCCTGCGCCAGCACCAGCCGCACATGGCGGCCCTGGATCACGCCGTCGATGATGCCCGGCTGGCCCAGCGCCCGGCGCAACACGGCCCGCCGGTTCGCCCCGGCGTTGTCCGGCAGGCCGCGCACCTGGAACACGCGGCCCTGCACCCGACCGGTGAGCTCCGCAGGCCTGCCCGAAAACAACAACCGCCCCTCGGAGAGCAGCAGCACCTCGTCGCAGGCCTCGGCCTCGTCCAGGTACGAGGTGCTCCAGACCACGCCGATGCCGTCGTCGGCCAGTTCGCGCACCATGCGCCACAGCTCGCGCCGGGAAATGGGGTCCACGCCCACGCTGGGCTCGTCCAAAAGCAACAGTTCCGGCCGCCGGATCATGGCGCAGGCCAGGCCGAGCTTCTGCTTCATGCCGCCGGAGAGCCGCCCGGCCAGGCGCGCGGTGAACGGGGCCAGACCGGTGAAGGCAAGCAACCGTTCGAAGACCGCCTTGCGCTCCGCTCCGGGCAGGCCGCGCACTTCCGCATACAGGCGCAGGTTCTCGCCCACGCTGAGGTCCTCATACAGGCCGAACTTCTGCGGCATGTAGCCAATGCGTTCGTGCAGCTCGCGCGCCTGGCGCGCCGGATCAAGCCCCAGCACGGACAGCTCGCCCCCCTGGGCGTGCATAAGCCCGGCCAGCAGCCGCATGAGGCTGGTCTTGCCCGCGCCGTCCGGACCCACCAGCCCGGTGATGCGCCCGGCGGACACGCGCGCGTCCACGCCGTCCAACGCAGGCGGCGCGCCAGCCTGGGCCGTGGCGTAGCGCAGCACAAGCCCGCGCCCCGCAATGAGGGCGGACGCGCCGCCGTCATCCGGGAGCAGGCTCATTTCCCGGCCCCTGGAGCGCTGGCCGAAGGACGTGCGGGGGCGGCCGTTGGCGCGGAGGGCCTGGTGCCTGCGGCCGCGGCGGCGGCCTCGGCGGCGGCGGCATTGAAGGCGGCGGCAGGGTCCGCGGCCTTGCCCGCACCTGCGGCCCCGGCGTTTGCCGGTGCCGCTGCGGCTTCCGTCGCAACCGGCTTGTCCGGCCGCGACGGGTCGGCCGTCACGGTGACCGGCATCCCCTGGCGCAGGCCGCCGTCCGGGGCGTCCACCACGATGCGCAGCCGGTACACCAGGTCCGTGCGCAGGGCCTCGGTCTCCACGTTCTTGGGGGTGAACTCGGCCACGGGGGAGATGAAGCCCACGGTGCCGGGATAGGGCGTGTCCGGACGGCTGTCCGTGCGCACCAACACCGGCATTCCCAGGCGCACCTTGCCCAGCAGGGGCTCCGGGACATAGGCCCGCACCCACACCGGACGCTGGAGCGAGACCACCAGCACCGTGGCCCCGGCCTGGGCCATGGCCCCAGGCTCGCGCACGCGGGAGAGCACGCGCCCGTCGGCCGGGGCGATGATCTCGGTGTCGGCAAGGTCGGTCATGGCGGCGGCAACGGCGGCCTCTGCGGCGCGCAGACCCGCCGCCGCGCCCTGCACCTCCTCGGCGCGGTAGCCCGAGGACTGAAGCTGAAAGCCCTTGCGCGCGCTCTGCAACTGGGCCAGCAGCGCATCGCGCTGGGCCACGGCGTCGTCGCGCTCCTGGGCGGAGATGGCCCCGCTCTTCAAAAGCTCCTCGCGGCGGCGGGCCACGCGCACGGCGTTTTCCACCTGGGCCTCCATCTGCGACACCAGGGCGCGGGCCTGCCCCACTTCCTCGTTGCGGTAGCCCGCCCGGAACTTGGCCATGTTGGCCGCCGCCACGTCGCGGTCGCCCATGGCCTTGGCCAGGGCGTCGCGGTAGCGCTGGGCGTCCAGGGTGGCCAGCACGTCCCCGGCCTTCACGGCGTCCCCCTCGTCCACGCGCACCTCGGCCAGCCGTCCCGGCACGCGAAACGACAGCTCCACCTCGCGAATGTCCACGTTGCCGTAAAGCTTCACCTTTCCGTTGGCATCCGCGCCGTTGCGGAAAATGAACCAAGCCAGCGCGCACAGGGCGGCCGCCCCGGCGATGGCGATCAGACGCTTCCTGTTCATACGCCGTCCTCCGGGCTGGGCGCCGCACCCGGACATACCGGGGAGTAGCCCGCAACCATGGCCTCCACCTGCTGCACGCAGAGTCTGCCGATGCAGTCCAAATGCTCCCGCGACAGCCTTTCCGCGCCCACGACCTTGAGAATGCCGGTCATGCCGACGCGAAAGATGACCATCTGCCCCATGACCGACAAGGCCCGAAGCTTGAGCTCCAGGCTGTCCGGCGGCAGGCCGAAAAGCCGCCCCAGCAGCATGGCCCACATGGAATGCACGCGGGCGAAAAACCCATCGTGGCACACATCGTAGGCGTTGGTGGGGGCTATCTGCTCCTGCATCATGATCTGGCTGAAGCTCTGCGATTCCGAACTGCCGAGCATCACCTCGACCATGGTCCGCACAAGTCCGCGCAGAGCCGCAAGCAGCTCTTCCCGCGTGGAGGCGGGATTCTGGCAGGCGAACAGCACCCGGGCCATGTCGGCCCCGACCTCCTCGTGCTTCACGGCGATGACGTGCTCAAGCACGGCTCGGTACAGCCCTTCCTTGCCGCCAAAGTGGTAGACAATGGCCGAAAGGTTCACCCCGGCCTCCTGGGCCAGGGCGCGCGTGCCCGTGGCCTCGAAACCGTGCAGACCGAACAGCCTGGATCCCGCCTGGACGAGCCGTTGGCGCGTCTCCTTGTCGTTGCTCCGTGGCTCCTTCGCCTTCACCCGCAGCCCTCCCGCACTTTCATTCGTTCGACTGAACTAATACGCGGGAAAGCGTCTGTCAACCAGGCGCCCAAGGGTGGAGTCAGTTCTGGGGGCTCCTGTCGCCGTGAGCGGACGCGCGCCCGGAAACCAACTCCTCCATGCCGGACAGCATCTCCTCGATGTCTCCGATGAAGTAGGTCTCAAAAATCCGCTGCAGGCAGTCCTTGAGCCAGTTCTCGTCGGCCTGGGCCACGGTGTCGTAAAGGCCGCGCGCAATGTGCCGGAAGGCGTCGAGCACGACCGGGTCGAACTGGTTTCCGCGGCCCAGTTCCAGAATGCGCATGGATTCCTCGAAGCTGTAGGGCTCCTTGTACGGGCGGCGCGAGGTGAGGGCGTCGAACACGTCGGCCACGGCGAAGAGCCGCGCCGCCAGCGGAATGTCCACCCCGGCCAGCCCCTTGTCATAGCCGGAGCCGTCGTAGCGCTCATGGTGGCCGCTGATGACGTCCATGGCGTCGGAAAGCCAGCTGGCCTGGGACACGATATCGCGCCCGTGCTGCACGTGGGACTGCATCTCGCGGTACTCGCGATCGCTGAGGGCGCCGGGCTTCAAAAGCACCGCGTCGCGAATGCCGATCTTGCCCACATCGTGCAGCATGGCCCCCTTGACCAGGGAGCGGATGGCCCGGCCGGTGAGGTCCAGCGCCTCGGCCAGACGCACGGAATAGATGGTGACGCGGTAGTTGTGGCGGTCGGTGTCGGAATCGCGCTTGGCGATGGCGCTGCCCAGCACGCGCAGGGTTTCCAGGTTGGCCTCCTGCAGGTGCACGGAAAGGCCGGTCACCCGGCGCAACAGACGAATGATGACCGGATAGAGCAAGAGCGTGGTGGCCAGCGCCACCAGAACCACGGTCAGCACGCTGCGCAGCATCCCGGCGGCGATGTCGTCCTGCACCAGCTGCGACACGGCGTACACGCTCTCGGCGTAGGCCCGCACAACGCCCTTGCTGTTGGACAGCGACACGGCAAGGTGCAGGTGCGGCTTGCCGCCAATGCTGACCATCTCGCGGCTCTGGACCACTTGGCCGGGCTGGAAGCGGTAGCCGTGGCGGTCCAGGTAGCCTTCCACTTCCCCCGCCAACGGATAGCTGGTCACGGCGCGGCGCGCCAGCACGACGGACCGGGAGTCCAGGACGCGCACAGAGGCGGTGAAGCCAAGGGTGGGCCGCCTGGGGCCGCCGGACAGGGAGTCCAGGGCGGCCTGCACCTTGTCCGGATTCAGCGGGCCAGGGGCGTCCAGAAGCGGCAAAACAACGGTCCGGAAGTCCTCGGCCCCGCGCAGGGAATTCTCAATGACCAGATCGTCATACTGCGTGTACATGCGCAGGAACGCGCCGCCGGCCATGAGCGCGCAAATCAGCGCCGTCATGCCCAGCAGCCGCCGGATGAGCAGGCGGTGCAGCGAGGCGGCGAGCCGCCCGGTACGCGCCTTCTGCCCGGTCATGCGCTCATGCGCCCCCCTTGCCGCCCTGCGCGCCTGGCCCGCGCTTGGCGCGCAGGCGCTCCGAAAGGTTCTGGATAACGCTGTACAGCACGGGAATGAGCACCACGCCCATGGCCGCGGCGCACAGCATTCCGCCGAACACCGCCGTGCCCATGGTATTGCGCGCGGCCGCGCCCGCGCCCTTGGCCAGGGCCAGGGGCACCACGCCCAGGATGAAGGCGAAGCTGGTCATGAGGATGGGCCGGAAGCGCGCCAACGCGCCTTCCAGAGCGGCCTCGGCCGTGGGCAGGCCGGACTCGCGCCGCACCTTGGCGAACTCCACGATGAGGATGGCGTTCTTGGCCGCCAGGCCGATGAGCACAACCAGGCCGATTTGCGCGTACACGTTGTTGTCGAAGCCGCGCAGCATCTGGCCCGTCATGGCGCCGAACACGCTGGTGGGAATGGACAGGATGACCGCGAAGGGGATGGACCAGGACTCGTACTGCGCGGCCAGCACCAGGAAAACCATCAAGAGGCCCATGCCGAAGGCCACCACGGCCTGCGAACCGGACTGCTTCTCCTGAAAGGCGATGCCCGTCCACTCCATGCCGTAGCCCTGCGGCAGGTTCTTGGCCGCAGCCCGCTCCACTGCGGCGATGAGTTCACCCGTGCTGTGGCCCGGCGCCGCGCCGGAGGTGAACTCCACCGCGCGGTACAGGTTGTAGCGGCGGATGTATTCCGGCCCCTTGATGCTGGCGCCCGCGCCCAAGGTGTTCAGGGGCACCATGACCCCGGAGGAATTGCGCACAAAGAAGCGGGAGAGATCCGCCTCCGTGGCGCGGTATTGGGACTCGGCCTGGAGCATTACCCTGTATGTGCGCCCAAACTTGTTGAAGTCGTTGACGTACTTTCCGCCAAGCATGATCTGCAGGGTGTTGAACACGTCGCTCAAGGCCACGCCCTGGCTCTTCACCTTCTCCCGGTCCACGTCGAAGAAGTACTGCGGCACGTTCACGCTGAAGTCCGTAAAAGCCCCGCCAACGGCCTTGTTCGCGGCCACGGCCTTCCACAGCTCGCCCGAATTCCGGGCCAGCTCGGCCACGGATTTGCTGCCGCGGTCCTGCATCTCGAACTGGTAGCCGCCGGTACTGCCCATGCCGGGCACGGTTGGCGGCGGAATGCAGACGATGCGGGCCTCCGGCATCTGGCTGAAGGCGGCCTGGGCGCGCTTGAGCGAAGCGCCCAGGGAAAGCTGCGGCGTGGTGCGCTCGTCCCAGGGCTTGAGCACCACGAACAGGCAGGAGGTGTAGGAGCTGTAGCCGCCGGTGAGGATGTTCAGCCCGCCCAGCACGATGGTGTCGGCCACGGCGGGGTCGTTCACCAGCACGGCCTCCATCTTCTTCACCAGCGCGTCGTTGCGCTTGAGGGAGGCCGCCTCGGGCAGGTTCACGGCCACGATGTAGTAGCCCATGTCCTCGCTGGGCACAAAGCCCGTGGGCAGCACCTTGAGCACCCCGCCCGTGCCCAGCACCACGCCGCCCAGGGCCAACAAGACGATGCCCGACATGCGGATGGCCTTCTTCACCAGCTCGCCGTACCCGCGCGTCAAGGATTCGAAGCCGCGGTTGAAGGCCCCGAAGAAGCGGCCCAGCGCACCGGACTTCTCCTGGGCGGGGCGGAGCAGGATGGAGCACAGGGCCGGGGAGAGGGTCAGCGCGTTCAGGGCCGAAATACCCACGGAAACGGCCACCGTCACCGCGAACTGCTGGTACAGGCGTCCGGTGGTGCCGCTCATGAAGGCCGAGGGCAGAAACACGCTCATGAGCACCAGGGAAATGGCCACGATGGGCCCGGCCACCTCGGACATGGCCTTTTTTGTGGCCTCGATGGGCGCAAGCCCGTCGTGATCGATCTTGTGCTGCACGGCCTCCACCACCACGATGGCGTCGTCCACCACGATGCCGATGGCCAGCACCATGGCGAAGAGCGTTATGGTGTTGATGGAGAAGCCCAGAAGCGGGAACGAGGCGAACGTGCCGATGAGCGCCACCGGCACCGTGATCATGGGAATGAGGGTGGCCCGCCAGTCCTGCAGGAAGATGAACACCACCACGAGCACCAGGATCACCGCCTCGAAAAGCGTGTGCAGCACGCTTTCGATGGAGGCGCGCACAAAGCGCGTGGTGTCGAAGGGGATCTTGTACTCCATGCCCTCGGGGAAGCTCTTGGCGCGGTCGGCCATGAGCGCGCGCAGCTTGTTGGACAGGTCGATGGCGTTGGCGCCGGGCAGCTGGTAGATGCAGATGGTGGAGGTGGGCTGGGTGTTGAGCCTGGAGTAGCCGCGGTAGCTCTCGCTGCCCAGTTCCACGCGGCCCACGTCCTTTACGCGGACGATGTTGCCGGCCGTGCCCGCCCGCAGAATGATGTTCTCGAACTCCGAGGGTTCGCTGAGCCGCCCCTTCACCTGCACGGTGATCTGGTTGGCGACGATTTCCGGTGCTGGCTGCTGGCCGAACTGACCCGCCGGAGCCTGCACGTTCTGTTCGGAAATGGCGTTGGCCACATCCACGGCGGTCAGGCCCAGCTCGGTCATCTTGTTCGGATCGAGCCAGACGCGCATTCCATAGGTGAGGTTGGCCGCCAGGGTCACGTTGCCCACGCCGGGAATGCGGCTGATGGCGTCCACGAGATTGATGCGCGCGTAGTTCTCCAGAAACAGCGAGTCGTAGATGCCCTTGGGCGAAGTGAGGTTCACCACCAGCACCATGTCCGGCGACTGCTTCATCACCGAAACGCCCGCGCGGGTCACGTCCGCAGGCAGGCTTGGCGTGGCCAGCTGCACGCGGTTCTGCACGTCCACCGTGGCCAGCTCCAGATCGCGATTGGCGTCAAACGAGACGTTCAGCACCATGCGGCCGTCGTTGGAGCTCACGGAGTTCATGTAGAGCATTCCGTCCGCGCCGTTCACCTGCTGCTCGATGGGCGCGGCCACGGTCTCCTCCACCACCTGGGCGCTGGCGCCGCTGTAGCTGGCCACCACCTGCACGGTGGAGGGCGCGATGCGGCTGGGAAACTGGGAGACGGGCAGAACGGCGATGCACAGGCCGCCGACAATGGTGATGATGATGGAGATGACGGCCGAGAAAATAGGGCGGTGAATGAAGAAATTGACCATCCAGAGGCTCCCTTGTGCTGGCGCGGACGCGCCGAATCGGATGGAGGAAGCGAAAACGCGCTGTTCCGTCCGGGGAGGGCGCGCCCTCCCCGGCATTCGTTACGATCCGGACTGGCCGCCCTGACCTGCCGCGGGCGCGGCCTGCTGCGCCGCAGGCTGCCCTGCGGGGGCGGCTGGCGGGACGGGCGCGGCAACCACGGGAGTGCCGCTGCGCACCTTCTGCCAACCGTCGACGATGATGGTCTCGCCGGGGGCCAGCCCCTTTTCCGCAAGGAAGGCGGCCTCCACCCGGCGGCCGAACGTCACCGGGCGGCTCTGGGCCTTGCCGTCCTTGTCCACCACGAAGACGATCTTGTTGCCCTGCACGTCGCTGATGGCCTGTTCGGGCACGAGCAGAGCGTTCTGGGCCACGCCGCCCTCGATGCGCACCTTGGCGAAGAGGCCGGGCTTGATGATGCCGTCGGGATTGGGGAACACCGCGCGCACGGGAAGCGTTCCGGTGGAGGGGTCGATGGCCCGGTCGGCCATGTCGATGAAGCCTTGGTGGGGATACACCGACCCGTCCGCCAGGACCACCGTGGCGGGCTGCGGCTTGTACTCCGCGCCCTTGGCCTTGGCCTCCACATACTCCTTGGCCACGTAAAGGTAGTCGCGCTCGGTGATGTTGAAGGTGACGGTGAAGTTGTCCGTGGCGGAGATGGTGGCCAGAAGGCTGTTCTCTCCAGGGTTCACCAGATCGCCCACCTTGAAATTGCTCTTGCCGATGCGGCCGTCCTGCGGGGCCAGCACCCGGGTGTAGCCCAAATTCACGCGGGCCTCGCTGGCCGTGGCGGCGGCTGCGGCCACGCTGGCGGCAAGCTGCCGCTCGTTGGTCACCTTGGCGTCGTACTCCTGCTGGCTCACGGCGCCCTGCTTCACCAGGGCCTCGAAGCGCGCGCGCTCTTTGCGCGCGTAGTCCAGCTGGGCCTTGTCGCGGGCCACGTCGGCGCTGGTGCGGGCCAGGGTGTTCTGCTGCTCCACGGGGTCGATGACGAAGAGCAGATCCCCCTTCTTGACCAGGGAGCCCTCAACAAAATTTATCTTTTTAAGAAAACCGCTGATGCGCGCCCGGAGCTCCACCGTGGACTCGGAGTCCGTGCGGCCCGTGAATTCCGACACCAAAGGCACGGTCCTGGGCTGCAGCACAAGAGTGGCGACCGCGACGGGCTGGTCGTCCTTCGCGTCGTCGTCGCCCTTGCCGCAGGCGCACACAAGCAGGCACGACGCCAGGGTCAGCGCCAGAAACACTCGCGGGGCAGGACTCCGGCCAAGGACAATACGCACAGGGTCGATCATCGGCTTCCTCCAGAATGGAATGACGGCGGGTGAGCACACGCCGCAACGTTCCCAAGTATGGATTCGCTTACGCCATATCGCCCGGGCACGGCAAGAAAAAAGCGTTCACGAAAGCATCAGGCCAGCCGCTCCCCAGGCCTGCGCTCGATTGCGGGCAATCAAAACAGGCCTCCAAGGGTGCGCCCTCATCTCGCGTCATACGCCGTGAGCACGATACGTAGTTTTTTTAAAAAAAATACGTCTGTCTTTTCAGCCCCGATACGGGGTAAATGCCTTTCTCCCATGTTGAACACTTTGACTTCAACCAGAAATTCGCGCATAAACATACGCAATAGTGGGCCAGCAGCGTCATCGCTCCCCCTCCCTCGCCCACACGGAGCTGAAATAGCCGCCCCTTTCACTTTTGGAACGGTCGCCCCCCCTCGCGCCCGTTTTTTGCGCAGCAGAACATTCATCGCTCCTCCCTGGACCGTCCAGGGCAGAGCGTGACGATACAACACACCAGGAGTATTACAAATGCAGCAACTCAACATCAAAAAACTGCTCATCCTTCTGACGGCGCTCACCGTCTGCGGCTGCGGCGTGCTGCTCGGCATGTTGTGGCTCTCTTCCCAGAAGGCCGACCACGCCTTCCATATAATCGTCAATGAAGAGGAACCCGTCAGCGCGGCCTTCCGCGACATGTACGCCCAGGGCCTGCAGACCGAGCAGGCCACGCGCAACGTGGTGCTCAACCCGGCGGACGACAAGGCGAAAAAGAACTACGAAGCCGCAAATCAATCCTTCCATGAGGATCTGGACCTGGTGCGCGCCAAGGTGCAGGGGCCCCTCAAGGACGGCCTGCCCAAGCTGGCAGAACTGTGGGACCAGGCCCACAAGCTGAAGCTTGAGGTGATGGCCCTGGCCGGGGAAGGCAAGACCGCCGAGGCGGCGGAACTGCTGCGGAGCAAGGAAACCCCGGTCTGGCGCGATATCAAGGTGGTGTTGGCCGAGCTCACCAAGTTGCAGGACAAGCGTTCCGCCGCCATTCTGGCCGACTACGACAGCGCCTCCAAGACCATGCTCACCCTCGCCCTGTGCGGCGGCGCGCTGGTGATGCTGCTCATGACCCTGGCCTGCGTGTACACAGGCCGACGCATCCACAGGCCCCTCACCGGCTGCGTGGATTTCTCCAAGCGCATCGCCAATGGCGACTTCAGCGCCGAGCTGGACATCCGGCTCAAGGACGAAATCGGCGAGCTCGCCGATGCGATACGGGTCATGGTCGACAAGCTGCGCAAGGAGCTGGCCTTCAGCCAGGGCCTCATGAGCGGCGTGGCCGCGCCCTTCTCCGTGTTCGGGCCGGACGACACCCTGCTCTACTCCAACCAGGCCATGACCGACCTGATGGAAATTCCCGGCAAGCCGGAAGACTACTATGGACGGGGTTCCGGCGAATTCATCTTCGGCGAAAAAAGCCGCGAGACCGTTTCCACCCGCGCCTTGCGGGAAAAGAAGCCCCTTCGCTCCGATGCCGATGTCGAGACCAGGACCGGGAAAAAGCGGCACGTGCGCATCTCGTCCTCGCCCTTCTTCGGCGCAAAGGGCCAGCTTCTTGGCACCATCTCCATATGGCTGGACCAGACCGAGGCCGTGGAGGCCAAGCTGCAGGCCGAGCGGGCCAAGACCGAAGGCATGATCCACGCCGCACAGCAGCTGGAGACCATTGTGGAGGTCATCAGCTCCGCGAGCGAGGAGCTCTCCGCCCAGATCGAGCAGTCCAGCCGCGGCACCGAGATCCAGTCCCAGCGCGTGGCCGAAACCGCCACGGCCATGGAGGAGATGAACGCCACCGTGCTTGAGGTGGCCAAGAACGCCTCCCAGGCGGCGGACTCCTCCGCCGGAGCGAAGGCCAAGGCGGCCGAGGGCGCCCAGGTGGTCAAAAAGGCCGTGGAGAGCATCACCGAGGTCCAGCGGAAGTCCGTCGTCCTCAAGGACGACATGGCCCAACTGGGCAAGCAGGCCGAGGGCATCGGCCAGATCATGAACGTCATCAGCGACATCGCCGACCAGACCAACCTGCTGGCGCTCAACGCCGCCATCGAGGCCGCCCGCGCGGGCGACGCCGGACGCGGCTTCGCCGTGGTGGCCGACGAGGTGCGCAAGCTGGCCGAAAAGACCATGACCGCCACCAAGGAAGTGGGCGACGCGGTCAGCGGCATCCAGCTCGGCGCCAGGAAGAACCTGGAAAACGTGGAGCACTCCGTGGCCACCATCGAGCAGGCCACGGATCTGGCCAACCAGTCCGGCGAGGCCCTCACCCAGATCGTCTCCATGGTGGATGTCTCCACCGACCAGGTGCGCTCCATCGCCGCGGCCAGCGAGGAACAGTCCGCCGCCAGCGAGGAGATCGGCCGCAGCATCGAGGACATCAACCGCATCTCCGGGGAGACCGCCAGCGCCATGAACGAGTCGGCGCAGGCCGTGGGCGAGTTGGCCAACCAGGCGCAAACCCTGCGCACCATCATCGAACGCATGAAGACCGGCGGCTAGTTCCGGCCTTCCAAACACGAAACGCCCCGTCGGAGTTGCGCTCCGGCGGGGCGTTTCGCTCGCGTCCGCCTCCCCTTCGCACCGCCGCTCAAGCCGCCGTGATCCGTCGATCGGCAACGGCGATTCTCTGTTCTCCGCTCACCGCATTCGGGAAAAACTCCCTATAACGGGAGATACTCCCGAACAGACAGCGCCGATATCCCGCCCCAAATGGCGCTTTCACCTATTTCCCGTAGCCACGCGCAGGGATACCACAAGACATCATAGGACTCTTTCCCGGCAGCCTATGCAACTGCATGGGAGCGCCGTTCAGCGGGAGGTGGGAACCATGCCGAGCAATTCCGAATACGCGCACAGGCAGTTCCGGGCCGAGGCGACGGAACGCGCCGAGAAGGAGCTGATGGAACAGGAGCTGCGCACGCTGCGCAAGAAGGTGGAGGCCCTGGAGGAGAAGGTCGCCTTTCTCTCCAATCAGGTGTCCTCGCGCCGGATGGTCGAGGAGTACCCGCGCGGGTTCTCCTGACGCACCGCACGCAGGCGCGCGGACGGCCGTCCCCGCAAATCGCGGGGGGACCGTCCGCTTTTTTTGCGCCGCGCACGCGCCAAGGGCAGGGGCAATTGTGTTTCTCGGGGGAATCATTCCAGCTTGGAGGTAACATGTCTCAGTGGTCCAAAAGCAATGACGTTCTGAACACCATGAACAGGGGCAACCCCTGCGAGTCCGGCCTGTGCACCCTGTGCCGCAGCGACTGCGCCGGCAAGTGCGAGACGTGGCTCTCCAGCCTCAAGGGCCGCAGCCTGCTCTACCCGCGCGACTTCGGCAAGGTCACCGCGGGCAGCGGCAACACCTGCCACGTGGGCGTCAGCTACAACTCCCTGCGCATCCAGGGCTACAACTACGGCGCCGACGGCCTGGCCAAGGGCGTGTCCAACTCGCCGGACAACTGCCTGTTCACCAAGGTCAACCTTGAGACCACCTTCGGCCGCCAGGACCCCGTCAAATGCCGCCTGCCGCTCATGACCGGCGCGCTGGGCTCCACCTTCATCGCCGCCAAGTACTGGGACTCCTTCGCCATCGGCGGTTCGCTGGCGGGCATCCCCGTGGTGGTGGGCGAAAACGTGGTCGGCGTGGATCGCGAAAGCAAGCTCACGGGCAAGAAGATCACCAAGGCCCCGGAACTGGACCGCCGCGTGGAGACCTACCTGCGCTACAACGACGGGTTTGGGGCCATCATTGTGCAGATGAACGTGGAGGACACGCGCAACGGCGTGGCCGAGTACGTCATCAACAAATACGGCGACAAGGTCTGCCTGGAGCTCAAGTGGGGCCAGGGCGCCAAGAACATCGGCGGCGAAATCGAGGTCACCAGCCTGGATTACGCCCTCTTCCTCAAGAAGCGCGGCTACCTGGTGGACCCGGACCCCGAGGACAAGAAGGTCCAGGAGGCGTTCAAGAGCGGCGCCATCCACGGCTTCGCCCGCCACAGCCGCCTCGGCTACACCGACCTCTCCACCGAGGCCCAGGTGCGCGAGAACTTCATGGAGGCCGTGGCCTACCTGCGCAAGCTGGGCTACAAGCGCATCTCCCTCAAGACCGGCTCCTACGGCATGGAAGCGCTGGCCATGAGCATCAAGTACGCCACCGATGCCGGACTTGACCTCCTGACCATCGACGGCTCCGGCGGCGGCACCGGCATGAGCCCCTGGAACATGATGGAGACCTGGGGCGTGCCGTCCATCCTGCTGCACGCCAAGGCGCGCGAATACGCGGCCCTGCTCGCCGCGCGCGGCCAGAAGGTGGTGGACATGTCCTTCGCCGGCGGCTTCGCCCGCGAGGACCACGTGTTCAAGGCCATGGCGCTGGGCGCGCCCTTCGTCAAACTCATCTGCATGGGCCGCGCCATCATGATCCCCGGCTTCCTGGGGGCCAACATCGAGGGCGCGCTCCATCCCGAGCGCCGCGAGAAGGTTCACGGCAACTGGGACGCCCTGCCCAAGACCGTCAGCGACCTGGGCAAGAGCCCGGAACAGATCTTCGCCTGCTTTGAGGATGTCAAAAAGCGCGTGGGCGCCAAGGAGATGAAGAACATCCCCTACGGAGCCATCGCCTTCTGCACCCTGGCCGACAAGCTCTCCGCTGGCCTGCAGCAGTTGCTGGCCGGGGCGCGCCGCTTCACCCTCTCGCAGATCAGCCGCAACGACATCGCCGCCGCCAACCGCGAGACGGCCGTGGAGACCGGCATTCCCTTCATCACCGAAGTGCAGGACGAAACCGCCAGGAAGATCCTGGAAAGCTAGACGGACGTACAGCTCCCCTCCGGCCCCGGCCGGGGGGGAGCCCCACCCCGGACTTGGCGCGGCGCACGCCCCGTGCTAGCGTTCGGGGTTCCGGGGCGAACCCGGTGCGCCAGGCGGACACCCATGCAGGACATGCGCAAGACAAAGGCACAGCTCGCGGAGGAGCTCGCACGACTGCGCGAAGGCGAGGCCCGCGACGCGGCGCTTGCGCTGGAGCACGAACGGGTGCTGCGCGCCCTGCGCGAGCGCGTGAAGGAGCTCAACTGCCTCTATGCCATCTCGCGTCTGGCGCAAAACCGCGAGCTGCCCATGGAGGAGGTTCTCCGGCAGGTGGCGGAACTTGTCTGCGCCTCCTGGCAGTTTCCGGAAAGCGCCTGCGCCCGCATCCGCATGAGCACCCCGCAAGGCGAGCACGACATCCGCACCGGGAACTACCGGCGCACGCGCGGCGCGGCCTGCCAAAAAAGCCCCGTCTCCATCCAAGGCGAGCGCATCGGCGAAATCGAGGTGTGCTATCTGGATCCCCGCCCGCCAAGCGACGAGGGGCCGTTCCTGCGGGAGGAGCGCAACCTGCTGGACGCCGTGGCCGACAAGCTTGGCCGCCTGGCCCAGACCGCCCGCACCGAGGCCCACATGCTCGTGCTCTCGCGTGAGCTCATCAAGGCCCAGGAGACCGAGCGCCTGCGCATCGCCACGGAGCTGCACGACCATCTTGCCCAGGACCTGGCCACCCTCAAAATGGACCTTGGCGGCCTGCTCGATCCGCCCGGACCGGACGCCGAATCGCTTCCGCGCCAGCTGGCCTCCCTGGCGGATAGGCTCTCGGCCGCCATCACCGCCATCCGCGACCTGGCGTACGATCTTTTGCCGCCGGGGCTTGAGGACCTGGGGCTGGTGCGCACCATGTCGCGCTACTGCGCGGACTTCGCCACCCGCACCGGCATCGCCGTGGACTTCTATGCCGACGGCATGGACGGCCTGCGCCTCGGTTTCGAGACGCAAATCCATATTTACAGAATGGTTCAGGAATCCCTCACAAACATCCGCAAGCACGCCCACGCGACCCAGGTCACCGTGCGCATGGTGCACTCCCATCCCAGCGTCATTGTCCGCGTGGAGGACAACGGCCAGGGCGTGGACCTGGAAAAGCGCCAGGAGGAATTCCGCGAAGCGCGACGCATGGGCCTTTGGGGCATGAGGGAACGCGCCCGGCTTTTGGGAGGTCTGATGAGCCTGCGCTCGCGCCCGGGCCGGGGAATGCTCGTACACATCGAAATACCAGTGGAGAACCGTAACAATGTCGGCGAAATACAAGATTCTCATCATTGACGATCACCCAATGTTCCGCGACGGACTGAAAACCATCGTCCGCTCCGGGGCCGCCTACGAAATAGCCGGCGAAGCCGGAAACTGCGCCGAGGGCCTGGCCCAGGCGCGCAGCATCAAGCCCGATCTTGTCATTGTGGACATCTCGCTGCCCGACGGCAACGGCATCGACCTGGCGCGGGACATCCTGGCCCTGGCCCCGCAGACCAAGGTGGTCATGCTCAGTATGCATTCCAAGGTGGACTTCATCGCCACCGCCTTCCAGGCCGGTGTCTCGGGCTATCTGGCCAAGGAATCCAGCCGCGAGCAGCTTCTGCAGGCGCTCGATGCCGTCATGGCCGGACGCCAGTACCTGGACGGCTCCCTCTCCCCGCGCGTGGTGACGGAACTGCTCGCCCGCCCCAACGAGGAAACCCGCACCACCGACGCCGCCTACGGCAAGCTCTCGCGCCGGGAGCAGCAGGTGCTCCGTCTGCTGGCCGAGGGGCACGCCCCGGCCGTCATCGCCGAGCGGCTGTTCATCTCGCGCAAGACGGTAGAGAACCACCGCACGAACATCCTGGCCAAGCTGGGCATCAAAAGCCCGGTGGCCCTGGTGCGCTACGCCGCCCGCCTCGGACTCATCGATCTGGAAACCGAAGAGTAGCGCGCGCCACGCTTTCCCTTGACAGCTCCTCCGGGGGGGGATAGCGGGATAGATGGGTCAATACCCTTTTCCCGGCATCACCATCCCCCCCGACGGGAAGGCAACAGGAAAGCGCCATGTCCAACCAGCCAGATCAAGCGGTCCCAAAGGGGCCTGCCGATGCGCCGGCTCCCAAACGCTCCCGGCAGGACGAGGATCTGCGCGCCCAGCAACGCCTTGAGGCCACCTTCGAGCAGGCTTCCGTTGGCATGGCCCATGTCGCCCTTTCGGGACGCTGGCTGCGCGTCAACGCCAGGCTCCGCGAAATTCTCGGCTACCCTTCGGGAACCCTGCCGGGGAAGGCCGTACAGGACATACTGTCCGCCGAAGACCAGGAGGACGGTCTGGGGCTGCTGCTCCGGCCGCCCGCCCAAGGATCGCGCCCGGTCGCGTGGGAACGCCGCGCCGTCACGCGTTCAGGCGGGCATGTCTGGGTGCGCATCGAAGCGACGCTCATCCGCGATCCGGCGGGAGAGCCGGACTTTCTGCTGCTCATCGTCCAGGACGACACCGCCCGCAAGCAGGCCGAAGCCGACCTCAGGCGCGCCAAGGAGGAAGCCGAGGCGGCCAACGTGTCCAAGGGCGAGTTCCTGGCCAACATGAGCCATGAGATACGCACGCCGCTGAACGGCGTACTGGGAATGCTGCAGGTGCTGCGCGGACCCCTGAACAAGCAGGAACGCGAGACCTACACAGGCATGGCCCACGAGGCCGGGCGCAGGCTTCTGTCCCTGCTGAACAACATCCTGGAGCTTTCGCGCATGGATTCCGGTCAGGCGGAGCCCGCAAGCAAGCCCTTTTCCCTGCGCGAGCTGTTCAAGGCCGTGCTGTGCGTCTTCCTGGTGCCCTGCCGGGAAAAGAAACTCGCCCTCACCGCTTCGGTGGATCCGGGCGTGCCCGAGCAGATTTTGGGCGACGAGGCCCGCCTGCACCAGATCCTCTTCAATCTCGTGGGCAACGCGGTAAAATACACGCCCGGCGGCTCCGTGCGGTTGGAGTGCTGGACCCAGCCTTCAGGCCGCGACCCATCGGTATTGCACCTCTACATCACCGTCAGCGACACGGGCATCGGCATCCCGGACGGCAAGATCGCCCAGGTGTTCCGGCGCTTCACCCAGGTGGACGCCTCCTACCTGCGCAAGTTCGAGGGCGCGGGCCTGGGCCTGGCCATCGTCAAGCGCATGGTGGAGTTCCTGGGAGGCGGCATTCTGGTGGACAGCGAGGAAGGCGCGGGCACAGCCATAACCATAGCCCTGAAAGCCCGCGCGGCAGGCCCCCGCGCCAACGGAAGCCCCAGGGCCACGCCCCCGCGCGACTCCGCCCTTCCCTTGCGCGTCCTTCTGGTCGAGGACGAACCCATCAGCCAATTGGCCACAGCCCTGATGCTGCGCAAGATGGGCCACAGCGTGGAATGCTGCGGCAACGGGCGCGACGCCGTGGCGGCCGTGCGGCGGGACGGCTTCGACTGCGTGCTCATGGACATCCAGATGCCGGAGATGGACGGCCTGGAAGCTACCGAGGCCATTCGCGCCCTATCCGACCCCGAGCGTTCCGGCGTGCCCATCGTGGCGCTCACGGCCTACGCCCTGCCCGGCGACAAGGAGCGTTTCCTCAAGGCGGGCATGGACCACTACGTGGGCAAGCCCGTGCACAACGCCGAGATGGAGAACGTCCTGTCCATGATCCCCCGGCGCACCCGGCCAGCGGCCTAACCCGCCTGGGCGCCCTCCGCCTGCAGCATCACAGCGGCCTCAACCTCTTTTCCATCACGCAGCAGGGTCAACCGCACGGTATCGCCGGGCCGGAAGTCGTCCAGACGCGAAAGCAACGCCTGCACGGACTCCACGGCCTTGCCCTCGACATGGGTAATGACATCGCCCGGAGTGAAGGAGCCGTCCGGGTTCACGCGCGCGGCCACAAGCCCGGCCGCCTGCGCCCCGGACCCCGGGCGCACCCGCAGCACCAGCACGCCCTTCACGTCCATGTGCGCAGCGGCGTACTCGTTCACGCGTTGGTCCACCTCGATGCCAAGCGCCGGGCGCAGGTAGCGGCCCTTGGCGATGAGCTGCGGCACCACGCGGTTCACCGTGTCCACGGGAACGGCGAAGCCCACCCCGGCGCTTGCGCCGGAGGGGCTGTAGATGGCGGTGTTCACCCCGATGAGCCTTCCGGCGGAGTCCAGGAGCGGGCCGCCGGAATTGCCGGGATTGATGGCCGCGTCGGTCTGGATGAGGTGCTCGATGACCGCGCCGTCATCCCCTTTCAGGGAGCGGTCCAGGGCGGAGACGATGCCCGTGGTGAGGGTCCAGTCCAGGCCGAAGGGGTTGCCGATGGCGAAAACCTTCTGCCCCACCTTGAGGTCCGCCGAGGAGCCCACGGGCAGCGGCGCCCGCTCGGACTTGGCGTCGATGCGCAGCACGGCCAGGTCGTGCATGGGGCTGGCCCCCACCAGCGCGGCCACATGCTCCTTGCCGTCGGAAAGGCGCACCCTGGCCTCTGCGGCCCCGGCGATGACGTGGTAGTTGGTCACCACATGGCCCTTCTCGTCCCAAAGAAAACCGGAGCCCGCACCGCGCGGGATGGTGAACGCATTGCGGCTCCAGAACTCCACCACGCGCTGGGTGGTGGTGATGAAGACCACCGCGTCCTTGGAGTGCTCGAAAAGATCTATGGTGCTTTTTTCATCTGCGGCCAGGTCGCCACGCGCGGTGACCGCCCTGGGCTGGGCTTCCTCGCGGCCCAGCAGACGCCCCAGCTCCGGTCGGAACAACCACCCGGCCAGCACGGCCAACGCCGCAACCAGAACAAGCCATCCAATCCGCCTGGCTCCGCCCTTTTCTCCCTTCTGCATCCCGGTTCCTCCTCGCTCCGCATTCGTGTCGCCGCTGGCGCAAGGTCGGCAATGTAATGCCTCCGCTACGCATTTCAAGAGGGAAATTGGCGGCAATTCCCGCCAGGACGGCTGCGGCTTGACCGCCCGAAACAAGTTGCATACAACAACTTCATGCATCCAACGTCATCACGATACCTGCTCAGGGACTCCCTGGGCCATCTGGCAACGCAGTTCTCCAAGGCCGTGCTCCGGCGCATCAACCAGGAATTCGCGGCCGGGGGCCACGCGGTGACCGGCGAGCAATGGACCGCCCTCGTGCATATCTGGGACGCCGAAGGCCTCACCCAGCAGGAGCTGGGACAGCGGCTCATCAAGGACAAAACCACCATCGCACGGCTGGTGGCCGGGCTGGAGCGCCAGGGCTACGTGCGCCGCAAGCCCGGGGCGTCCGATCGGCGGGAGCGGCTCTTGGCCCTCAGCGAGCGGGGCCGCGCGGACATGCCTGTCCTGGCGGCCCTGGTGCAGGGCGTGCTGGACCAGGCCTGCGCGGGCATCGACGCCCATGAACTGAGCCTGTGCAGGCGCGTGCTGGCCCGCGCGCGGCAGAACCTCGTCGGCTCCAAGGCCTGAACACGCCCCCACGCAACCATTCTCCGGCGCCATGAGCGCCCGGAGCCGATATGTCGCGTCCGCCAGAAGGGCGCGCGAAAGGAGTCTCCATGCTGCCGACTGGCGCCATCATGAACGCGGGAGCGATCCTGGCCGGGGGCCTGGCCGGGCTCGGCCTGGGACGTTTTCTGCCCGAGGCCGTGCGCGCATGCATATTCCAGGGCCTGGGGCTTTCGGTGCTGGCGGTGGGCATACGCCTCACCCTGCGCAGCACAAGCCCGGCCATTCTCATCGCCAGCCTAGTGTGCGGCGGCGTGGTGGGCGGGCTGCTGCGCCTAGAGGACCGCATGACCGCCGCCAGCCTGTGGATAAAGGGTCGGCTGCGCTCGAAAAACCCGCGCTTCGCCGATGGGCTGGTGCTCTCGGTCACCGTGTTCTGCTGCGGATCGCTGGCCATTCTTGGGCCGCTGGACGAGGCCGCGCGCGGCGACCTGACCCTGCTCTCCACCAAGAGCTTTCTGGACGGGCTGACCACCATCGCCTTCGCCTCGGTGTACGGCGTGGGAGCAGTGCTCTCGGCCATTCCGGTGCTCTTTTACGAAGGGTCGCTGACCATGCTGGCGGCCAAGCTGGCCAGCCACATCGACGCCAAGACCGTGACGGAACTCTCCGCCGTAGGCGGGGTCATGACCATCGGCACGGGCATCAACCTGCTGGAGCTCAAACGCATTTCCCTGCCCAACATGCTGCCCGCGCTTATCTTTACCGTGGTGCTCATGGAGTGTTTCGGCTAAGGCAGGAGTCTCCCCGCCTGCAAGCCGCGGCTACTTTTTGCCCGCAAGCATCACCAGGGCCTGCAACACGCGGGAAAGCTCCTGGTCGTAGGCGGCGTCCTGGGCGAGCAGGGCCGCGGCCTTGGCCGGCTCCATGGCCGGGGCGAAAGGGCGTTTCACGGTCATGGCGCAGAAGCTGTCCACCAGGGCGCAAAGCCGGGCCGCCTGGCCCAGGGCCGGGGCCTGCTTCTTCTGCGGGTAGCCGGAGCCGTTCAGGCGCTCGTGATGGTCGGTGACGCACTCCTCCACCTCGGGAAAACGCAGGTCCAGCTTGGCCAACATTTCGTAGCCCAGTTGGGTGTGGCGCTGCACCTTGGCCCGCTCGTCCCCGGTGAGGGGCTTGTCCTTTTCCAGCAAAAAGGCCGGAATCTTGGTCATGCCCAGGTCGTGCAGAAACAGCCCTGCCGTCAGGTGATCCAAAAACTTGCGCTTGACCTCCCCGGCCTCGTAGTGCTGGGCGTTGGCCTTGATGTGCACGGCCAGGCCCATGACCCCGCAGTTGAAGGAGTGGTTGCACAGGTTGTGCGTGGGGTGCAGGCGCCGGGAAAGCGCCCGGATGCGGTGGGCGTCGTGGAACAGGTACTCGGTAAGCACCATCATGTCGGTCCACAGCTTGGCGAAAACCATGGGCACGGGCTGGGCGAAGAACTCCCCCAGCCGCCGGGTGAGCGCCTGGGTGAAGATGTCGGCGATTTCGGTCTCGTGCAGGTTCTTGTCCACCAGCACCAGGTCCAGCTGGTAGCTGATGTGCTTGACGTACACCGGGTGGTCGGCGCGCGAGACGAAGACCAGGCCCTCGTCCACCAGCTGGGCCAGCTGCTCCACCTGCTCGTTTGAAAGCCGCTCACCGGCCTTGCAATAGGGCAGCACGCGGGCCACGTCCTCCTTGAACCGGAACAGGTTCAATGGCGGCCGGTACTTGCTGAAGCTCTCCAGGATGTCCAGGTTGATCTGGTAGTACTGCTCATCCAGGGCGTCGGCGATGCTGGCCTTTTTGTCCGATGCGGCCATGGGCTATTTCTCGTAGACCTTGACCACGTTGGTTTGCGTCTGCAACTGTCCTCGCTTGGGCTGCCCCGCGGTAACCACAACCACATCGCCGCCGCTGAACAGGGGCGACTCGCGCACAAAGCGTTCGGCCCGTTCCTGGTGGTTGTCCTCCTCGGAGATGGGCGACACCGGGGTCACCCCCCAGGAGAAGTTGGTGAAGTGGCGCACGCGGCTGTCCGGGGACAGGGCGAAGAGCGGCTGCTTGGGCCGGCACGCCGCCAGAATGCGCGCCGTGGACCCGGAGGTGGAGTGCGTGACCAGCGCCTTGGAGCGGGTCTTCTGGGCCAGCAGGCAGGCGCAATAGGCCAGGAACTTGGCCGGATGCTCCTGGTCGCTGGGCGGCTTGGGGTTGGCGCCCTGGTTCTCGAAGTAGAATTCCTCGGCCCAGGTGGCGATTTTGCGCATAAAGGCCACGGCCTTGTCCGGGTATTTGCCGATGGCCGTCTCCTCCGAGAGCATGATGCAATCGGCCCCGTCCAAGATGGCGTTGGCCACGTCCGTGGTCTCCGCCCGGGTGGGCATGGGGCTTGAAACCATGGACAACAACATCTGCGTGGCCACGATGACCGGCTTGCCCGCGGCGTTGGCCGCGTTAATGATGCGCTTCTGCAGGGCGGGCAGCTGGGCCAGCTCGCACTCAAGCCCCAAATCGCCGCGCGCAACCATCACGCCGTCGCACTCCTCAAGGATGCGGTCCAGCCCCTGGATGGCGCTCTGCCGCTCCAGCTTGGCGATGACGGGCAGCACGCGGCCCATGTTCCGCATCTCGGCCTTCAGGTGGCAAATGTCGTCGGCCTTCTGCACGTAGGACATGGCCACCACATCCACGCCAAGCTCCATGCCGATGGCCAAGTCGTCCTTGTCCTTGGCGGTGAAGGCCGCCAGCGGCGTGGTCTTGCCGGGAAAGGCGATGCCCTTACGCGCCGGGGCGATGCCGGAATTCTCGGCCCGCAGGCGCAGCAGCAGGTCGCCCTCGCGGGCCACCACGTTGAACTGCAACATGCCGTCGGAAAGGGCCACGGTTTCGCCCACGTTGATGCTGCGCAGAAGCGCGGGCTGGTCCAGGCAGATGAAGGGCTCGTCACGGCCTTCCTCTTGCCCGGGGGCGCCAAGCAGCACCTCGGCCCCCTTGGCGATGTCCAGCGTGCCGCGGCCGATGTCGCAGGTGCGGATCTTGGGACCGGAGAGATCCTGCAGAATGGTCAGGGTGAGGCCGGTCTTCTGCTCCAGGGCGCGGATGATGCCCACCAGCTTGACGAAGCCCTCCTTGCCGCCGTGGGAGAAATTGAGCCGGAAGATGCGCGCCCCGGCGTCCACCAGGGCTGTGATGGCCTCTTCGGTCTCCGTTGCGGGGCCAAGGGTGGCGATGATCTTGGTGTGCATAAGGGCTCTCCTTCTATCGGTCGGCTCAAAAAACATCGCTCCGGTCTATGACAGAAGCATGGCATCCAACCACTAGGCATTGCTTGCTCTTCACCACCAGCCCCAAATACAGCGCCGGTGCTGGACCGAGTACTAACCGCATTTCCGGCGGATGAAAACGGTTTTTGTGTTGACTTCCGTTTGAATTTCGTAAAAAGGTGGGGCGAAGTGGTAATTCGTGGGAAACAGTGGAGTGAAGAGGGGAACACGTGAGACTTCTTGGCCACGCACACCGCAGTCTGGATCCCAAGGGTCGGCTCATGCTGACCCCGGAGTTCCGCGACCAGTTCCTGGCGGAATCGCAGGACGGGCGGCTGGTGCTGACCATCTACCAGGGGCAGATCATCGGCATCACCCCGGCCCAGTGGGACGCCTTCGTGGCCGAGCTGGAGAAGCCCGCCACCCCCTCGCCCACCCTGCAGAACATCCGCCGCGTGGCCTTTGCCGGTTACGTGGAGGTGGTGCTCGACAAGCAGGGCCGCATCCAACTGCCCACGCACCTGCGCAAAAGCGGACGCCTTGACCGCGACGTGGTGCTGGTTGGCGGCGGCAAGTGCATGGAAATATGGGACAAGGACCGCTTCGAGGCCCTTCTTGAGCAAACCCCCGAGGACGTCTCCACGGAGATGGCCCAGGCCAATATAAAGCTGCCCTTCTAGGGGGAGAGCGGAAATGTCCGAGGCTGAAAAGGTTCCCCACATCCCGGTGATGCTCGAAGAGGTGGTGGGGCATCTCTCTCCCCGTCCGGGCGGGCGCTACCTGGACGGAACCCTGGGTCTGGCCGGGCACAGCCTGGGCATTCTGCGGGCAAGCGGCGGCGCGGCCGAACTGGTTTGCCTGGACCGCGACGAGCAGGCGCTGGCCCTGGCCCGCAAGCGTCTTGAGGAATTTCCCGGCCGCGCCAAGACCTTCCACCTGCCCTTCAGCAGGTTCGAGGAAGCCTTGGACGAGGCGGGTTGGGACGCGGTGGACGGGGCCATGCTGGACCTGGGCGTCAGTTCGCTGCAGTTGGACGAGGCGGAGCGGGGCTTCAGCTTTCATCAGGACGGGCCGCTGGACATGCGCATGGACGCCACGAGCGGAATGGATTCGGCCAAGGTCATCGTAAACCGGACGCATTACGAGGACCTCAGGAGCATCATCCGCGACCTGGGCGGGGAGCCGCTGGGCGGCAAGATCGCCCGGGCCATCATCCGCGCGCGCGAGCAGGCCGAGATCGCCACCACGTCACGGCTTGCGGAAATCGTCAGCAGGGCGTACCCCCCCGACCGCCGCCGCGAGGCGCGCAATCACCCGGCCACGCGCACCTTCATGGGGCTGCGCATGGCCGTGAATCATGAGCTTGAGGAATTGTCGTATTTTCTTGAACGCATTGTGACCCGCCTGAAGCCGGGCGCCCGGGTGGCCGTCATCTCCTTCCACTCCGCCGAGGACCGCGTGGTGAAGGAGAGTTTCCGCTATTGGGCCAAGGGCTGCCGCTGTCCGCTTGAGCAGGCCGTGTGCACCTGCGACCGCATCCCGGTTCTGAAGGTGCTGACCAAGAAGCCCCAGCAGCCCACCCAGCTTGAAGTGGACCGCAACCCCAGAAGCCGCAGCGCCAAGCTGCGCGTGGCGGAGCGCCTGCCCGGCGCGGAAGGTGCGCGGTGAGCAGGCTCAAGGGCTGGGTCGGGGCCTTTTTCCTGGCCATAGCGGGGGTGCTTGTGCTGGGGCTTTCCAGCGTGTGGCTCAACATTGAGCGCATGGACCTGGCCTACGACCTGAACAAGCTGGAGAAGGAGCTGGGCAACCGCACGGCGCTGGCGACCAAGCTTGAGGTGGAGCGCAACAATCTTCTTTCGCCCTATCGCCTGAAGCGGCTGGCCGCCGTGTACGGGCTGATCCCCGTGGGGCCGGGGCAAATGCGCATCATGACGGACCAGGGCAAGCCCCAGTCCGCCGAAGACGGCAAGTAACGGCAAGGATCATGGAAGATGGCGGTCAAAAGTCGCATCGAGCGCAAGCGGCCCAAGGAGGCCCGAACCAAGACGGACGTGGTCAGGCTCAAGCTGGTCTTCGTCGCGTTCGTGTTCGCGTCCTTGTGGCTGGCCTTGTGGTGCCGCGCGGGATACGTGCAGCTCTTCCTCGGGCCGACGCTCTCCGCCGCGGCGGGCAAGCAGAACCTGGCCACGGAGTTCGAACTGGGCGAGCGCGGGCGCATTTACGCCAGCAACAACGCCCTGTTGGCCACCAGCGTGGAGAGCAAGAGCGTGTACGCCTCGCCCGTTGAGATACAGAGCCCCGCCCGCACCGCGCAGGTGCTGGCGCAAATTCTGGGCGCTCCCAGGAAAAACCTGCAGAAGGATCTCTCCTCGCGCAAGGGCTTCGTCTGGGTCAAGCGGCAAATCGACGATGCCGAGGCCCAGGCCCTGGCGCAGGCCAATCTGCCGGGCATCCACCTCACCAGCGAATTCCGCCGCATGTATCCCAACCGGCACCTGGCCGGGCAGGTGCTCGGCTTCGTGGATGTGGACGGCAAGGGGCTGGAAGGCGTCGAGAACCTCTTTGACGAACGCATGGCCGGTGGACGCGCCAAGTTCGTGGTCCAGCGCGACGCCTCCGGCCGGAGGCTGTACCTGGACGACGAAGGCCGCGAGATGAACATCCGCGGGCAAGACGTGCGGCTGACCATCGACACCGTTGTGCAGGACGCCGCCGAACAGGCCCTTGCGGACGCGGTGACGCGCTTCAACGGTCGTTCGGGCATGGCCATGGTCGTGCGCGTGGAAACGGGCGACATCCTGGCCCTGGCCCACTACCCGTTCTTCAATTCCAACATCCCGCGGCAAACCAAGCCCGCGGTGCGCAGAAACCGCGCCGCCCTGGACATCTACGAGCCGGGCAGCACCATGAAGCCCTTCCTCTTTGCCTCCGCCCTGGAAAACAAGGTGGTGGACCCCAACAAGGTCTTCGACTGCGAAAACGGCAAATGGACCCTGCGCGGCAAGACCATCCGCGACACCCACCCGTATCGCTGGCTTTCGGCCAACCGGGTGCTGCGCTACTCAAGCAACATCGGCACGGCCAAGATCGGCCTGGCCCTGGGCGCGCAGCCCTACTACAACACCCTGCGCGGCCTGGGCTTCGGCGAACGCCCTGGCCTGGGGCTGCCCAGCGAATCGCCGGGCATCCTGCGCCAGGCCAAGGAATGGACGGAATTCGACCTGGCGGCCATGTCCTTTGGACAGGGCATCGGCGTCACCAGCCTACAAATGGCCAAGGCCTACCTCTGCCTGGCCAACAAGGGCGTTGCGCGCCCGCTGCGCCTGGTGCTCGATCCCCCGGCCGAGGAACTGCCCGAGCCCGCGCGCGTGTTCAGCGCGCAGACCGCGGACAGCGTGCTTTCCATGATGCGCGAAGTCGTCGAGGAGGACGGGACCGGCAAGGTGGCGCGCATTCCCGGAGTCAGCATGGCCGGCAAGACCGGAACCGCACAGAAGGTGGGCGGCGCTGGCAAGGGGTATGGCGAAGGCATCGTGGCCAGCTTTGTCGGCATCGTGCCTGCGGAGAAGCCGGAGTTCATCTTCATGGTCGCCGTGGACGAGCCCACCCCGGTGGTCTATGGCGGCGTGGTGGCCGCCCCCGCCGTGCGCGACATCGCCCTCAAGACACTGGCCTATTACGGCCGCCTGCCAGAGGCCAAAGTCCCCAGGCAGGAGGACGTTTCCGAAAGCAGCATGACCGCGCGCGCCCCGCACCCGCCCACTGCGGAAGGCGGCGGCGCCACGGTGCCGAACCTCATGGGGCTGTCCGTGCGCAGGGCGCTGGAAGTCCTCGGCAAACGCGGCATCGTGCCCTCGCTCAAGGGCGGCGGCATGGAAATAACGAACCAGAAGCCCGCACCGGGCGAACCCTGGCCAGATGGCGGAACCACGGCCAAGGACGGAGGGTTCATCCTCTGGCTGGGACAGGGAGATAAGGAGGCCAAGCAGTGAACGGCCCGCGCTTCAACGAACTGCTGGCGCTTGTCGGCAGGGGGCTCATGGTCCGCACAGACTCGCGCAAGGTGCTTCCCGGCGAGGTTTTCGTGCTCATGCCCAGCGCGGTGGACAAGGCCGCGGCATACCTTGCCGACGCCATCGCCCGCGGGGCTTCCTGGATCGTTGTCGACCAGGAGACGGCCGTGCCGGGCGATCTCCAGGTCTCGCTCGTGCGCGTGGAGGATCCGGCTGAAACGTTGGGCGAACTCGCCGACGCCTATTTCAACACCCGCGAGCAGGCCATGCAGGTGGTGGGCATAACCGGCACCAACGGCAAAACCACGGTGAGCTACCTTCTGGAAGGCCTGCTTTCCGCCTGCGGCCGCAGCGTGGGCGTGCTGGGCACAGTGGCCTACCGCTGGCCCGGCCACAGCGTGGACGCCAGCCTGACCACCCCCGGCTGCTGGCGGCTGCACGAGCTCTTCGCCCAGATGTCCGCCTCCGGGGTGGATACGGTCATCATGGAGGCCAGCTCCCATGCCCTGCACCAAAAGCGCGTGGCCGGGCTGGAGTTCGATGCCGCCGCGCTGACCAACCTGACCCAGGACCACCTGGACTACCACCACGATTTCGAAACGTACTACCAGGCCAAACGCCTGCTTTTCGGCGCATACCCGCGTCCGGACAAGCACAAGGCCGCAAATGCCGACGACCCTTACGGCGCGCGGCTGCTGAAGGAATTCCCGGACGCGCTGGGCTTCACACTGGACGACGCGCAAAGCGGCGACGGTCCCATGCTGCGCGGTAGCCTGGTGGAATGCACGGCCACCGGCCTGCATCTGCGCATGGAATGGGAAGGCAAGTGCTGGAGCCTCAAGTCCGGACTGGTGGGAAGGCACAACGCCTCCAATCTGCTGGCGGCGCAAGCCGTGGCCCTGGGCCTGGGCCTGGGCCCGGCGGACATGCAGCCGCTCGCCCCCTTCACCGGGGTCCCCGGCAGGCTGGAACGCGTGTCCAACAGCCATGGGTTGGACATCTTCGTGGACTACGCCCACACGCCGGATGCGCTTGTGAACGTGCAGCGCGCCCTGCGCAACGCCGGTTTCAAGCGGCTGATCACCGTGTTCGGCTGCGGAGGCGATCGCGACCGCACCAAGCGGCCGCTCATGGGCCGCGCCGTGGCCGAACTGGCGGACGTCTGCGTGCTCACCTCGGACAACCCCCGCCACGAAGATCCGCTGGCCATCATGGCCGATGTGCGCCCCGGCCTGGAAAAGGCCAGGAGCGTCATCGAGGACGCCGACCGCTACCAGGCCCTGCTCAAGGCCGTGGCCCTGCTTGAGCCCGGCGACGCTCTGCTTGTGGCGGGCAAGGGCCACGAGGCCTACCAGCAGGTGGGCGATGTCAAACACCCCTTCTCCGATGTCGAAGCGGTGAAGCGGGCGGTGCACGAGGTCAAGGGATGAAGCTCTCCCTGCGCGATGTGGTCCTGTGCCTGAACGGCGAGGCGTATTCCGGTCCCGATGCGGACCGGGAGCTCTTGCGCGTGTGCACGGACAGCCGCGCCGTCGCCCCCGGCGACCTCTTCTTCTGCCTCAGGGGGGAACGGTTCGACGCCCACGACTTCGCCCAGACCGTCGCCCAGGCGGGCGCGGCGTGCATCGTGGCCGCCCGCGAGCTTCCGGGCCTGCCCTGCCCCGTGGTGGTGGTGGACGACACGCAAAAGGCCCTGGGCCGCCTGGCCCGCTGCTGGCGCGACCGCTTCGGCGCGCGCGAAGGGACCAGGGTGGTGGCGGTTACCGGCACGGCGGGCAAGACGACCCTGAAGGAGCTTCTGGCCCAGACCCTGGGCGGCGTGCTGCGCGTGGCCAAGAACCACAAGAATTTCAACAACCAGATCGGCCTGCCCCTGTCCATCCTCTCCGCCGATGGCACGGAGGACGCCTGGGTCATGGAACTGGGCATCAGCCAGCCCGGCGACATGGACGAACTCGGCCCCATCATCGCCCCGGACCTTGCCGTGGTGCTCAACATCGGCCCCGCGCATTTGCAGGGCCTGGGCGACCTCTCCGGCGTGGCCCGCGCCAAGGCGTCGCTTTTGCGGCATCTGGCCCCCGGCGGGCGCGGTTTGTGCTGCATGGACTACCCGGAGCTTTGGACCGAGGCCCAGGCCCTGCTGCCGGACGTGGAAGGCTTTTCCACCAAAAACAGCTTCGCCAAGTATTACGCACGCTTCGAGGAAACGCTGTCAGAGGGCGGCGGGCTCTATGAAGTCATCATGGACGGACAGGCCTTCTGGGCCGAGCTGCCCGCCTGCGGCGCGCACTTCGCCGAGAACGCCGCTGCCGTTGTCGGCGCCTGCCACATGCTGGGACTCGACGCCGAACGCATCGCCTCCGGCCTGGCAGGAGCGAACCTGCCTGACCAGCGCTTCTGCTGCGCCGAGTCCGGGTGCTGGCGTGTGGTGGACGACACCTACAACGCCAACCCGCTGTCCATGCGCCGCAGCATCGAGGCCGCGCGCCTGCTGGCGGGAAAGGAACGACTGGTGCTGGTGCTGGGCGACATGAAGGAGCTTGGCCCCGGCGCAATGGAAGCGCACAGGGAGCTTGGCGCGGCCATCGCCGCAGCCGCGCCCGATTCCGTATTTTTTCAGGGCGAATACGCCCAGGCAGTGGCCCAGGGCGCTCCCGGCGTCGCCGTGACGCGCGTGGACGCACCTGGCCAGGTGCTTGAGGCCCTTGCCGGGCTTTCCGGCGGGGGCACCATCCTGGTGAAGGGCTCGCGTTCCTGCCGCATGGAAGAACACGCCAAGGCGCTTCTGGCGGGCCTTGCACACACGGGGGGGCGCGCATGATCTATCATCTGCTTGTCCCCCTGGCGGCACAGTTCACGCTGTTCAACGTCTTCCGCTACATCACCTTCCGCAGCGTGTACGCGTTGCTCACCGCGCTGGTGATCTCCGTTCTGTTCGGCCCCAGGCTCATCGAATGGCTCAAGGCCCTGCGCTGCCGCCAGCACATCCTGCAGGAAGTCACCTGCCACCAGGCCAAGGAAGGCACTCCCACCATGGGCGGCCTGATCATCGCCGCCGCCCTCGTGCCCAGCGTGCTGCTCTGGGCCGACCTGACGAACGTCTACATCTGGCTCACCCTGCTGGTTTTCCTGGGCTTTGGCGCTGTAGGCTTCTGGGACGACTACACCAAGGTGGTCAAGAAGCAGAACAAGGGCATTTCGCCCCGCGCCAAGCTGGCCGGCCAGCTTTTGGTGGCGGGCGCGGCCATCACCCTGCTGCTGTTCCAGCCCGCCTACTCCACCATGCTTTCGGTGCCCTTTTTCAAACACATCCACCCCAACCTGGGGCTCTTCTACGTGCCCTTCGCCGTGCTGGTGCTGGTGGCCGCCTCCAACGCCGTGAACCTCACCGACGGCCTGGACGGTCTGGCCATCGGCCCCGTGGTGGTGAGCGCGGCCTGCTTCGCCCTGTTCATCTACGCCGCAGGCAACGCGGTCATCGCCCAGTACCTGAACATCACCCCCGTGCCCGGCGTGGGCGAGGTGACGGTGTTCTGCGGGGCGCTGGTGGGCGCGGGCCTGGGCTTCCTGTGGTTCAACGCCTACCCGGCCCAGGTGTTCATGGGCGACGTGGGCTCCCTTTCGCTCGGCGGCACGCTGGGCTTCATCGCCGTGCTGGCCAAGCAGGAACTCATCCTGGCGCTGGTTGGCGGCGTGTTCGTCTTTGAAACCCTCTCGGTCATCCTCCAGGTGGGCTACTTCAAGATGACCGGCGGCAAACGCTTCTTCCGCATGGCCCCCCTGCACCACCACTTCGAACTCAAGGGCATTCCGGAATCCAAGATCATCATCCGGTTCTGGATCCTTTCCATCCTCATGGCCTTGATGGCCCTGAGCACGCTCAAGCTGCGCTAGGTGATCGGCATGGACAGGACAGTCGGCATCTTTCAAAGTCTAAAGATTTTCGAGAATCGTCAGGCCGTTGTGGTCGGGGCGGGGGTCTCCGGATTGGCCGCGTGCCGCTTCCTGCTTTCGCTCGGCGCGCGCGTGCGGCTGGTGGACGCCAAGCCCGATCTCTCGCCAGGCGTGCTCCAGAAGGTCCATGCCGACCCCGCTTCCGTTGGCCTGACGCTTGAGGCGGGGCCGCACACTCCGGCCCAGTTCGCGGATGCGCACCTTGTGGTGCTCTCCCCCGGCGTGCCTGTGAAGAAGCTTGCCCCTGTGCTGGCGGACGTGGACCCGGCCCGCGTGGTGGCGGAGATGGAATTCGCCTCCTGGTTCCTTACCGAACCGGTCATCGCCATCACCGGCACCAACGGCAAGACCACCACGACAACCCTTGTGGGCCGCATTCTGGAAAGCGCCGGACTGTCGGTGTTTGTCGGCGGCAACATCGGCACACCGCTGTGCGACTACCTCATGGCCGAACGCGCGGCCGATGTGCTGGTCATCGAGATCTCCAGCTTCCAGTTGCAGAACTGCCGGAGCTTCGCGCCGCGCGTGGCGGCCCTGCTGAACTTCTCGGCCAACCACCTGGACTACCACGCCGACATGGAGGAGTACCTCCAGGCCAAGCTGCAGCTCTTTGCCCGGCAGGACCACGGCTGCACCGCCGTGGTGCCCGAGTCCATGCGCGCGGAGCTTGTGGCTCGCGGCTTCACCAAGGCGCGGGTGGAAGGCTTTGCCGCCGAGGACACGGACTTCGACTGCCCCGGCCTGCCCGGCGCGCACAACCGCGAGAACATCGCCGCCGCGTGGCGCATGGTGCGCCCCTTCGGCGTCACCGAGGCCCAGGCGCGCAAGGCCGTGGCCGAGTTCCACGCCCTGGCCCACCGCATCGAACCCGTTGGCGAGACCAACGGCGTGCTGTTCGTCAACGATTCCAAAGCGACCACTTTGGATTCGGTGTGCGCGGCGGTGAAGAGCTTCGGCAGGCCGGTGCGGCTGCTTCTGGGCGGTGTGTTCAAGGGGGGCGATGTCGCCTCCATGCTGCCCACGCTCACCGGCAGGGTGGCGTCCATCGGGCTCTTCGGCGCCGCGCGCGAGGTGTTCGAGCCCGTGCTCGCCCCGCATTTCCCTGTGAGCTGGGACCAGACCCTTGAAGCAGCGGTGCGCCGCCAGTTCGGCCAGGCCAAACCGGGCGACGTGATCCTGCTTTCTCCCGCCACGGCGAGTTTCGACGCCTATTCCAGCTACACCGAACGCGGCCGCGACTTCGTCCGCGTGGCCCAGGCCATCGCCAGCGAACATGGGGGTGGGCGATGAACCAGCGCCGCAACGTGCAATACTATCCCATGGATTTCTGGCTGCTGTTCTCGGCCCTGCTGCTGGCCGGGTTCGGGCTCATCATGGTCTTTTCCAGCTCCGGCATCATGGCCGAACGCTTCTTCGGCGACAAGTACCTGTTTTTCAAGAAGCAAGCGCTGTTCGCACTTGTGGGCACCGGGGTCATGATCTTCTGCGCGAGGGTGAAACGCGGCTTCTTCTTCAACCACACGTATCTGTGGGTGTTCCTGGCCGTGGCGCTCCTGGTGCTCTGCCAGGTGGTGGGCGCGGTCATCGGCGGCAGCCGCCGCTGGATACCGCTGGGCCCCTTTTCGCTGCAGCCTCTGGAGTTCGCCAAGATCGCCCTGGCCTTGTACCTGGCCTTCTTCTTCGCCAAAAAGCAGGAGCTGGTGCAGGCCAAGTCCTTCAGCGTGGGCGTCATTCCACCCTTCGCCGTCACCGGCGTGCTGTGCGGACTGCTGATGATGCAGCCCGACTTCGGCGGCGCGGCGTTCATGTGCTTCATTCTGTTCTTCATGTGCTTCGTTGGCGGCACCCGCATCATCTACTTGCTCCTTTCCGCCGCCATCAGCGCCTGGGCGGGATGGATGCTCATCGCCTCCGCCCCGTACAGGCTGAAGCGCTGGACCGCCTTCCTGGACCCCTTCGCCGTGGCCAAGGACGAAGGCTACCAACTGGTGCAGTCGCTCTACGCCTTCGGCTCCGGCAAGTTCTTCGGCGCGGGGCTTGGCGCAGGCAAGCAAAAACTCTTCTTCCTGCCAGAGGCCCACAACGACTTCATCATGGCCGTTGTGGGCGAAGAGCTGGGATTCTTCGGCATCTCGCTCATTTTCCTCCTGGTGGGCTTCATGCTCATCCGCGCCTTCCGGGTGGCCTTCCTGCAGGAGGACCTCATGGAGCGCTTCGCGGCCTTCGGCATGAGCGTCATCCTGGCCCTGGGCTTCTGCCTCAACCTGGCTGTGGTGCTGGGCACCGTGCCGCCCAAGGGCGTGCCCATGCCCTTCATCAGCTACGGCGGCAGTTCGCTGCTCGCCTCCTTCATCTGCGTCGGCATCCTGCTCAACCTGTCCAGGAGCCGCACATGAGCGCCCGCAAAAACATCACGCGGCTGGTGGTCACCACCGGCGGCACCGGGGGGCACATCTTCCCGGCCCTGTGCGTGGCCGCGGAGGTGAAGCGCCGCGCTCCCAAGGCCGCCGTGCTCTTCCTGGGCGCGTCGGGTCCGGAGGGGCGGCTTGCGGCCAAGGCCGGACTGGATTTCGCCGCCCTGCCCGCCAGCGGCGTGCTGGGTCGGGGCGTCAAGGGCGTGCTGTCGCTCTTCGGCGTTGCGCGCGGGATTGCGCTGGCCGCGCGCCAACTCAGGCGCTTCCGGCCGGAGACGGTCATCGGCTTCGGCGGATACGCGGGCTTCTGCCCGGTGCTGGCCGCAGCCCTGCTGCGCATTCCCTGCGCCGTGCACGAGCAGAACTCCGTGCCGGGCGTCACCAACCGCGTTTTGGCCAAGGTTGCCGGACGGGTGTTCGTGTCCTTCGACGACAAACGCGGCCTGTTCCCGGCGCTCAAGGTGACGCGCACCGGCAACCCCGTGCGCGCCGACATCGCCGAGGCGAAGCGCCCGGAGGCCACGAATCGCCGCAACCTGCTGGTGCTGGGCGGCAGCCAAGGGGCCAAACCGCTGAACGATGCCGTTCTGGAAGCCCTGCCCCTGCTCCAGGCCGCAGGGGTGAACCTCCTGCACCAGACGGGCGCGGCCGACGAGGCGCGCATCCGCGAGGCCTACGCCAAGGCCGGAGCAGACCCGTCCTGCGCGCACGGTTTCATCGAGGGCATGGCGCAAGCCTACGCCTGGGCCGACCTGGTCCTGTGCCGGGCCGGGGCGTCCACGATTTTCGAGCTGGCGGCCACGGGCGCGCCGTCCATTCTGGTGCCCTTCCCCCAGGCGGCCCACGACCACCAACGTGTGAACGCCGAACACTTGGCCGACCTGGGTGCGGCAGTGCTGCTGGATCAGAAGAAGCTTTCCGCCCGCACCCTGGCCGACATGGCGGCCGGGCTGCTGGACGACGCGGCGCGCCTGGCCTCCATGGGCCGCGCGGCCAGAACCTTTGCCAGGCCAGATGCCGCCAGCCGCATCGTGGACGGCCTGGAGGAGCTGTGCGCCGAGGCGTGATGCCCGGGCGCGCGGTGATGAGGAACCGTTGATATGGACGCGACGAACGAAAAACGCATCCCCGTGCCGGGACGCAGCGCCAGCCCGGCCATGTACAGCAGGGTGTCCACCGTGCACATGGTGGGCATCGGCGGGGCCGGCATGAGCGGCATTGCAGAAGTGTTGCTGAACATGGGCTTCACCGTCACCGGCTCGGACATGGCCGCGGGCGCCGCCGTGCACCGGCTCAAGAAACTCGGCGCACAGGTGTTCATCGGCCACGGGGCCGACAACGTGGGCCAGGCCGACGTCGTGGTCAAATCCACGGCCATCCAGGACGGCAATCCAGAGCTTGTGCGTGCGCGCGAGCTGTCCGTCCCCATCATCCCCCGTGCGGAGATGCTGGCCGAGCTCATGCGGATGCGCACCGGCATCGCCGTGGCCGGAACCCACGGCAAGACCACCACAACCTCGCTTTTGGCCACCATCTTCACCGAGGCCGGGCTGGACCCCACGGTCATCATCGGCGGTCGGCTCAACACCTACGGCTCCAACGCGCGCCTGGGCGAAGGCGAGTTTCTCATCGCCGAGGCCGACGAATCCGACGGCAGCTTCCTCTGCCTCTCGCCCATCATGACCGTTGTGACCAACGTGGACCGCGACCACCTGGACTACTACAAGGACCAGGCGGACATCGACCGCTCCTTCACCACCTTCATGAACGCCATCCCCTTCTACGGAGTCAACGTAGTCTGCGGCGACGACCCTGGCGTGGCCAGGCTGCTGCCGCACATCAAGCGCCCCTGCCTCACTTACGGACTGGGGCCGAAGAACCGCCTGCGCGGCGAGGTCACGGCCAGCAGCCTGCGCAGCATCTTCAGCGTGACCCTGGACGGCGAGCCCTGGGGCCAGGCGACCCTCGCCCACCCCGGCCTGCACAACGTGCTCAACTCCCTGGGCGCCATCGGCGTGGCCCTGGAAGCCGGGCTGCCCAAAGAGGCCATTCTGCAGGGGCTGGCCAACTTCGGCGGCGTGGGCAGGCGCTTCGAGCGCAAGGGCGAACGCGCAGGCGTGCTCGTGGTGGACGATTACGGGCACCATCCGGCCGAAATCAAGGCCACGCTGGACACGGCCAAGGCCTGCTACCCGGACCGCAGGCTTGTGGTGGCCTTCCAGCCGCACCGCTTCAGCCGCACGCAGGCGCTCTTCGGCGATTTCTGCACCGCCTTCTCCCAGACGGACCTGCTGCTGCTGACCGAGATCTACCCGGCCAGCGAAGCGCCCATCCCCGGCGTCAACGGCATGAGCCTGGCCCAGGGCATCAAGCAGGTGAGCAAGACCAAGGTGCGCTTCTTCCCGGACTTTGCGGGCATGGAGCGGCAGTTGAAGGAAATCCTGAAGCCCGGCGACCTGTTTTTGACCCTTGGCGCGGGCAGCATTTGGAAAATTGGCGAGAACTGGCTCAACGCGACGGAAGAAGCCTAGCAAAAGGAACCACATGGCACTTGAGCTGATCCACACCCCGCGCCTTTCCGAGCGCACCACCCTGCGCCTGGGCGGCCCCGCCCTGGCCGAGGCCGTGGCGCGCACCGAGGCCGATCTGGACCAGCTGGCGGCAGAGCTTCCGCGCCTGGGCGGCCGCCCGTTGGCCTTAGGCTCGGGCAGCAACATGCTGGCCACAGAGGGACCGCTGGACCTGACGCTGGTGCGCCCGGCCAATGTGCAGGGGCCTGTGGCCGAGCACACGGCCGTGGGCGCCCTGGTGCGGGTGGGCGCGGGCTATGGCCTGCCCCGGTTTCTTGGCTTGTGCCAGCGCATGGGGCTTTCGGGCATGGAGGGGCTTACGGGCATTCCCGGCCGCATTGGCGGAGCCGTGGCCATGAACGCGGGGTCGTACGGCGTGGAGACCGGCGCCCGCTTGACCCGCGTGCGCATGTGGACCCCGGAAGGCGGACTTGTGTGGCGGCAGGCCTCGCAATGCACATTCGGCTACCGCCGCTTCGACGCCGGTGTCGGCAAGGGTTTCAGCCTCATCTGGGAGGCGGAGTTCGCCCTCACCAACGACGACCCCGTCGCCGTGCGCGAGCGCATGGAGCAGGCCTACGCGAAAAAGCGCGCCTCCCAGCCTGTAACGGCCAAAAGCGCGGGGTGTGTGTTCAAGAATCCTGAATGCGACAGCGCGGGCAGACTGCTGGAGCAGGCCGGAATGCGGGGCAAGCGCCTGGGCGGGATGGCGTTTTCTGAAAAACACGCGAATTTCCTGGTAAACCTTGGCGAAGGCACCCCGGCCCAGGCTTTGGAGCTTCTCGACATGGGCCAGCGCGCCGTTCGGCTGCGCTCCGGCGTCACGCTTGAAATGGAAGTGGTGGTGCTCAAATGAACCTGCGGCCAAGCGGAATGCTGCGGCGCACCCAGCCCGCGCGCAAGGCGCCCGTGCGCGTCAACCGAACCCGTCGGGACGACAGGCCAAGGCTGCCCATCAACCCTGGCGGAGCGGTGAAGGGCATCATGTTCTTCCTGGTCTCGGCCCTGATTCTCGGCGTGCTCGGCACCGGCCTTATCTACGTCTACCGGGTGACCACCACCACCCCGGCCCTGGGGCTTACGGAAATCGGCGTTTCCGGAAACCTTCGGCTCACCTACGGCCAGGTGCTGGAGATCGCCGGACTGCGCCTGGGACAGAACAGCCTGGGCGTCAACGTTTCCAGGGTGGAGGCGGCACTGTCGCAAAACCCCTGGGTGGAATTCGTCACCGTGCGCCGCGAGCTGCCGGACAAGCTTTTCATCACCCTGGTGGAGCGCCACCCCTCCTTCTGGGTGCGGCAGGACGGCCAGCTCTACTTCGCCGACGCCAAGGGCGAGATCATCACCCAGCTCTCTCCGGGCGATTCGGCTTCGCTTCCCCTGCTGGAAGTGGCCCCCGGCCTGGGGGACAGGCGCGAGGAAGTCTCGGCCATGGTGGCGCGCATGAACCGCCAGGCCCTGCCCTTCGCCCTGGGGCAAATGGCCTGGGTCAAGTTCAGCGAGGCCGGACAGGTGGAGCTGTACCTCGACGCGCTGCGCATCCGTGTGCGCGCGGAGCTGACCGACTGGCAGACCCATTTTGACCGCATTGAAACCGTGTGGCGCGACCTGAAGCTGCGCGGCGAAACCGGGCGCGTGGCGGCCATAGAGGCCAGCGGCGGCAAAATTTCCGTTGAAATGAGGCAGAAGCCCGGAGCTTCCTGACGGGGAAGAATAGGGAAGCGCCGGATATCGGCGAGTCAACCAAGGGAGGAAAACATGGCCAAGAGCGACATCATCGTCGGCCTGGACATCGGCACCACGAAGATTTGCGCCGTGGTGGGCGAGGCCAAGGAAGACGGACTGGTGGACATCATCGGCGTCGGCACAAGCCCGTCCACAGGGCTTCGGCGCGGCGTGGTGGTGAACATCGAGCAGACAGTGCAATCCATCAAGAAGGCCTTGGAGGAGGCCGAGCTGATGGCCGGTTGCGAGATCCACTCGGTCTACGCCGGCATCGCCGGCAGCCACATCAAGGGCTTCAACAGCCACGGGGTCATCGCCGTCAAGGGCGGCGAGGTCACCCAGAAGGACGTGGACCGCGTCATCGAAGCGGCCAAGGCCGTGGCCATTCCGCTGGACCGCGAGGTCATCCACACCCTGCCGCAGGAGTTCATCGTGGACGACCAGCGCGGCATCGCCGACCCGCTGGGCATGGCGGGCGTGCGGCTGGAGGTCAAGGTCCACATCGTCACCGGCGCGGTCACCAGCGCGCAGAACATCGTGCGCTCCTGCCACCGCAGCGGGCTCGATGTGGCCGACATCGTGCTCGAGTCCCTGGCCTCCAGCAAGTCCGTGCTCTCCGACGAGGAGCGCGAGATCGGCGTGTGCCTTGTGGACCTGGGCGGCGGCACCACGGACATCGCCATCTTCTCCAAGGACTCCATCAAGCACACGGCGGTGCTGGCCCTTGGCGGCAACAACCTGACCAACGACATCGCCTTCGGCCTGCGCACGCCCATGACCAGCGCGGAAAAGATCAAGATCGAGCACGGCTGCGCCCTGGCCGAGATGGTCAAGGTGGACGAGGGCATCGAGGTGCCCAGCGTGGGCGGCCGCGACTCCCGCGCCATGAGCAAACGCGTGCTGGCGGAGATTTGCGAGCCCCGGTGCGAGGAGATTCTGGCCCTGGTGGACCAGGAACTCATCAAGAGCGGCTTCAAGAATCAGATCGCCGCGGGCGTGGTCTTGACCGGCGGCACCTCGCTCATCGCGGGGATGCAGGACCTGGCCGAGCAAGTCTTCGATCTGCCGGTGCGCATCGGCTACCCCGAGTACGTGGGCGGCCTCTACGACATGGTGAACAACCCCAAGTACGCCACGGCGGTGGGCCTTCTGCTCTACGGAGCCGAGAAGCGCCAGGTGCCGAACTCCGGCGGGGGGGACTTCCGGATCCGCGAGGACAACGTCTTCAACCGGATCCTGGGACGCATGAAGAAGTGGTTCGTCGACATCGCCTAAGAGGCGTTTCGATCAAGGGGAAGTTTCACGTACTGTAGCCAAAGAGCTTTTGGGAGGAGGAACCCATGGCACATTTCGAGATCGAGAACGACATGAGCGCAAAAATCAAAGTCATCGGCTGCGGCGGCGGCGGCGGCAACGCCATCAACAACATGATCCAGTCGCGCCTGTCCGGCGTCAGCTTCATCGCGGCCAACACCGATGCCCAGGATATCGAGAAGTCCCTGGCCGACCACACCATCCAGCTGGGCGGCAAGCTCACCAAGGGCCTTGGCGCCGGGGCGAATCCCGAGGTCGGCCGCAACGCCGCCCTTGAGAGCATCGACCAGGTGCGCGAGCTGGTGCAGAACACCGACATGGTGTTCATCACCGCGGGCATGGGCGGCGGCACCGGCACCGGCGCGGCGCCGGTCATCGCCCAGGCCGCCAAGGAGGCCGGGGCCCTCACCGTGGCCGTGGTCACCAAGCCCTTCTACTTCGAGGGCCGCCGCCGTATGCAGCAGGCCGACAAGGGCATCGCCGAGTTGCGGCAGGTGGTGGACTCCATCATCACCATCCCCAACGACCGCCTGCTGCAGATGGCCGCCAAAAAGGCCGGCTTCGGCACCATGCTGAAAAAGGCCGACGAAGTGCTGTATTACGCGGTCAAAGGCATCGCGGACCTCATCACCGTGCACGGCCTCATCAACCTGGACTTCGCGGACGTGAAGGCCATCATGACCAACTCCGGCCTGGCCCTCATGGGCACGGGCATCGCCTCCGGCGAAAACCGCGCCCGCGAGGCCGCGCTCAAGGCCATCACCAGCCCGCTTCTGGAGGATGTCTCCATCGCCGGGGCGCGCGGGGTGCTGTTCAACATCACCGCCAGCGAGGACATGAGCACCGACGAAATCCAGGAGGTCTCCGACCTCATCGCCAAGGAAGCCCACGAGGACGCCAACATCGTCTTCGGCGTGGTGGCCGACCCCGACGCCGGCGACGAACTCTGCGTCACCGTCATCGCCACCAGCATCGACCAGCGCGAGGCCGCGCCCAAGCCGGAGAAGGAGACCAAGCCGCTCTTGAACCCGGTTCCCGTCGCCCCCAAGCAGGGCCTGCGCCGCACCGGCACCATCGCCTCGGTCATCGCCAACTCCAACCGCGATCTGCCCGCCTTCGTGCGCGCCAACGCGGTCAAGACGGGCGACGGACGGCAAGCTTACGCCTCCATGCGCGCCATGGGCGCGGGCGAAGAGGAATTCCTCTTCGAGGATGAGGCCCTGGACACCCCGGCCTTCATCCGCCGCAACGCGGATTAGACCGTGGGCAGGCGCCCTTCCGGGGCGGAGCGGCGGCGCGAGCAGTCACGCGGTCGCCCACCCCGGCCCGGACAGGCCCCGGCCCAAACGCCGGACCTCGGCGGCCGCCTTCCCGTGGCGCTTCTGGTCCCCGGCGACGAGGGCATGGGTCTCTCGGCCCTGGGATGGCAGGTGGTGCATCGCCTGCTGTCCCAGGAGCCCGGGCTGGCCGTGGAACGCTTCTTCCTCGGCAAGGGCTTTAACGCGCCTGCCGCGCATGACAGCGGCAGGGATCTGACACTCTTCCCCTTGATGGCGGCGAGCGTCAGTTTCGAGGAGGACTTCCTCCCCCTCCTCAGGACGCTCGCCGCAGCGGGCGTTCCGCCTTCACGGGCGGAACGCCCGGACTACCCCCTGGTTCTGGTGGGAGGACCGGTGGCCTTTCTGAACCCCGCTCCGCTGGCCCCGCTGGCGGACGCCTTCTGGGTCGGCGAGGCCGAGGCCGGGCTGACGGAATTCTGCCTGGCCATGAAGCGCGCGGCCTTCGACGGTGTGCCCAAGCAGGAGTTTCTGGCCTCCGTGAAGGACATGCCGGGGCTGTACGTGCCGGGGATGAGCACGCTCCCGGTGCGGCGCGTTCTGGCGCTGGAACGGGACCGGCCGGGCCTCTTGGCCTGCCCGGCGGCATCGGGCTTCACAGGGCCGAAGGCGGCTTTTGCGGACGCCATGCTGCTGGAGATCAACCGGGGCTGTCCCCACGCCTGCCGCTTTTGCGCGGCGGGCTACATCTACCGTCCCCCGCGCCACGCCCGCATGGACGACCTGGTGCGGCTTGTGGAAGAGGCCGCCCCGCCCAAGGTCGGGCTTGTGGGCACGGCCCTTACCGACTGGCCGGACCTGCTGCCCTTTCTCCGCTGGCTGGCCGACCGCAAGACCAAATTCTCCCTGTCTTCCCTGCGGGCCGATGGCCTGGGCGAAGAATTGTTGGAATTCCTTCGCCAGTGCGGCATACGCACCATCACCCTGGCCCTGGAGGGCGCGAGCGAACGCTTGCGGCGCGCGGCCAACAAAAAGCTGGATGCCGAGGTGTTCCTTGACGCGGTGGAGCGCTGCGCCCGGCTGGGCGTGAACCACCTGCGCCTGTACCTCATCATCGGCTGGCCCTGGGAAACGGCTGAAGACTACGACGAGCTCGAAGCGTTTTTGGGGCAGGTCATGGCCGCGCGCGACCGCGGACACGGAGCCAGGACACGAGAGTTCATGCGCATCACGCTCGGGGCCAGCTGCCTGGTGCCCAAGCCCTTCACCCCCATGCAGTGGGCGCCCATGATGTCCGAGGCTGGGCTGCTGGCCGGGCAGAAGCGCCTGACTGAAATGACCCGCAAATTGCGGGGCTTGGCCTTGCACGTGGACGCGCCGTTTCAGGCGCGGCTGCAGGGCGTGCTCTCGCGTGGCGGGGAAGAGACGTTCCGGCTAGTGGAACTGGCGGCCGAGGGGGGCTGGAAAAAGGCCATGCGCCGCTTCGAAACCGAAACGGCGGACATCCTGGACCGCCAGCGCGGCGAAACCGAAGCCTTCCCCTGGGAGGTCGTGGACATCGGCGTCTCGCGCCAGCTTTTGTGGCGGGAGTATGGCCGCGCAGACCGCGCGGTGCACAGTCCCGGCTGCCCGGCGTTGGGCTGCGCGGGCTGCGGGGCGTGCGGCATGGACCGCTGGCTGGAGCAAATCTGAAATGGACTCCGCACGGGAGCCCGGACTTAGGCCCCTCAGGTAAAGCCGCCTCCGCCGCCGCACCCTCCGGTCGGTCCCATCGGCGGGGCCGAAGCGACCCCGCCGCCCACACGCACGGCGCAGGCGGACAGGCGGCGATCCGGCTTGTCCGCCCCGCACGCAGGGCAGCGCAGTTCAGCCTCGTCCTCTTGGCCGAACACCAGTTCCTCGAAAACATGGCCGCAAGCACGGCATTCATATTCAAACATGGGCATGGCGCTCACCTCCGCTTCATCTCGTCGGCCAGGAAATGGGGTCGCCAGGAGCGTCCGTCAAGCCCTGCGCGAGCAGCAATTGTGCAACATCCGCCCCTGACCGAACACAAATCGTTGTGCACGAAAGTGCACACATCTGCACAACAACCCAGACTATACCACGGTCAATCTTTGGAATAATTAACAAAATACACTTGGCACGCCCGATGCTTAAAACGAGGCAAGCACATCGCCTGCCCCGGCATTCGGACAGGTGTCACCCAAAGACCACAACCCGGAGGATTGTTCAAATGAAGAAGCGCATCATCATGCTCGTGGCCGTGGCCTCCCTGCTGGCCCTTTCCGCAGTGGCCTTCGCCGGACCGCGCGGCGGTCGCGGAGCTGGTCCGGCCCAGCCGGCCCTCAACGCGGAACAGCGCGCAACCGTGCAGAAGGTTATCGAGGACCACCAGGAAAAGCTCTACGAACTGCGCGAGAAGATCTGGGCCAAGCACGCCGAACTGCAGGCCCTGTCCAACTCCGGCAAGGCCGAGCGCAGCGACATCCAGTCCCTTGTGGCCGACATCGCCAAGCTGCGCGAGGCCATGCACAAGGAACGCCTGGCCATCAGCACCGACATTGAGAAGAAGACCGGACTCAAGGGCTATGGCTACGGCTACGGCTACCACGGCGGCTACCATCGCGGCGGCATGAGCGGCGGCATGAACGGCGGCATGGGATACGGCTGCGGCGACGACTGCGGCCCCGGCTACGGCGGCAAGGGCTACGGCCGCGGCGGCTACTAGACCTTCTTCACAACGGGGCCCGTCCCCGCGCTTTGGGCCCGCTGGGCGGTTCGGACCGGACATTCTCCGGCCGGGCCGCCCCGCCCTGCGTATGCGCGGCACGTTGACACCCGCCCCGCAAACGGCCTAGCTAGGATAACGGCCACGTCGCCCCCAGCCGCCACAAGGACCTGAAGCCCATGGAACTGCGCACCTTCAATAGGGACAAGGGGCCCATCATTCTGGCGGTGTTCGCGCTCTTGGCCGTGGGCCTGGGCAGCATGTTCCTGACCCTGCAGAGCATCCGCCGCCAGCGCGACCTTGTGGACCAGCACATGCAGCTTGCTGGCGGCGCCGTGGTGCACGGGGTGGAGGCCAACCTCATGCGGGTCATGAGTTCGCTCCGCCGCTCCCCCGACGCCGCCTCCAAATTCTTCCCCACCATCCACGAGCTCTTCCGCGAGATGACCTCCTCCGGCGATGTGGTGTTCATCGGCATCTTCGACGAGGACGGCCATCTGGTCGCCTCCTCGTCCGAAAGCGAGGCCCCGCACGACCTCATCCTGCCCGAGGAGATCATCGCCGCCCTGGAGGTGCAGGGCCGCTGGTCCGGGGCGCTGGTGTACCGCGACAAGCCCGCCATCTTTTCGGCCATTCGCGCCCGGGCCAGCCTTTCGGTGCTGTGCGAGGGCGCGCGGTTGGGTTTCCCCTGCCCACCGGAGCAGCTTTTCCCCCTGCGGGACGATGCACAGGGCGGCCCCCGCCAAGGCAAGGGGACGACAACCGAGCAGCGGCAACCCCCGCCCCTGGACCCGGAGGACGACCCCGAGGACATGCCCGGCTCGCCCTCGGTTCCAGGCATCCACCGCTCTCCGGAGGTGCCGTCCATGTTCCTTGTGGCGGGGCTCAACCCCCAGCGCCACCTGGACCAGTTCCAGGCCTACCGCCGCGCGGCCCTGCTGCAGGCAGGATACGTGTTCGGCGCGGCGAGCCTCTTGTGGGTGCTGGCCTTCGCCTACCTGCGCCGCCGCGAGCAGGCCCTGAAGGCGGCCCGGCTGGAGCGTTTCCAGTCCAAGCTTTTGGACAACATGCCCGACGGCCTGGTGACCCTCGGTCCGGACGGCTCCATCCTTTCGGCAAACGGCTCCGCCGCGCGGCTGCTGCTGGCAGACTCCGCCGCCGATTCCGCGCCTCCTCGACTCATCGGCCGCAACTGGGCGGAATTCCCCTTCGCCGGGCTCGCCGCGGGAGCGGAAGGCGCGCGCCCCTACCAGTGGCGCCAGTTCGAGCACGCCGGGCGCGTCTTGGAAATCCTCTGCCTGCCGTTGCAGGCCGATGCCTCCAGCGCGGGCGCGGGCGGGGAGCGCATGGTGCTCCTGCGCGACCGCACACGCATCAAAACCCTGGAGGACGACCTGGCCGAGGCCAAGCGCCTGGCCACCATAGGCTCCCTGGCCGCGGGCGTGGCCCACGAAATCCGCAACCCGCTGTCCTCCCTGCGCGGCTTCGCCCAGCTCTTCGCCACCAAGCTCAAGGGCCAGGAGCCGCTGGCCTCCTACGCGGCGACCATGGTGCAGGAGGCCGACCGCCTGAACCGCGTGGTGACGGACCTGCTCTTCTTGGCGCGCCCGCGCGACCTGGCCCCCGCCGAAGTGGACCTGCGCAGGTTGGCCGAGAGCTTGCGGGGCCTGCTGCGCTTCGACCTGGAGCACAGAGGCGTGACCCCGGAGCTCGACCTCCAGGTCGACACCGTCTACGCGGACGAGGACGCCCTCAAGCAGTGCCTGCTGAACCTGCTCGTCAACGCCCTGGACGCCTTGTCCCAGACCGAGGGGACAGAGCGGCGGATCACCATCTCCTCGCGCCGCAGCGACCCCGGCCAAGAGCCTTCCGGAGTCTGGATCACCGTGGCCGACACCGGCGCGGGCATGGACGAGACCGTACGCGAAAAGGCCTTCGAGCCGTTCTTCACCGACAAGAAGCAGGGCACGGGCCTGGGGCTGGCCATTGTCCAGGGCATCATGCGCGGGCACAGGGGCCGCGCCGTCATAGACTCCGAACCCGGCCAGGGGACCGCCCTGCGCCTGTTCTTCCCCGATCCCGAAGGCCGACACGGCCATGGAGACGAGAGCAATGAGCAAACCGAACAGTGAACAGCGCTCCGCCCTGGTGGTGGACGACGAGCCCGGACACCGGATGCTGGTGCGCGCCGTGCTGGAGGACGCGGGCTGGCGCGTCACCGACGCCCCCTCCGGCGAGGCGGCCCTCGCCCTGCTTGACCGCGCCCAGCCCCACGTGGCCCTGGTGGACATGAAGATGCCCGGCATGGACGGGGTGACCCTGATGCGCGAACTGCACGCCCGCATCCCGGTGCTGCCGGTGGTGCTGCTCACAGCCTTCGGCAGCGTGGGCGCGGCGGTGGAGGCCATGAAGCAAGGGGCCTTCGACTACCTGACCAAGCCGGCGGACAATGACGAACTGGCCGCCGTGCTGGAGAAAAGCTACGAGTACCGCCGCCTGGTGGACGAAAACGCCCGCCTGCGCACGGCCCTCAAGGGTGGCGTGGCCGAGTCCCTGGTGGGCGCCAGCCCAAGCATCGTGCGCGTGCGCGAGCTCATCGAGCAGGCCGGGCCGAGCGAAGCCACGGTGCTCATCCTGGGCGAATCCGGCACGGGCAAGGAACTGGTGGCCGAGGGCCTGCATCTGGCCAGCCAGCGTGCCCGCAAGCCCCTCATCAAGGTCAACTGCGCGGCCCTGCCCGCGGACTTGCTGGAGAGCGAGCTCTTCGGCTACGTCAAGGGCGCGTTCACCGGCGCGGTGAAGGACAAGCCCGGCCGCTTCCAGCTGGCCAGCGGGGGCACGCTCTTTCTGGACGAGATCGGCGACATGCCGCTGACCTTGCAGGCCAAGCTCTTGCGCGCCCTGCAGGAAAAAATCGTGGAGCCGTTGGGCGCGGTGAAACCCGTGGAGACCGACGTGCGCATCCTGGCGGCCACCAACCGCGATCTGCGCGCCGACGTGGCCAGCGGCCGCTTCCGCGAGGACTTGTACTACCGCCTGGCGGTGCTGGAGATCCAGATTCCCCCCCTGCGCGAACGCACCGGCGACCTGCCGCTCTTGGCCGGGCACCTGCTGCGCAAGCTGGGGACGAAAAACCGCAAGGAGATACGCGCCATCGCCCCGGCCTTCGTGGAGGCGCTCTCGCGCTATTCCTGGCCCGGCAACGTGCGCGAGTTGGAGAACGTGCTGGAGCGCGCGCTCATCCTCTCGCGCTCCGACACCCTGGGTCCGGAGCTGCTGCCCCCGCAAATGGCGGGACTGGCCGGGGCTGGCGCCGATGGCGCGGGCGGGGCCGGAATCGGCGTAGCGGGCGGAGGCCAGGGCGTGGCCCTCTCCCCCGGACTGCCCGCCGCCCTGGAGGACGCCGAGCGCGAGGCCCTGCGCCAGGCGCTGGACGCCTCCGGCGGGCACCGCGAAAAAACCGCCGATGCGCTGGGCATCAGCCGCCGCACGCTCCAGTACAAGCTCAAGAAGTACGGGCTGACACGGAGATAGGAGACCACAGGAGCCGTGAGCATATGCGCATATCAGTTCTTGACAGTAAAATGTTGGACTGATATCAGCTTTTATATGAAAAAAATTATCCTCTCCTCCTTTGTCGTCCTGGGGTTCGCCGCCAGCGCCTATGCTGCGGATTGGGTTCACATCGGAACAACACAAGAAGGCTCCAAGGTCTTGGTCGATAAAGAAACCATCGTCCGAAACGGTGAGTTAGTCACCTTTTTTGAGCGGACAGACTATTCTCTCAAAGCCTCGGAACGAATCAAAAAAAACAACAAACTTGATGAACTTCCCATAATCAGCAAGAGCGAAATGGCGTTAAACTGTAAGACCAAGAGCATCCAGCAACAACGTAGCCTTTTCTACAACGCCGATGGCGTTGTCATCCGTACGGAGCCCGGCGTTACCATGCAGACCGTGGTCCCTGGGACCATCGGTGAGGATGAATACAAGCATCTTTGTGTCCCAAAAATCAAATAGCGGCGACCCGCCGAATGAAAAGCCCCCCGGCAGAAGGCAGTGCCTTCCGACCGGGGGCTTTTCATTCGGGCAACGGGCGAAGCTTGGCTAGCTTCTGAGCATCCCCCACCACACCGGCCCCCAGAAGGTGGTGACCAGCACCAGCAGCCACAGGCGGCCCTTGAAGAAGTTGTAGTCGGCAAACAGCTCGTCCAGGCGCTTTTTCAACACCAGCAGGCCGAAGGCGGACTCGAAGCCAATGGTGAGCAGCGTCCAGAAGGCGCCGATGCGCATCAGCGGCCAGGTGTCCGTAAAGCCGGTGGTCACGACAAAGGGCTGCATGGCCGCGAACAGCAGCACGCACACGGCCAGCGTGCCCACCACATGCGCCCTGGCCTCGCCCAGGCGGGGCTCCAGCAGGCGCACCCGCAGCCCCCCGCAAATGACCGCGATTCCCGCGAAGCTGAGCCAGGCGCAGGCGGCGAGAACCCACACGAGCGAGGCGCGGTCCATGCTAAGCGTCCTGCCTTGCGGCGTCGCGCCGGTACACGCGCGGGCCTTGCGCCGTGTCCTCCACGCGATAGCCCAGGGCGGCCAGTTCCCCGCGCAGTTCGTCGGAGGCGGCGAAATCCTTGGCCTTGCGGGCGGCCTCGCGCCGGTCCACCAGGGTGCGCACGGCGTCCGGCAGGCAACCGCAGGCCACGGGCATCCGGCTGGCGTCCAGAATGCCCAGCACCGCATCCGCGGCCTCCAACTGCTTCAGGCAGGCGGCGGCCCCGGCCCGGTTCAGCCTGCCCGCCGTAATCCAGGCGTTGACGCGCCTGACGAAGGTGAACAGCCCCGGCCAGTAGCGGTGCAGGGAAAGGTCGTCCTCGCAGGCGGCGGTAAGGGCGGCCTTGAGGTCGAAAACGGCCTGCTCCACCTCTTCCGCTGGCCCGGCTTCGCGGTCCTGACCGGACGCGGCCTCGTCGCCAAGGGCCAGGCGCAGGGCGCAGGCGGCCTCCTGCACCTTGTGCCAGTTGCGCGCCCACATGGAGAGGCTCTGCTCTCCGGCGGCAAGGCTCTTGCGGTAGGAGGAGGACAAAAGCCACAACCGAAGCGCCGCCGCTCCGCCGGCCAGCTCCATGAGCCGTTCCAGGGACACGGGTTCCCCGCCCTCGGGCCGCGATATCTTGCGGTCCGCCAGCCAGGCCTTCACCTCCACCCCGGCCGCGCTCCAGATGGCGCGCAGGTTCTCCAGGTGCGGGAACTGGTGCTCCTCGCCGCCCACCAGCACGTCCACGCGGCCCAGGGCGGCAAGCCCGGCCACGGCCACCTGCATGAACCAGCTGGGCCGCACGTTGCCCCACTCGGTCTCGATGATGTCGCCGAGCTTGAGGTCTTGCAGGGTAGCGCGCTTGAGCAGCGTGAAGTCCAGGGGATTGTCCTTCACGTAGTCGCCCAGGTCCACGGTCTTGCCCACGGAAAGCCCGTCCATGTCCATAAGCTTCATGGCCCCGTAGCGGGGATCGCGGCGCACGTCGAAATACACGCTGCGGAGCTTCTCGTAGGCCAGGCCCTTGCCCAAGAGCTTACGGCAGATCTCCAGCGCCCTGGGCACCGAGGCCGAGGCCGACTCGAAGACCGTGTCCGGCAGCGCGCCCAGCTCGGCCGCGCGGGCAGTGATGCGCGCCACCGCACCCTCTGCGTACTGCGCGCGCGAGAGACCGGCCGCGCGGGCCGCGGCAAGGGTGCGGTCGTCCAGGTCGGCCAGACCGACGGCCAGCCGGGCCTCCAGGCCGCGCGCGCGCAAATGCCGCACCAGCACGTCGGAAAGCACGAACCTGCGCCAGGCGTCAGGCTCGTCGGGCTCGTCCAGGCTGGGGCCGATGCAGTAGACGTGGAGCGCACCCGAGGCGTCGAGGTGGGTCTTGCCGCCGGTGGCCAGGTTCATCAGGCGCAGGCCGTCCTTGCTCTTGGGGGCGAACAGCGGGGTGGACAGGTAGCGTTCCCCGCCGTCCGGAAAAATCACCACGATGTAGCCGCCCCTGCCCTCGGCCGCCAGCTCCGCCGCCAGCTTAAGCGCCCCGGCAAGGGCCGCGCCGGAGCTCATGCCCATGAACAGCCCTTCCTCGCGCGCCAGTCGGCGGCAGCATTCGAAGGCCTCCTCGTCCTCCACGCGCAGGATGCGGTCCAGGGCCTTCTTGTTGTAGATGCCCGGAGGATAGGACTCGTGCATGTTCTTGAGGCCCTGGATCTTGTGCCCGGCAAAAGGCTCTATGGCGCAGACCGCCACGCCCGGATGCTCGTGCATGCTCTTGGCCAGGCCCATGGCCGTGCCCGAGGTGCCCAGCGCGGCCACCACATGGGTCACGCTCCCGCCGGTCTGTTCCCATATTTCCGGGCCGGTGCCGTTGTAGTGGGCGGCGATGCTGTTGGGGTTGTTGAACTGGTCCATGAGCACGTAGGTGTCCGGCTCGGTGCGGGCCAGGCGGTAGGCCAGCTCGATGGCGCCATCCGTGCCCAGCCGTCCGGGAGTGAGGCGGATCTCCGCGCCGTAGGCGCGCATGATGCGCTTGCGCTCCTCGCTGGCGGAATCGGGCATGATGAGGCACATCTTGTAGCCCTTCACCGCGGCCACCATGGCCAGGCCAATGCCCGTGTTGCCGCTGGTGGCCTCGATGATGGTCTTGCCGGGGACAAGCTCGCCGCTGTGCTCCGCCGCCTCGATCATGGCCGCGGCCACGCGGTCCTTGATGGAGCCGCCGGGGTTCATGCACTCCAGCTTCGCCATGATTTTGACGCCAGAATGGGGATTCAGGCGGCGAATCTCCACCAGCGGGGTGCCGCCCACAAGCCGCAAAATGTCCGTGCGTTCCATCTATGCGCCCCTGCGCCAGGGCCCGCCGTGCAGCGGAGCCTCTGGCCCGTGATTTGCATTGTCGGGCCCAAACAAGAGAGGTCGGCCCATGACCATGTTCCCGTTCCTGAAAGACAACATCACCGCGCTTGAGAAGGCCAGCCCGGCGCTGTATGATTGGCTGTCCCACAGCCAGTTCGATGAACAGTCCCTGAAAACCGCCGTCTTTGTCAACCGATGGGGCAACATCGACTGGCGCATTCCGGGTGGGCCCGGTCTGTTCGAGGCCATGCCTCCGGGGCTGCTCTACCGCGACTGGCCGAACATGGACAAGCCCGACCTCTCCGCCAGCATCATCATTGGCTGCAATGTGGGCTACGGGCTCAACCACTTGCTCGTCAAGAGCCCGGACTCGCACAAGATCCTTGTTATCGAGCCCAACGCGGAACTGCTGCTGGCCTGCCTGGGCCAAACCGACTACAGGCCGTTCTTCGCCAACAAGAAGCTGCACTTCCTCGCCCCCAACGAGGAACACCTGAACGAGTACATTCGCCACCTGGACCTGCAGTACGTGTACGGCAAAATTTACCTGCGCGGCGACATCCCCAGCCGCCAGCTGGGCCCGGAGTACGCCCGCTGGACCGAGACGGTGAAAAACCGCCTGGAGAACTTCAGCGTGGAGATGGTCACCCTGCGCTGCCGCCAGGACGTGATGGTGGGCAACGAGCTCAAGAACTTCCGCCGCGCCCAGGCCGATGGCAGCCTGCTGCCCCTGAAGGACGCCGCGCGCGGCGTCGGGGCCGTTGTGCTGGGCGCCGGCCCCTCGCTGGAGCGCTTCGCCCCGGAACTGGCGGCAAACCCCGGCTACGCCCTGTACGCCTCGGCCCTGCAGACCCTGCCAGCCCTGCGCCGCCTGGACCTTAAGCCGCACTTCTGCCTGGCGCTGGACTATGACGGCTCCATGCTCTCGGTGTACAACCGCCTGGACGAGGAATGGGCCTCGGACATCCCGCTCATCTACTCCACCAAGGTCAACCCCGAGGTGGTGCGCCGCTACCCCGGCCCCACCCTGCCCCTGTGGACCCAGGGAGGCCTGGGCACCTTCGCCATGCAGGACCACGAGTTCGTGCTGGACGCTGGCGGCAACGTGAGCCTGACCCTGGTGCGCCTGCTGCGCTGGATGGGCGCGTCGAGCATTCTGCTGGCCGGACAGGACTTCGCCTGGAAGGGCGGCAGTACCCACGCCATGGGGCACCACGCCGCCGGGCGCGAAGTGGCCTTCGATCCGGCCATGCACCAGCGTTTGAAGAACCTTTGGGGCGAGGAGATCATCTCCAGCGTCCAGTACCTGACCAGCAAGCGCGACCTGGAGAACGACATAAAGAAGGCTCCCTTCCGCATCGCCAACCTGTACGGCGGCGGCGTGGTCATCGAGGGGGCTCCCGCTGTGGATCTGGGCCAGGCGCGGAGCGAAGGCCTGCTCGCGTGCGCTCCGGGCAGCCGCGAGCGCTTCCTGAACGCCCTGGGCCAGGCGCGGGGCACGGCCAAGGCCATGCGCTTCGAGCCGCGCAGCCACATCTGGACAAGCTCCTTCCGCGGGCTGGAGAAGCGGATGCAGAAGCTCTTCCGCCAGTGCGGCCAGAGCCAGGACGAAATCCACACCCTGCTTGAGCAGGCGCTCTTCTTCGTGCGCCAGGATCCGCTCTACCTGCCGTACCTGTTCAACGAGACCATCGACCTGGCCGGACTGGCCAAGACCCGGCGCTCCTACCACCCGGCCGACCTCTCGGAGTTCAAGCGCATCGGCAAGAACATTCTGGCCAAGGTGCGCGAGGTGGACCGCTGCGTGGGCGGCCTGGACGACACGAACGCGGCCTAGGAACCGCAACACCATGAACGCGCCCGCCCGCCTGTCACGATTCCGCCGGGCGGGCGCTCGTCCATCGTCCGGGTCCCGCGCGCACCGTGTTGCGCCAGGGCGGCAATCGGCCTATAAGGCCGCATGTCGCGCCAAGCCCCCCATCCCCTCGCCGTCTGGACGGCCCTGTGCCTGCCTCTTGTCCTGGTGGTCGCCGCCTGCTTCGCCTGCATCGGCGGGGAGGACGCCGTGGCCGCGTTCTTCGCCCAGTGGCGCGCGGAGCACCCCGACGCCCTCACAATCGCCACGTTCTACACGGACTGGGGCAACCCGGCCCTGTACCTGGCGTTCGCGGGCATCCTGGCCGTGGGCGTCAAAAACCGCCGGGCCGAGCTCGTGGCCCAGGCCCTGGCCTATCTGGCCGCGCAGCTGCTCTTCTCCCTGGCCATCGAGCGCGTGCTCAAGGTCGGCATCGGCAGGCCCCGCCCCGGCGTGGGCGGCCCCCTCGTGCCCTTTTCGCTGGACGCCGCGCACAACGCCATGCCCTCCGGGCACACCGCGGAGATGAGCGTGCAGACCGCCTGCCTCGCCCTGTTCGCCAGATCGCTGGCCGTGCCCCTGCTCATGGGGCTGCTGCTGGCCCTCATGGGCGCAAGCAGGCTTGCCGTGGGCGCGCACCATCCCACGGACCTGCTGGCGGGCATGGCCCTGGGCTGCCTGGGCGGAGTGTTTGCCAGCCGCCTGGCTCCGCGCCTCGTGCCGCGCATCGAACGGGCGTTTTCCAAGGGGGGCAAGTAGATGCAGCGCATGTGGGAGCTGATGCGGCGCTGGCCCCTGGCCGCCCTGGCGGTGCTTACCGCCTTGCAGACCGCGGGCGCGCTTTCCGCCCGGGCCCTGTGGTTCTCCGACGAGGTGCGCTACGCCGACGCCTACGCTGAACTGCTGCGCGGGCACTGGCTGGTGCTGAACCTGAACGGCGTGGCCTACCCGGACAAGCCGCCCCTGTACTTCTGGCTGTTGCGCGCCCTGGACGCCGTGACCGGCGTGGGCGACCCGGCGGTGTTCTTCCTGGGCGCGGCGGTAAGCGGCTTTCTTGTGCTCTGGGCCGTGCTTTTGTGGGCCAAGGCCTTGCGCCTGCAGGACGACGCGGGCCTGATGGCCGGGATGGTGCTGCTCTGCACGCTCTTCTTCGCCGGGTTGCTGCACTACTCGCGCATGGACATGCTCTTCGCGGCGCTGATCACCGCCTCCCAGGCGGCCTTCTGCGCGGCCTTCCGGACCGGAAACGAGGCGCAGCGCGGCCGCGCGGCCGCCCTGGCCATGCTGCTCGCCGCGCTGGCCACCCTCACCAAGGGGCCGCTGGGTCTGCTGTTCCCCATTGTGACCACGCTGCTCTTTTTGTCCTGGCGCGGCCGCGCGCGGGAGTTCTTCCGCAAGGACATGCTGCCGGGCCTGGCCGTGCTGCTGGCCGTGGTCTTTTCCTGGGTCGCGGCGGCCTACGTCGTGGAGGGGCCGGGCTTTCTGCGCAAGATCTTCTATGAGCAGATTTTCCAGCGCGCCACCAAGACCTTCCACCACGCCGAGCCCTGGTATTTCTATCTGGTGGCCTTTCCGCCCTGCTGGCTGCCCTGGATGCTTGCGCCCGTGGCCCTGCCGCTGCGGCGGCTTGTTTCCGCCGCGTTCTGGCGCGGCCTGGCCCAGGGGCGCAAGAACGCCTCCCCAGAGGCCGACGCCCGCGCCTGGCTGTGGATTTCCGCGGCAAGCGGCCTGGTGCTGCTGTCCCTGCTGAGCGGCAAGGTGGTGGTGTACATACTGCCGCAACTGCCGCCGCTGGCCCTGCTGCTGGCGCTGGCCCTGCGCGACGGCTCCCTGCCCTGGCGCAGGCTGTGGCTGGCCACGGCCGCGCTGTTCCTGGTCCTGGCGGCCGCGGCCAGCCAGGGGGCGCGCTTCCTGCCCGCACCCGTGGCCCCGGACGGCGGCCTGCCCGGCGCGTACGCCGTGGCCGGAGGCTTCGCGGCCTGCGCGGCCGGGGTGTTCCTTCTGCGCAGGCAGGAGCCCCGCCACGTGCTGCTGGCCCTGGCCCTGCTCATGCCCGCGTGGGTGCAGCCCGCCGCCCGCACCCTGTCCCCGGCCCTGGACGCCATCATGAGCCCGAAGCCGCAGGCGCTCGTCCTGCAGCAGTATGCCAAGCTGGGCTACACGCCCCTGTCGCACGACATCTACCAGGGCATCTATTCCTACTATCTGGGCGGCGTCATCCGCGAGACCTGGGCCTTCGACATGCTGGACAAGGCCGTGGCCGAGGAGGACGTGGTGCTGGTGATCAAGAAGAAAAGATGGGACGCCTGGACTGAACGCCCGGCCCAGGTGACCAAAGTGTTCGAGCAATGGATGGCCGGGCAGACGTATTATGTGGCCGTGAGCCGCAGGGACGGCACCCCGCCGCCCCCGCCCGACGCCTGCGGCCCGGCAGAGTGACGGCAACGTCTGGCAAGGAAACTGCATCGATGCTGGCGGATTGACACAGGCAACCAGCGGCGCTGACCCCGCGCCGCGCAAACGGCATCAGGAGACTCCCCGTGCGATCGCTCAGGCTTGCGCTCCTCATCTGCCTCGCCGCGCTCTGCGCCGGAGGCTGCGCCTCGCTGCCCATGCTGGCCGCACTGGACGTGATGAACGCCGCCGAGTTGGGCAAGACCGGGTATGACATGGCCGCAGGGCTCAATTCCCGCAAGACGCTGAACATGGACCACAGCCCGGACGCCCAGGCAGAGGCCCGGCTGCGCGCCGCGCTGGACAGGCAGGGCGGCACCCTGCGCTGGGCCACCGCGCAGGTGTCGCAGGGCCAGGCCTATGTCGTGGGCTCCTACGCCGACAGGCAGGAGCTGGAGCGCGCCCGCCGGGCCACCGCGAAGATCAAGGGCGTGGACCAGGTGACCCTGTGCCTGTTCCCGGTTGGCAGCGGCCAGGGGCGGGCCGTCAGCGACGGCGAGATGCGCGACAACATCCTCAGGCTCTCCGGGGTGCGCACGCCGGACGTTCGCGTGCATGTTGTGGAAGGCAACGCCGTGCTCATCGGCCGGGTGCGGACCAGAGACGAAGAAGAGCAGCTCCTCGAAAGCGCGCGCATCGCCGGGGCATCCAGCGTGCAGAACCACGTGCGGCTCTTCGCCGCGCGGTAAGCCCCCTCAGCCCTCACTCCGAAACGGCAAGCGGCCTGCCCCCGTACAAGGCTTCCTCAATGCGCCCGGCCTTGGCGGTCTCGCCCAGTTGCGAATACAGCTCCAGGGCCTGCTCATACGCCAGGCGAGAGGACGCCGCATCGTCCATCTTCTGATGGGCAATGCCCATAAGGACAAGAGCCTGAGCCCGCAACAGCCTGTTCTCCTCCCCTGTCGCCAATTGCACCGCTTGGGTAAAGCTCTCCACGGACGCCTTTGCGGCATCGGCCTCCAGTTGCAGCTTGCCGAGCAAGGCATATGCAGCCGGGGTTCTGAAGCGCGAATCGGATGCATATTCCGTCCACATGGACCGCTGCATGAGCGCAAGCGCGAGGCCGTGATTGCCTTTTGCGCTCTGGCACTGCGCCATCTGGCGGAGCGCGAGCACCTCCTCACGCCTGAATTTGCCGGTGTCGTTCATGGAACGCAGCCGCACCCGCTCAAGGTTCTCCAAAGCCGCATCAAGCTGGCCGAACTTGCGTTGCGCGGTGCCCAGCCAAAGCAAGGCCTCAAGCTCTGCGGCCTTTTTTGAAATGACGGAGGCGTAGCCGAGACTTTCGCTGAATTGCAGTGCGGCGCCGACGTAGTCGCCCTGCCCGTACAGCCGCCGGCCTTCACTGTAATGCCGCGCGGTACATTCGGTACAGTATTCGGCGGCCCCGAAGAAAACCCCGGACAGGACCAGCAGCGCAACGCCAAAAGCCGCCGCACACTGTTTCCTGTTCAAGAGGGATTCCACGTTGTCATATGTCGAAAAGTCCTCGTCCAGCTTGAAGCGTTTTATGAGGAGCACGGACGTGAAGAGATTCAGGCAGACATATGTCCCGACGAGAAGATAATTGCTATTCCAGAAGTATTTCCTGGCCGCGATGAGCAGCGGCACGGAGAGAAGGGCCACAAAAATGAAGGCCGCAAGGGAGAAGGCGAACTCCCGCTTCCTTCCCTTGCGCCACAAAACCAGGAGCACAAGAAGAAAAAACGTATGCGCCGTTGATCGCCAGATCAACCGGTTCGTCCGGTCCATGCCCTTCAGCACGGACTCCTGGGAGCCGACCTTGTCCATGAAGGCCATCAGCGCTTTCCCCTTCCCCGGCTTGCAGGCGCAATGCGCCAGGTCCACATGCAATGCCCGCCATTGCCGCGCACCTTCCCCGGATACGGGACACCATGGCGCAATGCAACAGCAAGCCTGCACCTGCGCCATGCTCAAGAAAAAAAAGGCGGCCCCGCAGGACCGCCCGTGATTTCGTGCCCGTGCGCACGGCGGACGCCTAGACCGTCCCGCCCCCGGCGAAGATCTTCTCGATGGCCGCAAGCACGCACAGGCCGTCCTCGCCGCTTATGGGCAGGGGCCGTTCGCCGCGCACAGCGGCAAGAAACGCGGTAAGCTCCTCGCGCATCTGCTCGCGCGGCATCACCGGATGCTCCTTCACCGTGTAGGTCTTGGCCACGGGGTCGAAGGGGCCGTACTCGCGCACCTGCTGGGCGATGAGGTCGGCCACGAAATAGCGGTCCTTGCAGGCCACGCGGATGCTGCGGGAGCGCGCCGGGGTGAGCCAGTTGGTGGTGATGTGTCCGAGCACGCCGTTTTTCATGCGCGCGCCGATAAAGGCGCTGTCCTCGTGCGGGGCCAAGGTGGTGGAGAACACCGCGTCCACGCTCTCGAAGTCCGCGCCGGAGAGGAAGCGCAGCAGGTCCAAGTCGTGGGAGCCCAGGTCGCGGATGACGCCCACGTCCTGGATGCGCGCCGGGAACGGGCCCACACGCTCGATGTCCACCGAGACAAGCCCCTCGCCCGCCAGTTCCTTGAGCTTGAGGATGGCGGGGTTGAAGCGCTCTATGTGGCCCACCATGAGGGGCACGCCCTTGGCGCGGGCCGCGGCCACCAGTTGACTGCCCTGAGCCGCGGTTGCCGCCAACGGCTTCTCCAGCAGCAGGGCCACGCCCCGCTCGATGACCTTCATGCCCACCTCGAAATGCAGCACCGTGGGCACGCTTATGCTCACCGCGTCCAGGTCGAGCTTCAAGAACTCGTCCAGGTCGGCGAACCCGGCCACGCCAAAACGGCTCTTGGCCTCGTCAAGGTTGGCCTGCGCCACGTCCATGACGCCCAGCACCTGGACATCCGGCATTTCGCAGTAGTTGCGCAGGTGGATCTTGCCCATTGAGCCAAGGCCGATGACGCCGACTTTCCGCATGGAGCGCTCCGCGTTGGGGGTTGTGCGCCCCTGGACGGCACGGCCGCCGCCAGAGGCTGCCCTTCCCTACATCCTCCGGCCCGGCAATGCAACGCCGCGCCGCGCCCGGCCCCGGCAGGGCCGCGCCTTGCGCCGTGGCCCGATTCGCGCTATCTGCCGGGCATGAGCAGTCCCCCCTCCATCTCCTTCCGCGACCCCTCCGGCCCCCTGTGGATCAGCGCGGGCGAGGCCTCCGGAGACATCCACGCCGCCAGCCTGCTTGGCGCCCTGCGCGAGTTGGAGCCCGGCCTCTGCGCCGTGGGCATGGGCGGTCCGGCGCTCTACAAGGCCGGGTGCCAGGTGCGCTTTCCCATGCGCCTCATCTCGCTGGTGGGCTTGACCGAGGTGCTTTCCGGCCTGCCGCGCATCCTGCGCCTGCTGGGCGAGGTCAAGCGCGCCCTCATGGAGCTGCGGCCCAGGGCCATCGTGCTCATCGACTGCCCGGACTTCCACTTCCGCGTGGCCCGCATGGCCGAAACACTCGGCATTCCGGTATACTACTACGTCAGCCCGCAGGTGTGGGCATGGCGCTCCGGCCGGGTGGAATTCCTGCGCCGGTTCACGCGCCGCGTGCTGTGCATCCTGCCGTTCGAGAAGGACTTCTACGCTGCGCGCGGCATGGACGTGGATTACGTGGGCCACCCGCTCATGGACCAGATGCCTCTTGCCGAATTGGACGCCCTGCACCCGGACCCCAACCAGCTGGGCATCCTGCCCGGCAGTCGGCGCAAGGAAATCAGCGCGCTGCTGCCGGAGTTCGCCCGCGCGGCGCTGCTGCTGCGCCGCCAGCTGCCCGGCCTGACCCTGGCCCTGGCCCGCGCGCCGGGCGTGGATGAGAACTTCCTGCGGCTGTTCCTGCCGCCGGAGCTGCCCGTGCGCGTCCTGCCGCCGGAGGACCGCTACCGCGTCATGCGCACCAGCCGGGCGCTTCTGGCCGCCAGCGGCACGGTGACGCTTGAAGCCGCGCTCATCGGCACGCCCACGGTGGTGGCGTACAAGCTTTCGGCCTTAAGCTTCGCCATCGGCAAGGCCGTGGTGCAGGTCAAATACGCCAGCCTGCCCAACCTCATCATGGGCCGCGAAATTTTCCCCGAAATGCTGCAGGGCAAGGCGCGCGGCGACCTGCTGGCGGCGCGCCTGCTGCCCTGGATGGCCGACGGCGACGCCCTGGCCAGCGCACGCGAGGACCTGGCCGGACTGCGCGCGCTGGTGGGCGGCCCCGGCGCGGCGCACCGCGCGGCGGCCATCGTGCTGGACGACCTGCGGACCCTGGGCGAATCGCCCGCAACAACGGCATAAGGACACGACATGGAAGCCGTGCGCGTGTACGCAGACATCCACGGGCTCTCGCCCGAGGCCTTCGAGGAAATCCGCCAGTCCATGCCCTTCGACCAGGTGGTCTACAAGGACCGCCTGCTCGCCGTGGACTTCGAGGGGCACTACATCGACGTGGAGCCGTTTTTGAACGACGTGGCGCGGCTTCTGGACGACGACGGCTGGGGCAAGCTCGATTTCATCGACCAGATCGACTACGCGCTCACCCGCTACGTCATCAAAAAAGGCCACTGGCAGGCCAAGGACGTGCTGGTGGACAACGTGGTGGAGAAGGTGCACCTGGAATCGGGCGTGTAGCCCCAAACAGTCAACGCCGCCCAAAGCTCTTGCGGGCGGAAAAGGAGGACGCGCTCGTGCGGCTTCTGGGCAATCTCATCTGGTTCGTGTTTGGCGGGCTCGCCATGGGCCTGGGCTGGTTCGTGGTCGGGCTGTGCATGTTCGCCTCGATCCTCGGCATCCCCTGGGGGCGGGCCTGCTTCATGCTGGGCCTGTTCTGCCTGTGGCCCTTCGGGCGGGAGGTGGTCATCCGCAGCGCCGTCACCGGGCAGCAGGACATCGGCACAGGCACGCTGGGCGCGTTGGGCAACCTCATCTGGTTCCTGGTGGCGGGCTGGTGGCTGTTCTTGGGGCACTTCATCTCGGCGCTGCTCTGCTTCATCACCATCATCGGCATCCCCTTCGGCGCGCAGCACATGAAGCTGGCCGGGGCCAGCCTAGCGCCCATTGGGAAGACGGTGGTGGAGGTGGGGTAAGACCTGTTTTCCCCAGTCAACATTTCCGATGTGCGAGGAGTGAGCTTATGAGACGGCCATTATGTAAAAAATTCCTAGATAAATCATATGCAGCGATTATAGGTGCAATCGAGATTTACAACAAGCCGAACGCTTTTTACAGAGAAGAAGCGTTTGCCATACTGTCAGTTAATGCATGGGAACTATTGCTAAAAGCAAAAATACTCAAAGATAACAACAATAATAAAAAATCAATCTGCGAGTACAAGAGTAGAAGCACCAAAAGAGGTGAAAAGACTAAAAGGCAGTACCTCTGCCCAAATAGGGCTGGAAATCCGAAGACGATTTCTATTCTAAACTGCATATCAGTAATTGCAAAAACACCTTCAAGCTTGGATAAAGAAATAGTAGACAATGTTAACGCCTTAATCGAAATCAGAGATAACGCCACACATTGCGTAAATACAAACCCAATTCTCGTAAAACAAATTTTCGAAATATCTTGCGCTTGTATTAAAAACTTCATTCTTCTTGCGAAAAAATGGTTTAGCCAGGATTTCTCAAACTCCATCTCACTGGTTGTCCCACTAGCATTTATCGATGGGAGCAAAGAAGTGGAATCAATCACGGTAAGCCCTGACGAGAGCAGGCTTATCAAGTATCTTCAACATATTGCAAAAGAGAATGGATCCACCGACAGCGAATACTCCGTCGCGATACGCCTTGATATAAAATATGAGAAATCGAGCTTAGCTAGTGCAACAAAAGTCATCTCATCAAAAGACCCAGATGCAATCAAAATCGAGCTAACTGAAGAAGACTTTAAACGCATCTACCCCTGGGATTACGGAGAATTGCTCACTCGACTCAAGAATAGATATATTGACTTTAAGCAAAACAGAAAATTTTACGACACTAAACGTCCGCTCATGAATAATCCTCAGCTTGTCCAGCCAAGGTACCTTGATCCAGACAATCACAATGGCACCAAAAAAGACTTTTATAGCCCCAATATTATGTCAAAATTCGACCCCTACTACAAACGAGCAGAAGAAGCCACTAGCTTGCCGATAAACCTTCAAGATAATCAATAAAAAGGGGCCAAACGGCCCCTTCGTCATTTCCTCGTCCAGCGGAAGCCCTACCCCCGCCGCGCCTTCTCGTCGCGCAGCTCCACATTCACCGCGCGCAGGGCGTTGCCGCCCTCGGCCAAATCGAACAGCACGGCCTCGCCCGGCGCCAGCGTCTGGAAGCCCTCGCGCTGAATCTCCGCATAGTGCACGAACACGTCGCGCCCGGCCTCGTCGGTGATGAACCCAAAGCCCTTGCGCTCGTCGAAATAGCTCACCACGCCCCGCAACCGCCGCATACCGCGCCTCCCTGCCGCGCGGGCGCGAAAAGCCCGGCGGACGCCGTGAGCATAGCCCAGGCGGAGCCGTTCCGGCAATGGCCCAGACGTTGCGGGGACGCGCACGCGCTGCAGCGATAAGGCTGGCACGAACGTTGCGCGGTCGCCCAACGGCCCAAACAAACACAAAAAGCCCGCCAAAGGCGGGCCTGAGGTGCTTCGTGTATGCGAGGGGGGATTAACGCAAGCGGAAGGTGATGCGGCCGCGGGTCAGGTCGTAGGGGGAAAGCTCCACCTTGACCTTGTCGCCGGGCAGGATGCGGATATAGTGCTTGCGCATCTTCCCGGAAATGTGGCCCAGGATGCTGTGCCCGTTCTGCAACTCGACGCGGAACATGGCGTTGGGCAGGGCTTCCTGGATGACGCCCTCAACCTCAATGGCTTCTTCTTTGGACATGCAGTCTCCTCAAAATTGCGTCCGGCGCGTTGGGAATTCCCAAAGCATTTCGCGCCAGAACTCTCGAAAGGTGCAGCTTTCTACGCCGAATCGCAATCTTTGGCAAGCCCCGCCGCCCCAAGCGCGGCGAACGCGGCCCGCGCCTGGGTCACAAAACGCCGCAAAAGGGCCTCGTCCTTGCGGCCCTGCGTATCCTCCAGGCCGGTATGGGCGTCTACTCCACCGGGTTGGACTGTGCGGATGGCCTCGGCCACGTTGTCCGCGTCAAGCCCCCCGGCCAGGATAAGGGGCCGGGGCAGGGCGCGGGCCAGGCGCGCGCTCACGGCCCAGTCATGGACCTTGCCCGTGGCGCCGCTGGCCCCGCTGGCCGGGTCAAAGGTGTCGGTGAGAAAGGCGTCCACTAGAGGGGCGTGGGCCTGGGCCTGGGCGAGGATGTCGGCCTCGGGAGCGGTCCCGATCACCAGGCTCTTGATGACGAACAGCTCCGGCGCGGCGGCGCGCAGCCGGGCCGCATGGGCAAGGGGCATGTTTCCGTGCAGCTGCAGGCCGGAAACGCCCAAATACCGACACAGGGCGAGCGCCTCCTCGGCGTCGGAAAGATAGGTGATGAGCACGGCCTGGGCCCCTGAACCGGCCAGGGCCGCCACGATGGCGCGGGCTTCCTCGTCCGTCACGTCGGGCCGGTGCACGGGCAGACGCAGGGGCAGGCCGACGTAACTCACGCCGCAACGCGCCAGCATGAGGGCCTCGCCCACGGAAACGGCCCCCGCAGCCTGGATCAGTTCTGTTCGCCTTGACATATTTCCCCTTCGGTTTCACAACTCAAGCTGCCGCGAAGGCGGAAGGCACACAACCCAGGAGCCCAGCGTGGAGTACATGGACAGAAAACCATACGACATCGTCCGCGAGATCCTCAAGGTCATCGAGGAGCTGAACACCCTCAAGGACGTGGACGCCATTCTGGACAAGGTGCTGGAGGAGGCGCGCGCCATGACCATGGCCGATGCCGGGTCCATCTTCCTGGTGGAGGGCGAGGCGTTGCGGTTCCGCTACGTGCACAACGACACCCTGTTCACCGCCACCGAGGCCAGCCGCCAAATTTATACCGACTACAGCCTTCCGATCAATGACAAGTCCATCGTGGGCTACGCGGCCATGACGGGAGAAATCGTCAACATCCCGGACGCCTACAGCCTGGGCGGAGACGAGCCTTACAGCTTCAACAAGAACTTGGACCAGGAGACCGGCTATCGCACCCGCTCCATGCTGACCCTGCCCCTCAAGACCTTCCAGAACAAGATCGTGGGGGTCATGCAGCTCATCAACGCCAAGGACCGCGAAGGCCAGCCCGAGCCCTTCAGCGAATACGCCCTGCAGTACGCGCCGCTCTTCGCCAACTCCGCCTCGGTGACCATAGAGCGCGGCATCATGACGCGCGAGATCATGCTGCGCATGATGAAGATGGCCGAGATGCGCGACCCCAAGGAAACCGGGGCGCACGTGCTGCGCGTGGGGGCCTACAGCGCGGAGGTATACCAGCAGTGGGCCAAGCGCAAGGGCGTGGACGACCTGACCATTAAACGGCGCAAGGACACCCTGCGTCTGGCCGCCATGCTGCACGACGTGGGCAAGGTGGGCATCGCCGACGCCATTCTGAAAAAGCCCGGCCGCCTCACGCCGGAAGAATTCGCGCTCATGAAGTGGCACTCCATCTACGGGGCCGCGCTCTTCGCCAACACCACCTCGGAACTGGACCAGCTCTGCCGCGAGATTGCCCTGCGCCACCACGAGCGCTGGGACGGCACGGGCTACCCCGGCCGCCTGCCCGACGACCTGTCCCAGGTGCGGGAGCTGTGCGTGGCGCCGCTCTCCGGCGAGGACATCCCCATCGCCGCGCGCATAACCGCCCTGGCCGACGTGTACGACGCGCTCATCTCCACCCGCGCCTACAAGGACGCCTGGCCCGAAGACAAAGTCATTGAGGAGATTCTGCGCAGCCGGGGCACCCAGTTCGATCCCGAGGTGGTGGACGCTTTCATGGAAATCCAGGACGTCATCCGCGCCATTCGCGCCAAGTACCAGGAAGACTAGAGCGAAAACGTCTCGAAGCGCATGTCCGCAAGGTCGAAGGCGAGGAGCTTACCCGCCAGCGCAGCGGGGCGTCCGCACAGAATGTTCAGCGCCTCTCCCGCCATGAGCGAGGCCGCAACGGCCACCGCCGGGGCTGGTGTGCCCTGGGACTCCTCCGCCCCCGCGCCGGACCCGAAGAACTCCGCCGGGCTTTTGCCTCCGGGCAACACCGTGGCCACCAGGCCAGACTGCCCGGACACCGCCGCCGTCACCAACGCAATGCCAGCCTGGTCGGCGGCGCGCGCCAGCTCGGCCCTGCCCGCAAGCCCGCCCAGTGCGTCGAGGCAGACCTGCGCATCGGCCGACAGCTCCGCCATGCCCGCCTCGTCCACGTAATCCGCCACAGGCTCGAACGCCACGGCCGGGTTCACCAGCCCAAGCCGCGCCGCGGCGGCGGCCGCCTTGTAGCCGCCCAGGCTGTGCCGCGTGGCGTACAACTGGCGGTTCAGGTTCGAGGGCTCGAATTCGTCGCCATCGGCGGCGCGCACGGCCCCCACTCCGGCCCGGGCCAGCAGTTCCAGCACGTGGCCGCCCAGCCCGCCAAGCCCGATGAGCACCGCGCGCGACTCCGCCAGGCGCAGCTGCTCGGCCGCGCTGTAGGTGTCGAAATTGCGCAGGTAGCGCTCCGGCCACACGCCCAGGGCCAGCGCCGCGCGCTCCACTTGGGCCAGGGCTCGGCCACGCGGTCTGCCCGGCTGGCCGCTCGTGCCGCGCTGCGCCCCCCTGGGCAGGCTGCGCGCAAGTTCCTTGGCCGCATAAAACCCCAGCACGGACAATTCGCGGCCGTCTGGCAGGCGCCTGGACCGCGCCGTCTCAAGAATGCGCGCATTGAGCTGCGCGACGCAATCAGCTGTGCTCCTCATGGCTAGCCGCCTCCCACGGCGGGGAACAGGCCCAGCCGGTCCCCTTCGGCCAACTGGCGGGACAGTTCGGCGTGGATGCCGTTGACGAAAATCAGCTTCAATTCCTCCGGCGCAATGCCCAGGCGGGCCACCACTTCGGCCACGCGCTCCCCGGGGGCCACGGGGAAGGCCTCCGCGTCCTGCGGGGTGTGGCGCGAAAGGCTGGCGAAGCACTTGACGGTGATGTTCATGCTGCCTCTCTATCGTGCATTCTGGGGCACGTCAAAGGGGTCTGTGCTTCAATAAAAGGGGCCTGACCACCGGTGGCTGCGGCGGCCAGGCCCCGCAAGGGCTGGGAAGTCGGCCCTAATAGGCCCAGAGCATGGTCATCACGGCGCACACCCCAGTAATGAGCATGGAGACCACGAAGGCCGGACGTATGGCGGCGCTGGCCTCGCGGATGCGGTCGATGCTGGAGGCCGCGTTCTGCAACTTTGCCGGGGAAATGACGCTGGCCAGACCGCCGCCGATGGCGCTGCCCGCCGCGATCACCACGCCGGACGCGCCGATGTGCTCGGCAGTGGAGAGGTGCAGCTTGGTCAGCATGGCGATGGACGAGGTCTCCGAACCGGAGATGAAACCGCCGAGCAGCCCCAGGAACGGGGCCACGGCCGCGTAAAACTGGCCGAATGCGTTCGCGGAGGCGCTGGCCATGACATGGATCATGTTGTGCATGGGGTTCGCAAGCGTCCAATCCGCGCCCTTGCCTGAATGGTTCATGACATAGGCGATGGCGAAGAACACCGAGGCGCTCATGATAGGCCGCCCGGCGCGCTTGGCGGCGGTTTTCAGGCCGCGCCGCACCTGCTCGCCCGTGGCGCGCATGATGGGCAGGGCCAGGAACGTGCATATGGCCACCCAGAAGTACGCCTGCCAGAACAGGCGGATCTTTTCCGGATTGCCGGGGATGATCTCAAGCGGCATGGCCCAATCCACGAAGGTCATCTTGAAGAAGGGCAGGAACGGCGCGTTCAGAATAAGGGAAAGCACGGTGAGGATGATCCAGGGCGACACCGCGCGCGGCAGGGAGATGCGCGCCTCGGCGGCCAAGTCCTTTTCGGAGAGCATTCCCCGGTCCTGCAGGGTCTTGCCCGTCAGCTTCACGTAGGCCACCAGCACCAGAATGACCGCAAGCCCGGCCGCGATTCCGGTTATGGTGACCAGCCCGGCATGGGCCATGAGAATGGCGACGCCTCCGGCCGTGACGCCCGCGAGCAGCGCGGGAAACAGGCCTTCCCTGACCATCTTGGCGCCGCCGGTGAGCTGCAGCATCCCAAGGGCGATGCAGGTGCTGATGACCGGCATGAAGTAGGCGAAGTGCAGGCCGACCTCCTGCACGGGCTGGCCCACGAACTGCGCGAACACCACGGCCGGGATGCCAAGAAGCGCATAGGTGCACAAGGCGTCGTAGCCGATGGCCGGGAGCAGGATTGCCGCAACGGTGGAGTAGCCCAGGGCGATCATGATGGGCGGCAGAATGGACACGGTGACCGCGCCCAGACTGGTGAGCAGGATGCCGAAGCCCACGTTGATGATCATGATCTGCACCACCTGCTGGCCGGGGGCGATGGTCTTCATGAGGGCCACCACGCGTGCAACCGCGCCGGTCTCCTGCATGAGGGTGATCTGCATGATGCTGGCCGCCATGACCAGGGCGATGGGCAGCGAGGCCACCAGCCCGGCCGCCGAGGCGGTCAGCACCACCTCCACCGGGGTCTGAAAATACAGCCAGGCCACCAGCGCTGCCACGCCCCAGCCGATGTAGCCCGCGGTGTCCGCGGCCACACGGTACACAAGCAGCAGGAAAAAGATGGCGAGAACAGGAAAAAACGCCAACAAGACCGAAAGAATATCCATTATGATTGCCCACCCTCCCCGAAGATGAATCTGCAGCCTTGCGGCGGGCCGCCGCGTTCCGCGCAGAAAGTGAGCGCCCGCATTCAGGCATATGCTTCCTGCCGTGCGCGGACGCGGTGCGCCCGCGCCGTGCTGCCGAACCTGCCGGAATGCTAGTGACGCGGAATGCTGCGGGACTCGACGGCCGTCATGCGGGCAAACGCCCGCATCGCGGCTTCGCCTGTTGCCTTATGCGTTTGCACCGCACAACGCAAGCCCCGAACAGCGTTTTTCCAGCCGCGTTGCAATCCGCGCCCGGCTGTGCAAGGATACGTACATGTCCACTACGCTGTGCCGCGCCGTGACCGCATTGGCCTGCCTGCTCCTTTGCGCCTGTTCCAGCCCCATCGATGTGGTGCGCGAGGCGCGCCTGCCGTTGGACGAGACCGTCACGGTGGAGCAGGCGCTTGCGCGCTACCCCTACTTCACCGGCATCGAGTGGAACACCTATGAGGACGAACACGGCAAACGCATCGTGGAGGCCGTGTGCGACATTGATGTGGCCGCCACCTGCCGTGGGGTGAATCCGGAAGGGTTGAAACTTGCCCGCCGCGATGTTGAGCGCGACTGCTTCGTGGCCCGCTTCGTGGTGGACGGCCTGCCGCGCCAAGTGCGCGCCCTGGAAGCCCAGCACCTGACCCGCTGCACGAACGGCGCGCGCCTCGTCATGGCTGACCCCAAATACCTGCGCGCCATCTACAACCGCGAGCAGGTGCGGCTGTTCTGCCTGGAGGGCCTCAACTGCCCTGGGGCCGGGCTGGCGACGGGGACGGGCCAATAGCCAGCTCGCGGCCAAGGGCGCGGGCCTGGTCCAGCACCTCGTCCCGGCGCTTGGCGTCGCCCAGATGGTACACCTTGCAGGCGCGCAGCACCCTGCTTTCGGTGAAGCCGAGCCAGTTGAAGAAATACGCGTAGCGCGGAAAGATGTCCGTGAACAGGTCCTCGCGGGGGTGCCCCTGGGCAATGACCATGCAGAAGGTCTTGCCGGGGACAAGCCGCGTGCGCTTCTCCTTGTTGCAGGCATAGTCCGGGGTCAGAAAGCTGTAGCAGCGGTCGATGAAGCCCTTGAGCTGGGCGCTGACCTCGCCAAAGTACACCGGCGTGGCCAGCACAAGCGCATCGCAGCCGCGCACGGCCTCAAGCACTTCGGTCAAATCGTCGCGCAACACGCAGGCCTCGGCCTTGGTCTTGCATTGCAAACATCCCTGGCAGCCCTTGTAGTCCAACGTGTTCAAGGCGAAGGTCTGCGCTTCGGCCCCGGCGTTTTGCGCCGCCTCGCACAGCGCCTGGGCCATGGCGGCGCTGTTGCCGTTGCGCCTGGGGCTCCCCAGCAGGCACACGATGCGCCGCATCACTCCCCTCCCCGCGCAGCGAGCGCGCGCTCCACGCTTTCCGGCTTCGCCGCCAGCCCGCCCGACCGGCCGCGACGCCAGTCGGCCTTCATGGTCAGGTACACGCGGTCGCTGTCCGCCGCCAGTTCCCGGAAACAGGCGTCCACCACGGCCAGCACCTCGCCCCACTCCCCTTCGATGCAGGTGCCCATGGGCGTGAGTTGGCACGACAGCCCGCTGGCCCGTATTCTGCCGACAGCCTTTGCCACATATCGGCTCACGCTCTGGCCCTTGTCCATGGGGAACAACGAAAGCTCCACGATGACGCTCATTTACCCATCCTCGCTGTCTATTGATCTGCTTTTTTGCACAAGCGTGTGTCTTGGCTGAGCATGCCGCCGCAGGCCGTCCTCGTCAACGACTTCGTCCTCCCGGGACGATACCATGTCAATCCGGCTGGTTACAGATTCTCTACCGACCAAGCCCCTTGCGCCTTTCCGCTTTTTTTCCTCCAGAACCTTGCCAAGGCCACCTTGTTCATGTATGGAACAAGCAGCTAAAGCCCTGATATGGTTGTATATTTTTTTAGAAATCGTATGACGTTCGTGCCACCGGATATGTATTCGTAACACGAGCGTCGCGGTCTTCCGGTCATGAGGCGTACACGTCACGTTTTACCATAATCTGGAGGTGTTGTATGAAGGTTTCCGTAGGACATGGCTTGAGCGGCGCCGAGAAACGCCTTGAAGAACGCGGCATTTCTCGTCGCGACTTCATGAAATTCTGCGGCACTATCGCCGCGGCCATGGGGATGGGTCCGGCTTTCGCTCCTGAAATCGCCGCCGCCCTCACGTCCGACAATCGCCCGTCGGTGATCTGGCTGCACAACGCGGAATGCACCGGTTGCTCCGAAGCGATTCTGCGTCTGGCCAACCCGTACATCGACACGCTGATCCTGGACGTCATCTCCCTGGAGTACCAGGAGACCATCATGGCCGCCGCAGGCGAGATGGCCGAAAAGGCCCTGCACGACGCCATGAAGAAGCCCTACCTCTGCGTTGTCGAAGGCGCCATTCCCACCAAGGACAACGGCATCTATGGCAAGATCGGCGGCCACACCATGCTCGACATCTGCAAGAAAGTGGTGCCCGGCGCGTTGGCCACCATCGCCTATGGCACCTGCGCCACCTACGGCGGCGTGCAGGCTGCGGCACCCAATCCGACCGGCGCCAAGGGCGTTGACGAGGTGTTCCCCAAGGCCACCATCATCAATGTTCCCGGCTGCCCGCCCAATCCGGTCAACCTGCTCGGCACCGTGGTTGCGGCCATTGAGACCGTGGTGAACAAGAAGCCCCTGCCCAAGCTCGACGACCTCAAGCGCCCCCTGGCGTTCTTCGGCGAGACCGTGCACGACAAGTGCGAACGCCTGCCCTTCTTCGAGCAGGACAAGTTCGCCCCCTCCTTCGATTCCAAGGAAGCCAAGGAAGGCTGGTGCCTGTACAAGCTGGGCTGCAAGGGCCCCTACACCTACAACAACTGCCCCACCAAGAAGTTCAACCCCCTGGACAAGGGCGTGGGCGTCTCCTGGCCCGTGCAGGCCGGTCACCCCTGCATCGGCTGCTCCGAGCCCAAGTTCTGGGACACCATGAGCCCCTTCTACGAAGAACAGAAGTAGGCTGAACCGGACTGTTCGTTCCCGGTTGTGTGCACGGCAATATCCGCGACTTCAACTCCCCATTAGGAGGATACAATATGTCTGGTTCCAAACCGCAAACCATTCCGGTCACGCCCAAGGGCAATTTCTCCGGCCCGGTCATTGTCGACCCGGTCACCCGCATTGAAGGCCACCTGCGCATCGAGACCGTCGTCGAAAACGGCAAGGTCGTCGATGTGCGCAGCAGCTCCCAGCTGTTCCGCGGCCTGGAGATCATCCTCAAGGGCCGCGACCCGCGCGACGCCCAGCACTTCACCCAGCGCTCCTGCGGCGTGTGCACCTACACCCACGCCCTGGCCAGCACCCGCGCGGTGGACAACGCCGTCAAGGTCAAGATCCCCAAAAACGCCATCCTCATGCGCAACTTGGTCATGGCTTCCCAGTACCTGCATGACCACCTGGTGCACTTCTATCACCTGCACGCGCTGGACTGGGTCAACGTGGCCAACGCCCTGAAGGCCGACCCCGCCAAGACCGCCGCGCTGTCCAACAGCCTGTCGGCCGGCCGCAAGGAGACCGCCGCCCAGTTCAAGGCCGTGCAGGACAAGGTCGGCGCCCTGGTCGCCTCCGGCAAGCTCGGCATCTTCACCAACGCCTACTTCCTGGGCGAGAAGAAGAACGAGGCCTACTACCTGCCCGCCGAGGCCGACCTCATGGCCACCAAACACTACCTTGACGCCCTGCACATGCAGGTCAAGGCCGCGCGCGCCATGGCCATCTTCGGCGCCAAGAACCCACACACCCAGTTCACCGTGGTGGGCGGCGTCACCAACTACGACGCGCTGAAGCCCGAGCGCATGGCCGAGTACAAGGCCCTCACCGACGAAGTCACCGCCTTCATCCGTGACTTCTACATCCCGGACGTCATCGCCATCGGCACCTTCTACAAGGACTGGGGCTCCATCGGCGGAACCACCAACTTCCTGACCTTCGGCGAGTTCCCCACCGACGAGTACGACCTGAACGCCCGCTTCTTCGCTCCCGGCCTCATCATGAAGCGTGACCTCAAGAACCCCACCTCCTTCGATCCGAACCAGATTCTGGAGCATGTGAAGCACAGCTGGTACGTGGGCGACAAGGCCCTGCATCCTTACCAGGGCGTCACCGAACCCAAGTACACCAGCCTTGAGGACAAGGACCGCTACTCCTGGATGAAGGCTCCCCGCTACAACGGCGAGTCCTGCGAAGTCGGCCCCCTGGCCGCCATGCTCGTGGCCTACGCCAAGGGCCACAAGCCCACCGTGGATGCGGTGAACATGGTCCTGGCCAAGGTCGGCGTTGGCCCCGCGGCGCTGTTCTCCACCCTGGGCCGCACCGCCGCCCGCGCCATCGAATGCCTGGTCACCGCCAATCAGATCCCGGTCTGGCTTGAGGCTCTGAGCAGCAACGTGAAGAGCGGCGACACCGAACTCTACACCCCCTGGAAGATGCCGGACGAGGCCGAGGGCGTGGGCTACGCCACCGCCCCCCGCGGCGCACTGTCCCACTGGATCAAGATCAAGAAGGGCAAGATCGAGAACTTCCAGCTCGTGGTGCCCTCCACCTGGAACCTCGGTCCCCGCTGCGCGGCCGGCAAACTCGGCCCCGTGGAAGAGGCCCTCATGGGCACCCCGATCTTCGACCCGGCCCGTCCGGTCGAGATCCTGCGCACGGTCCACAGCTTCGACCCCTGCATCGCCTGCGGCGTGCACGTGCTCGACGCCAAGACCGGCAAGACCGCCAGCTTCAAGGTGTTGTAAACCGTAACGCCATCCTGTATTGGACGGGAATCCGGTTCGCCGGATTCCCGTCCTTTTTCCCAAAACGAGGCTCCATGACTGACACAAAAACACGCATCCTGGTTCTCGGCGTGGGCAACATCCTCTTCACCGACGAGGGCATCGGCGTTCGTGCGGTTGAAGAGCTCACCCGCCTCTATGACTTTTCCGACAATGTCACCCTCATGGACGGCGGCACCCTCGGCACGCGCCTCATGGACCCCATCATGGACAGCGACCTGCTCATCGTGGTGGACGCCGTGCTGGGCGACGGCCCGGCCGGAAGCGTCTACCGCCTTGTGGGCGAGGATCTTCGCAAGAGTTTGGCCTTCAAGGACTCCATGCACCAGACCGACCTGGTGGACACCCTCGTCATGTGCGACATCGTCGGCAACAGACCGGAAGCAGTCATCGTCGGCATGGAGCCGGAAGACTTCCACACCATGGCCTTGGAGCTTTCCCCCGTGGCCAAGGAGCGCCAGGAGGCCCTCATGGGCTTTGTGCTGGAGGAAATCGAAAAGGCCGGCGGCACCTACGCCAAGAAGGCGAACCCCGCCCCGGCAAGACGGGCCGACAGCCCGGCCCACCAGGAGTAATGTCATGTGCCTAGCCGTTCCCGCTGAAGTCATCTCCATTGAGGACCAGGTGGCCACCTGCCGCGTGGGCGAGGGCGACACCACTGTCACCGCCTCGCTCATGATCCTGGACGACACCATCGCTCCTGGAGATTTCCTCATCATCCACGCGGGCTTCGCCATCCGCAAGCTGGACCCGGTGGAGGCCCGCGAAACCCTGCAGATCCTGCGCGATGTCATCGCCGCCGCCGAGGAGGCCGGAATCAAGCAGGACAACCTGGTCATCTAGGCCCGCTTTTCCCAAACGCGACAGAAGGCCACGCGCGACTCTCCGCGCATGGCCTTCTTGTTTCATCCTGCACGCTACGCCAAATTTCAGGACACCGGGGCCCCGCGCCGCGACTCTTGCCGGACCCGCGCCCCCGCCTGCGTCCAGTACGTTCCGCCCGAGAGCTTGCGCCAAAGGGCCAGGCACCCCAGCAGAAACGCCAGCCCCAGGTGCGTCCAGTCCACCAGCATCACCGGCTGGGGCGAGAAGTTGACCCCGTGCAGGTTCTTAAGCACGCGCACCGCGCCTGTGACGATGAGCAAGCCGAGCACTGCCGCGCGCGTCCAGCCCAAAGCCGTGAGCGCATGGGTGCGCCGCCACTCCAGCGCCCAGCGGGTAACGACGTATGCGGTCAAGAAGAGCAGCAGCGCCGCCCCCAGGTAATGCAATTTGTGGGTCAGCCAGAAGTCGCCCAGCCAGCCCAGCCCAGGCACGGCCACGATGCGGTAGCGGCTGGCTATGGGCATCTGCATGGTTCCGGTGAGGGCAAGCAGGGCCACGCAGGCCACATAGAACCAGGCCACAAGACGGGATACGGGACGCAAACCATGCTGTGTGCTCATTTGCCGCCCTCCTTGCCGCCTTGGCCGTCCTTGGGCGCAGGGGAGGCGCCATCGGTGAAGCCCTTGCCGAACCCCCCGGCCAGCAGTTCACTGGCCGAAGGCCGCGCCCCCCCGCCTCCGGAGTCAGGCTTCGGGCCCTCCGGCGGATCCGGCCTGCGTCCGCCCGCAAGACGGGAGCCCAGGCGCAAGGCCCCGGCCACCACGCCAGCCACCGGGGCAAGCAGCGCCGCAAGGGCCAGCTTGTCCTCGTCGGCCATCATGTCCGCAACCGGGGAAAGGTGCGGCTTGCCCGGACCTGTGGTGGCCGCCGCGTCCAGCACATCGAAGGGCACCGGCGACACATACAGGGAGTTGGTGCCGCCATTCTCGGTCTCGCCGTAGATGTACCCGCCCATATCGCGCGCCAGAGCATGGGCCTTGGCCACAATCTCGGAACGCGGGCCGATCTCCTGCACGCCGTAAGGACATGCTTCGATGCAGGCGGGCTGGCCGCCCTTGGCCACGCGGTCGGCGCAGCGGTCGCACTTGTACATGACCCCGTTGCCGCCATAGGTGGGCATGAGCTTGAGGTACAGGCCCACGCCGGTCTGGCGCATGGGAATCTCCCAGGGGCATACCGTCTTGCATTTGGCCCCGCCCAGGCAGATTTCGTCGTCGATGCGCACGATGCCGTTGTTCTGCCGTGCGGCCGCGCCCCAGGGGCACAGGTTGGCGCAGGGAGGATTCTGGCAGTGCATACAGCGCCGGGGGATGTGGATTTCAAACGGCTGGCCCTGGTACTGCCCGCGCGCGGACTGGATGTAGAGCCAGTTGTACGGGGTCAGGCGGTCGTCCACATGCCGACGCGTGGACCAGTCTTCCGCCTTGACCGTTGCCGGGAACATGGGCGGAAAGGGTTTCTTCGGCTCCGGGAACTTGTGGGCGTTGGCCTCGCGGCAGGCCTCCACGCAGGCCCCGCAGCCCACGCACTTGGAAAGGTCATGCAGGGTGGCCAACTCCTCGCCGCCTTCCGCAGGGGCCGTGGCCGCCGCAGCAGCAGCGGCAGCGGCGGGAACCGCCAGGCCCACGCCCGCCATGCCGAGAGTCGCGAGAAACTGCCTGCGCGTCATGTTCTTTTGTGTGTTCGAATCGTCGTTCACTGGGGGATCTCCGTTGGCGTTGTTTCTTTGCCGGAAGTGGAGAGTATAAGCCTTTTGCAGCCGTGCGCAAGCCGGTCCGGCGCATGTTCCACACCTCCCGCGCATGACAGGATTGTCAAACCCGCGCGGGGCTTGCTGGACAACAGGGCTGAATCCTAGTAGGCAGCCCATTGGATTGCGAGGGCTTCGCCCGAGGGCGACAGAATTTTATTCTGCGCCGACAGACCCAGAACGGACGGCGAAACCCCATATGCGTGAACGACAGCACATTACGGAAGAGCACATGACCAAGACCGCACAGCTGATCATTGATGGCAAGACCTTTGAGCTCCCCATCATCGAAGGCGCCCTGGGCGACCGTGGCCTGGACATCACCAAACTGCGCTCGCAGACCGGGTGCATCACCTATGATCCCGGCTACATGAACACCGGGCCCTGCAAAAGCGCCATCACCTTTGTCGATGGCGAACAGGGCATTCTGCGCTACAGGGGCTACCCCATCGACCAGATCGCCTCGCGCGGCTCTTTCACCGAAACGGCCTGGTTGCTTATTTTCGGTGAACTGCCCACACGGGAACAGCTGTCGCGTTTTTCCGCAGGCCTGTGCGCCGAGGAACTGCTGCACGAGGATCTGCGCCACCACTTCGAGGGCTTTCCGCCAGGCGGGCACCCCATGGCCATGCTGTCGGCCGTGGTCAATTCCATGGGCTGCTACCATCCCGACCTGCTGGAGATCGAAAGCAAGGGCGAATTCTATCTGGCGGCCTCCAAGATCATCAGCAAGGTGCGCACCATCGCGGCCTTCAGCTATCGCAAGAGCATGGGGCTGCCGTTCATGTATCCCAACCCGGCCCTGTCCTACTGCCGCAACTTCCTGCACATGATGTTCTCCATACCGCACAAGCACTACGACCCGAGCCCGGAGGCCGTGCGGGCGCTGTCGCTCTTTTTGACCCTGCACGCGGACCACGAGCAGAACTGCTCCACAAGCACGGTGCGCATGGTGGGCTCAAGCCAGGCCAACCTGTTCGCCTCCGTATCGGCAGGCATTTGCGCCCTGTGGGGACGGCTGCACGGCGGGGCAAACGCGGGCGTCATGGAGATGCTGGAGCAGATATCCGAGGGCAAGCGCACCCCGCGCGAGGTGCTGGAACTGGCCAAGCAGAAGAAGTTCAGGCTCATGGGCTTCGGCCACCGCATTTACAAAAGCTACGACCCGCGCGCGGTGATCCTCAAGCAGGCCGCCCACGACCTGCTCACCAAGCTGGGCAAGCTGGACCGGCTCATGGACATCGCCATGGAGCTGGAGGCCCTGGCCCTGGCCGACCCCTACTTCGCCGAGCGCAAGCTGTACCCCAACGTGGACTTCTACTCCGGGCTCATTTTGCGGGCGCTGAACATCCCGATGCAGATGTTCCCGGTGATGTTCGCCATAGGCCGTATGCCGGGCTGGATCGCCCACTGGTACGAGGAGCACCAGCAGCATGGCAGCAAGATCCACCGCCCCCGACAGATTTTCACCGGGCAGGTGCTGCGCGATTACGTGCCCTTCGACGAACGGTAGGCCGCCGCAAAAAAAACGTTGCGGGAAACAAAAAAACCCTTGCCAACGGCACGCGATGCGGCTAAATGATTCCCTCGCAACGACGGGATGGCGACACGCCGCCCGGACAATGCCGAAGTGGTGGAATTGGTAGACACGCTAGGTTCAGGGTCTAGTGGTCGCAAGGCCATGGGAGTTCGAGTCTCCCCTTCGGCACCAGAATGAACAGGGGTCCCGCTAACAAGGCGGGACCCTTTTTCTTTTTCAGCCAAAGCACACGCGCTCCCGGCGGCCTCTGGACGAAGCGGGCTGCGGCGCTTTTGGAGCGGACGCGCGCGCCATCGTGATGAAGCCCACGGATGCGAGCGGACGCGCCACCGCCAATCCCGGTTTGCTCTGCGCCAGCGCTGCACGGCAAAACACGCGCCGCGCCCCAACGGCAAGGCCGAACGCTTCACGCAAGCGGCCCTGCGTGAGGGGCCTACGCAGCAGCTCCCCCACCGCAAACGAAAGAACCAGCGAGTTGCCCCGCAGGCTCCATGCATTCAACTTCCGCTAAAATCACTAAGCGTTACAAAACAAGCCGCCATTCAGCCGGATCGCACAGGCAGTGAACAACGGCGTGCAACGCAACAGCTAGCGCGCGCCCTTTCGCTTAAGGCACCGCTCCAGCCCTTTCAGAAACTCGGGGTACAGCTCGTACAACGGGGCTGGGGCCTCCGGATCGTAGCTCTCGGCCTGGCGCGAGCAAAAGATCAGCACCTTGGTCAGAACGCCATTGTCGAAAAACGGCTGCGCGTAATAGGAGCGGATGCCGCGCGGGATGAACAGCGCCCAGTCGATGGGCTTGATGCTTTTCGATGTTTCCTGGACCACATGCTGGGGCAGATTGAAGCGGACGATGTTCTCCGCGATGGAGCCCTCGTACGGATGCGTGTGGTCCTCAGGCAGGAAGTCGAAGGGCTCGCCCACTCCGGTGACCTGCACCCTGTTCTCGGCAATGAAGATGCGCGAAAGCATGATGCCGCTGGTGGGCGAATCCGGCGGCAAAACGTCGAGCATCGTTTTCAGCAGCTCCGTGATGGTCTTGCACTTGGCCATGGCCTGGATGGTTTTGCGAGGCGGCGTGGGCGCATCGCAGCGCGTCGGCGTCTCGCGGCAGGCCGTGCAGGTGTTGAGATGGGTCAAGGTGACCCAGAGCAGGCTCTTCTCGTCACGTGCAACGGCCTGCACACGGGCCATGCACTGGTGATGCCTGCCCGTGCTGTCGGTCACGATGAGCTCGCCGGCCCAGAAGTCCGAGAAGATCAGCCCCTCGTACACATGGAACATCTGCTCCCTGGTGTTCTTCTGAAACAACCGGCCCAGGTCCAGGGAGGCCATGTCGCTGGCCGAGTAGCACAGCAGGCTCCGCGCCGCGGCGTTGGCCATGAACACCCTGCGGTCGGAAAAACGGATGAGCAGCACCGGCTCGTCCAGCAGGTCGATTCTGTCGCACAGGGGGGGGCGGCCGTCGGTGGACAGAATCGCGTTCACGTGGGCGGTGATGTCCATAAACAGGCCCAAGGAGCAGGTAGGCAGCTCCGGGTCGGGCATGGACATGAGCTTGAACCAGGCGATGGTTCCATCCGCAAGGCGGATGCGGAACGTGCAGGCCGCTGGGTGGCGGTTGCGCATCTGGTCGTAGCAATGCAGAAACCGGTCGTTGTCCTGGCCCACAATCATCTGCCTGGCATAGGCGGGGTTCTGCAGGACCGCCTTGGCCTCTTCCCCAAGCGAGGGGATGGTGTAGGCGTTAAGGTAGGTTATCTCATTGGCCACAATGTCTATCCGCCAGGCCAGGGCGGGCAGCATGGCCAGATAGGCGCCCAGGCGCTGGTCCCCGTTTCCAGGTTCCGTGTTTTCAAGAGTCTTGAGCATTGAGGGTCCCTTGTCGTCGCTTCTCCGCAAGCGCGGGTGACGGGCACGTTACCCCTGTCCCGGTCTGGTTGGCAAACCATCCGGCCTGTTGGCCCCACCAGACACACCGTCAAGTCTGGACATGCACAGCGGCCCCGGCAGGAAGCAAGGCGACGGCAAACACGCGCATGGGCCTGAAAACTGGAGACAATGCCCCGCCAGATCACCAGCCCCCCCATCAGGCGGGGTGACCCGGCGCAGACGCCAAACGGGGGGTGCCCGCCATCGGCAAAACAGATTGTTCCAAAAGCCACGCCACTGGCCCAACCAAAAGACCATTCCCATCGTTTGAACGCCTCACGCCCGCACCATGCGCTAGCGCCAGTCGTCTGTCCCGACCAGCCGGGAAAAACAAAAAAATAATATACATTCAGGTTGTTACATAACAGCACAGCAGCTCCGCATCACCCGTCCCGAAATCTGGCCCAACCAGTTGTGTGTGATTTTTTTACCATTCCCTTGCACTGCCGACAAATTTGGCACTAAGTGGACTTGAAACGATCACATTGGGTCATGCAAACCCTAAACTGGTTGGACCAGATATGGCATCAGCACAACGTCCCATTCTTTGCAAACGGGTCGCGGACATGCTCAAGGGCTCCTCCTTTTCCGTGGGCGATCGCCTGCCCGGCGAACGCCGTCTTGCGGAACTGTTCGAGACCAGCCGCAACACCATCCGCGAGGTGCTCTGCAACCTTGAGACCATGGGCTATGTGGAGATCCGCCAGAAGAGCGGCTGCTACCTCAAGAGCAAGGAAGGCCGCATCAGCTGGGAGCAGCTGCGCAGGCGCAGGTCGCAAACCGCCACGCGGCAGATTCTGGACACCCTGGCCCTGGTGCTTCCCGGCCTGGCGCGCGAGCAGGCCGCGCGCCTGTCGCCCGTGGCCGTGGCTGATCTTGAAAACATCACGGCGCGCCTGGGCGAAGCCATCGTCAATTTCGACATCGCCGCCTTCAGCCGCATCTACATCGGTTTCTTCCTCACCCTGGCACGGGTCTCGGCCAACGACTACCTGATCCTGCTTCTGGAGGAGCTCCAGGCGGCGGCCCACAACCTGGACGATGCGGGCATTGGTCTTGCCGAAGCCCGGACCGGTTTCCTGTTCGAGTACCACGTTGAGCTTTTCAACGCGCTGAAAAGCGCCAGGGCCGAGGAGGCCCAGACGCTGGCCGCGAAATGTATGGATGCCTTTGCAGCAATGGTGCTGCCCGGGGAATGGCCGGGCAACGAAACCACACGGTGAACCCATGAACCGAAGAGAGTTCTTTTGCCGTTTCGTTCCCTTCTTGGGTCAGGCGGTGGATGCGGAGAAGACATCGAGTCGGCCGGAACATCCCGCGCGGATCAGGCTGACCGAGAACGAGCGCTTCCTCCGCGCCATGGCCATGGGGATCGATCCGGCAACGATGACGCCCGGGCAATTGAAGGAACTGGTTCCGGACCCGGAACCGCAAACCCCACCTCAGAAGCAAGAGCGGTTGGACAGCGAGGCCTGATCATCCTCACTGGGAACTCGCCAAGGAGTTGCAGCATGGACAACAGTAGCGTGAGCTACCTTGAAAGCCGGAAACTGGTAAAGCGCTGGAACGGCCCCATACCGGCACTGGTCAACAGCGTCATCATCATGGCGTTCTTCTACGTCACCTGGTGGATATTCCAGGACCCCCGCGGCCTGATGCGCATGTACACCCCCTACGTGGGCTACATGGTCTGCCGCTGGCTCCTCATCCTGTTCATCTGGCTGGCGTACATTTTCGATTTCTGGCCCTTCAAAAGAACCTGGCTCAACAAAACACATCCACTCGTCAAGGGCGCGGTGCTCACGCTGGTGAGCGTTGCGGCCATGGTCCTGTTGATCAAGGGCTTCTTCATTGAAATCCTTGGCAACTTCGGCATCGCCTACTTCTCGCCAAGCCGACTCATCGGCATGGGCATCACGGACTTCTACGCCGAGGAATACGCGGCCGAGGCCATCATGATGTTCGCGGCCATCGCGTCCTGGCTGGCGCCCAGCTGGGTTGTGGCCTGCGAGAACGCGCCCTGGCAAAAGCTCGGCCAGCCCGCGCGGGGCATCACCATCGCGGTGGTGACCTTCTTCATCAGCATGATCGTCTACTTCGTGACCATGCACTCGCACATGGCCATCCTCTTCTACCCCTGGCAGAAGTTCGCGGCCATCTGCCCGCCTTATTGGGAAGACTTCGCCAACACGGTCTCCGGCAACTTCCACATCGCCTGGATCATGTGCGGCACCGTGGTGGTCTGGCTCTATGAGACCATTTGGCAGCGCTACCCCTTCAACCTCATCAAGCACGACGGCCTGCGCCGCACCGCCTCCTTCTTCGGCATCCTGGGCATCGCCGTGGCCCTGTGCTTCTTCCTCTACTACGCCCAGGACCTTGTCTGGGGCGAGACCATCCGCGGCACCCGCCGCCTTGCCGCCCCGGACTGGCGCTGGCTGCACGTGGGCGAAATGGCCATCTTCTGGCTGGTGCCCACCCTGTTCCTGACCTTCTACTGCAACAACTGGCCGAACAAGTTCAGCCGCCCGGTCAACGTCTGCATCCGCACCCTGCTTACCGCCGCCATGGCCGTTGTGCTCTACGTCGTCTACTACAAGACCTCGCACCTGTTCCTGGGCACGCAGAAGGGCTTCTCGCACCCGCAGCAGTTCCCCATGATTCCCATGATCTGGCTGATCAACATCTTCCTGATCAACGTCTGGTTCATGGACGGCTGGCCGGGCTGGAAGGCCGTGCCCAAGACCGAGGCCGAGCTTGAAGAGGTGAAGGAGGAAGTTGTGGCCAGCGACGTGAAGTGGACCGCGGGTCTGGCCAAGGGCCTGGCCATCGGCCTGGCCGCCGGTGCGCTGCTCTACTTCGCCATCATCAACGTCCTGCCCTGGGTCGGCGCCAACATCACCATCATCGAATAAGCGCGGGAAGGAGGAGAAGAAGCAATGAGCGACGAAAAGAAGACGATAAGCAGGCGCGACTTCGTGAAGGGCGCGGCCACGGGTTTGGTGGCCGGGGCGTTCGCGAGCATGGGCATGTACTCGTACACCCCCTGGGCCTACGCCCGCCTTCCGGAAAAGAAGCGCACCCCGCAGGACTTCGGAACCTGCCGCAGCGTGCGCGTGACCAACATCTCGGAAACCAGCTGGTTCAACAACGCCCACCTCATCGGCGACATCAACGAGGCCGGCGGCCTGCTGGTGAACCAGTACACCCTGAACTGGGCGCCCATGGCCAACGGCAAGGGCTCGGCCAAGGGCTCCTACGAGGAAGGCATCAGCACCATCAAGGACCTGCTGCCCCACCACCTGGAAAAGGCCTGGGAAATCCAGAAGAAGCTGTCCCTGCACCCGGACAATCCGGGCGGCTTCTCCTGCCTGCTTGAGGTGGAGGCCCTGGACGGCACCGTGCGCAAGTACCTGCTGGACACCGGCTGGTCGTACGAATGGATGGACGCCTGCTTCAAGCGCGAGGGCATCGACCAGATGCTGCGCAACCGCGAAATCGAGGCCCTGTTCATTTCCCACGAGCACTGGGACCACTTCTGGGGACTGCCCGTCACCATGAAGTACGACAACCGCATTCCCCTGTACCTGCACAACGGCTTCTACAAGGAAGGCCTCCAGTACGTGAAGGACAGCGGGTACAAGGGCGCCCCGGTCATCCTGGACAAGACCATAACCCCGATCATTCCGGGCATGGCCGTGCTCAAGTTCGATGTGCCCATCATCAACCGCGTGTTCGGCGAGACCTCCCTGGCCTTCAACGTCAAGGACAAGGGATTGGTGCTCATCTCCGGCTGCAACCACCAGGGCATTCTCCAGTTCGCGGACCTCGCCTACACCAGCCTCAAGTACGACAACGACAAGTTCTACGGCATTTACGGGGGCCTGCACATCTCGCCCTTCGAGGACTGGGATCCGAAGTACGACGACCTGGTCATCTCCCTCGGCAAATGGGGCTTCGAGCGCATCGGTTGCAACCATTGCACCGGCCACCTCACGGCCAAGAAGTTCATCGAGGCGGGCTACCCCGTGGTGCGCGGCACCGCCCGGTTCCGCTCCTCCTCGCCGGACTACCTCGGCAACGGCGACAAGATAACCTTCGGCTGATCTCCCCCCCATCCTAGCGTCCGGCCCTTCGGGGCCGGGCGCGCACCACGGGTCGTCACACATGAATCTTTCCGCACTGCTCCCCCCCCTGCGCGCCAAAGGCCAGCCCGTGAACACGCCGGGCCTGCTCATGAACAGCCTGCTCGCCGCCTCGCGCCACGACGAATTCATGCGCCTTGTCGGCTGGAAAGGCATGGCCGTGTGCTCCAGGGCGAACCTCGCCTGGACCATGCGGCTGCGCAGTCGGCCCGGCATATACGGCCTGGGCGCGGAAGCGGGCGGACAAGACCAGGACATGCGGACCGCCGTATTGGGCCTGTACTATTTCCCGGCGGCCGATGAAGCGCTCCTGGAACGCATGTCCCTGGCCGCACACCTCGCCACTGCGCAACCCGATTATCTGGATCGGGTCCGCGCCTTCTCGGCCGCGCCGGACTGGGCCGCTCCGTTTCGCCTCGGAGCGGCCCGCATCCTTTTCCACCGCGACGAAAGCGCCATGGCGCTCCAGCTCCGCGCCTTCGATCGCAAGGCCTGCATCGCCATGGACGGCGTGGCCACGGACTCCGGAGACTGGCTCGTCGCTCCGGGAGAACCCGAAGAGGACATCCCCGCCCAGGACATCGCCATGGATCTGTTCCTGGTTCTCTGCGCGGCCATGTCCAACAGCCTGGGCGAGCGCCCCGCGCGCTACGGCCGGGAGGAGGCCCCCTCCGCCATCCCCGGCTACACACGGGACGGTCGGCGCGTCCACAGCGGCGGGCACTGCGCCGACATCACCCACAGCCTCGCCTGGGGCGACGATGCGGCCGCCTGCGAGCTTCTGCTCCCGCTCCGCCGGGAGGACACGCGTACCCCGGACCAGACCGGAGACATGCCGCACGCCATCGCCTCGGCCCTGCTCTGGAAAATCCACGACCTCCCCTCCCTGAGAACGGAGGAGGAGTGCGCCTTCGCCTTCGACACCCGGCCCAGGCTCATCGTCCTGAGCGGGTTCCTGGGCTCGGGCAAGACCACCTTCCTGAACCAGCTGCTGGAGTATCACGCCTCGCGCGACGAACTGGTGGCCATCATCCAGAACGAGGTGGGCCAGACCGGGGTGGACGGCAAGCTTCTGGAAGGCGACGACTCCATCGTGGAAATGGACGAGGGCTGCGTGTGCTGCACCCTGGCCGGCAACCTTTCCCGCGGCATCGAGCAACTCACGGCCCGGTTCAGCCCCAAGGTCATTGTGCTGGAAAGCACAGGGCTGGCCAACCCATTCAACATACTCAGGGAAATCAACACCCTTCGCCCCCTGGTGCGGCTGGACTCCATCACCACCCTGGTGGACGCGGTCAACGCGCCCCTGCTGCTGGACACCAGCGACATCGCCACGGACCAGATCAAGGCCGCGGACATCATCCTGCTGAACAAGTGCGACCTGGTTTCCGAACAGGAGCGCGTCCGCCTCGCCGGGCGCATCCGCGCCCTGAACGCCCGTGCGCTTGTGGCCGAAACCGAATACGGAGCCATCAATCCGGCGACGCTCTACGACTCCGACCCCTTTGACCGGAATCTTCCCGAACCGCCGCCAGGACAGTGCGGCCATGCGCACCACACCCACGCCATGGAGGGGTTCACCTCCAGGCGCTTCGCCTTTGGCGTCCCGCTGGACAGGGATGTCCTGGTCCAGACCATGGAGCGCCTGCTCCCCTGCGGCGTGTTCCGGCTCAAGGGCATTGTGGCCATAGCCGGGCTCGAACACGCCCAGGTGGTGCAATATGTCGCGGGAAGGCATGAGTTCTCCAGTCTTGGCAAGCCGTTCGACGATCAGTCCTTCCTGGTCGCCATTGGCAAGGACATGGACCTGTCCCCCCTTGAGGCGCTTCAGGAGGCGTGCGCATGAACCTGTTCCAGCAAGGCGGCCCGCTGATGTGGCCGCTTCTCGCGCTTTCCGTGGCGACCCTCGCCGTCATGGCCGAACGTTTCGTGGTATTCACCACCACGCATTTCCCGGACCGCGACAGCCTCTCCTCCATTCTGGAGATGCTGCGCCAGGGCAACACACGGGATTCGCTCGCCCTGGTTCAGGACAGCGCGCCCTTTTTCGCCGCATACTTCGTCGCGCTGCTTGCGCCGGGCACGGCGCGCCAACGCGAGGCGCACGCCCAGCTTGCCGGAGAGGAAGCCCTGTTCTCCCTGAGCCGTCGCCTGGACTTCCTCTCCACCGCGGCCTCGGCGGCGCCCCTCATCGGCCTGCTGGGCACGGTCGCGGGCATGATCTCGGCCTTCTCCAAACTGGCGAGCTCCGGCAACGTGGACATCACCATGCTGGCGGGCGGCATCTGGCAGGCCCTGCTGACCACCGGGGCGGGGCTGTGCATCGCCATACCGGCGCTGTTGGCCCACCGCTGGTTCCTGCGCCAGCACGAAAAAACGGCCTTCGCCATGCAGCGGGCCGCGGCGCTGCTTCTGGAGGTGGAGCCGCCGGAGCCGAAAGCGTGATCTCCTTCAAGCGCTGCACCCCGAAGCCCTCCTCTCCGGACATCACCTCCCTCTTGGACGTGGTGTTCATTCTTCTGCTCTTCTTCGTGGTTTCCTCGGTATTCACCGCCCGCGGCATGGACATGGAACTGCCCGATGCGGAAACCGCGCATCCGGTCTCCGGAAAGTCCATGGAAATCCAACTCGCGGCCGACGGCTCGCTTTCCTGCGACGGGAACCCGGCCACCCTGCGCGACCTCTCCTTCATACTGGAGCGCACAGCGGGCCTTCCCCCGGCCAGCCAGCCCGGCCGCATCCTGCTCAAGGCCCAGCCCGAGGCGCACGTGGATGTCTTTGTGCGCGTGGTGGACATGGTGCGCAAGCACGGGTTCAGCAACGTGGTCATCGCCACGCGCACCAGCGGGCAACCCGCCAACATCGACGGGGACGCGCAATGACGTCCAGTCCGGTGCTGAACGCCTGCGTCGCCGTCTCGCTGTGCGCGCACGTTCTGCTGTTCCAGCTGCGCTGGACTTCCGAGGCCTGTTCCGGCGGCGAGCAGCTCCTCATTCCCGCGGATTTCGACGTGGCCGTCATGCCGAGCGGCGATGCCCTGAGCCTGGGCCAGGCGGCGGATCCGACCGAGGACGGGGACAAGGGGGAAAAGGGCCAGGCGAGCCGACAACGGCAGGCGCTCCGCCAGTTCACGGCCTCCGTGTGCAAGGCCATAGAACAGCGCAAGTTCCAGCCAAGCCGCCAGGGGCTGGAAGACCTGATCGGCAACGCCAGCTACGCCTTCACCATCATGGCGGACGGCTCCTTCGCCGACCTGCGGCTGGTGCGCGGCTCGGGCGTGGCCCGGCTGGACCAGACCGCCCTGCTCGCCATCCACGCGGCCAGCGGCGTGGTCAAACGCCCCAAGATCACCGGCAGCGCGCCCCTACACATCTCCGTGACCGTCAAGTATCAGCATTCGCTGTAGAAAGTATCGAAAAATGCGACCAATTCAAGAGGGAGCATCATGAAGGCAATCGCGAGCAAACGGCTTTCCTTCCGGTACATCGGCTGTGTGGTCCTCATTCTCTGCCTGTTCCTTTCGGGCTTTGGACTGTACCTGCACAGCAACCAGGCGCGCAAGGAAACGCAATCCAGCGAAGAAAGCAGCCGCGCCGCCCTCAAGAGCGCGGCCCTGGCCCTGCACGACTGGATAGACGGGCAGGTCAAGCTCGGCACGGTGCTGTCGCACGCGCCGGAGGTGGTCCGGGCCTGCCGCAATCCTGCCGACCCGGCGGCCACGGCCCCGGCCAAGGCGCTGCTGCAAAAGGTGCACGACGCATACGGGTTTTATGAAAACATCCCCCTTGCCGCCCATGTTCCGGGGGGCGGGGCCATCACCGTCACGGTGAACGGCGAGCCGCGCAGCGTGCGCGACGGCGCGTTCTTCACCGACACGGTAAACGGCAACACCATCGGCAAGTGCGGCGCGCAGATGCGCTTCATCCAGGAATCCCGGCAAGGCCGCGACTATTTCATCAGCGACGTGTACCCAAGCCTGCTGCGGGGCAACCCCATCTTCGTCATCGCCTTCCCCGTGCGCGACCAGGGCGAGCACGTGGGCACGCTGATCCTGGCGCCGCGCATGGACAAATTCTCGGACATGTTCGTGAACACGTCCAAAATCGGCGAGACGGGGCACCTCTTCTTCCTGGACGACCGGGGCATGGTCATCGCCCACCCGGACCAGGCCATGGTGCTGAAAAAGGATCTGGGCGACCACGCGGGCTACCTGAAGCGGCTCGCGGCAGGGGAGGACAACTTCGTTGCCAGCGCCGGGGCGGAAGCCGACATCCGCTACCTCGCCCAGCCCATCGCCATCCCCGAGGCCAACATCCAAAACCGCTGGCTGCTCTGCGCCTCGCAGTCCATGGCGGAAATCAAGAGCGGAGCGGACCGCTTCGCCAAGGTCCTGGCCGTGTCCGGCGCGCTGTTCCTGGTCGTGCTGGCCTGCGCCCTCTACCTGCTGACCCGCGCCCTGGTCACCCGGCCCCTGAACACCGTGGCGGAATACGCCAAGGCCGTGGAGCAGGGCGACCTGGACGCCACGCTCACCCTGAACCGCAGCGACGAAATCGGGATGCTGGCGGACTCCCTGCGCAACATGACCGTGCACATCATCGGGGCAATCCGCGAGGAGATGGGCTTCATGCAGGGCATCCTGGGCGGCATACGCAACCCCTTCGTCGTGGTGGACACGGAGCTCAAGGTACGCAACTGCAGCCAAAGCATGGTTGAAGTCACAGGCCTGGGCGGGGACGCCAAGGACGTTCAGGGAATGCACGTGGCCAAGCTGCTCTTCGGCGATCCCGCGCGGCACGTTATTTTGGAAGATGTGCTCCGCGACGGACAACCGCGCCACAACGTGCCGTTTTCCTACACCAATCCCAAAGGCCGCGACTACGAGATGGTCATCGACGTGGTGGTCATCCGCGACGAGAAGGGGGTGCTGCTTGGCGGCATCACCTTCTGGAACGACGTCACCGAGCTCAAGGCCAGGCAACGCGCCATCGAGGCCCAGAACCGCCGCATCGAGGAGGCCGCCGCCGCCGCCGAAACCCTGTCCGTGGAGACCGACGCCTCCATCCGCACGCTGACGCAGGACATCGCCCAGTCCAGCGAGCGCACGGACCAGCAAAAGGGGCATCTGCTCGAAACCGTCACGGCCATCGACGAGTTGAGCGCCACGGTGCAGGAAATCGCGCGCAACGCCGCCAAGACCGCGTCCAACGCGGAGGACACCCGCACCCAGGCCGACAGCGGTGTCGAGGTCGTGCGCGAATCCATGCGGGCCATACAGGCGCTGCAAGGCGTGGTGGAAGCCATGGGGACCGACCTGGAGCAGCTCAGCACGCAGGCCGACGGCATCGACAACGTCATGAAGATCATCAACGACATTGCGGACCAGACCAACCTGCTGGCCCTGAACGCGGCCATCGAGGCGGCCCGGGCCGGGGACGCGGGCCGGGGCTTTTCCGTGGTGGCCGACGAAGTGCGCAAGCTTGCGGAAAAGACCATGGCCGCAACCGGGGAAGTGGAAACCGCCATTGCGGCCATCCAGGGCGGCACGCGCAAATGCGTGCAATCCATCCGGCAGGTCGACGCCGAGGCCAACCGGAGCGTGACCAGCGCGGACAAGACGCATGGCGCGCTGACGCAGATCGCCGAACTGGCCCGCACCACCAGCGGCATGGTGGCCAGCATCGCCACCGCCGCGGAACAACAGTCCGCCGCCACGGAGCAGATCGCCCGCACGGCCAGCGGCGTGGGGGCCATGGCCGAGGAGAACCACCTCGCCATGCGGCAGTCCGAATCCAACGTCCGGGGCGTGGAAACCTCCTTCAAGGAGCTCAGGGAAATCATCAAGGCCATGCGCGGGCAATGACGCGCCGTGCAACGACGCAGGGACGCGGGCAACGCCTGCAATACAGCCTGACGCCAGACGGCTTCACAACGCCAAGGCCCCGGGCGCACGACCGGGGCCTTTTTGCGTTCTCCCGGCCGCAGCGTGCGGGCGCATTGTCTTTCCGGCGTCAAGGCCATATCCTGGAACATCGTTCCGCGCCGCCGACGCCGAAACAGCAACGGGGAGAGCCGCCGTGCCCGTCGAAGCCCTCTGGGAGATCCTGGCCATACTCCTGCTCATTCTCCTGAACGGCTTCTTCTCCTTGGCGGAAATGGCCCTGGTGGCCTCCAGAAAGTCGCGGCTGGCCACCATGGCCCGGCAGGGAAACAGCAGGGCCGCACAAGCCCTGAAGCTGCTGGAGGAGCCCGATCGGCTCTTCTCCACGGTGCAGATCGGCATCACCCTGGTGGGGGTGCTGGCCGGAGTGTTCGGCGGCGCCACCCTGTCCGTGCACCTGGAGGCCTGGCTGGCCGCACAGCCCCTGCTGGCGGACCACGCCGCAGGACTCTCCCTGGGCATCGTCATCCTCTGCATCACGGTCTTGAGCCTTGTCCTGGGCGAACTGCTACCCAAGAAGGCGGCCTTCTCCGACCCGGAACGCTTCGCCTGCCTCACCTCCCCGGCCATGCTCCTGGTGCGGGCCGCGGCCCGCCCTGCTGTCGGCCTGCTCGCCATGACCTCCCGCGCCCTGGCCCGGCTCATGGGGCTTACGCGACAGCGGCAACACATCACCGAAGAAGACATCAAGGCGCTCATCAACGAAGGCGTGCACGCCGGGGTCGTGCCCCTTCAAGAGCGCGACCTGCTGGAACGCGTGTTCCGCCTGGACGACAGAGGCGTGGCAACGCTCATGACGCACCGGTCACGCGTGGAGTGGCTGGACTTGGACGCCCCGGAGCAGGAGAACCTCGCGCGCATGGCCCAGAGCGCCCACTCCCGTTTTCCGGTGTGCGCGGGCGAGCTGAACGACATCGTCGGCGTGGTCAAGGCCAGGGACTACCTGGCCGCCCGCGCCACAGGCCATGCGGCCCCGCTTTCCGAGCACCTGCGGCAGCCCGTGTTCATACCGGACACGGCCCGCTCCTCCGCCCTGCTGGAAGCCTTCCGCAACCGCAGCGAGACGCGCTTCGCCGTTGTGGTGGACGAATACGGCGACATCATGGGCATCGCCACCCTGCGCGACCTGCTTGAAGCCATTGTGGGCGACCTGCCGGACCAACACGACGAAGGCGAGCCCCAGGCCGTCGCGCGGGAAGACGGCTCCTGGCTGCTGGACGGGCTGCTGCCCCTGCGGGAGGCCTGTGCGGTCGTGGATTTCTGCTGGCCGCAGGACGAGCCCCGGCGCATCGAGACCCTGGCGGGCTTTCTCATGCACCAGTTGGGCAGGCTGCCCAAGATCGGCGACGTGATCCACTGGAAAGGCCTTCGCTTCGAGATCGTGGACATGGACGCCCGCCGCATCGACCGGGTGCTGCTTTCCAGGGAGCAGACGCAAGCGGAACAGTAGCCCCTTCCCTCGGCCCGGCTTGCCATCATGGCGGCAATGGGGCAATATCGGCATAGATGCGGACCTTCCGGCCCCCCGGTCCCAAGGGGCGCCGCAGCCGCAAGACCCCGCTCGCAACAGGGAGACCGGCATGAACGAAACCGCCCCCCTCTGGCACGCCATGAGCGCCCAGGATGCCGCCAAGCGCCTGGACACAGACCCGGAACGCGGACTCTCGTCCGGGGAGGCCGCAGAACGCCTGCGCCAGCACGGCCCAAACGCCCTGCCCGTGCGCAAGGGCAAGTCCGCCCTCACGCGCTTTCTGCTCCAGTTCCACCAGCCGCTGGTGTACATCCTGCTGGCGGCGGGCGTCATCACCGCCCTGCTGGGCGAGGTCGTGGACTCCAGCGTCATCCTGGGCGTGGTGCTGGTCAACGCCGTCATCGGCTACCTGCAGGAGTCCAAGGCCGTGCGCGCCCTTTCCGCGCTTTCGGCCACCATGACCACCGAGGCCACGGTGCTGCGCGACGGCGCCCCCGTGCGCCTGGACGCCGCCGCCCTCGTGCCCGGAGACGTGGTCATCCTGCGCTCCGGCGACAAGACGCCCGCTGATGTGCGCATCCTGTCCTCGCGCGAACTGCGCTCCGACGAATCCATGCTCACGGGAGAATCCCTGCCGGTGGAAAAATCCGCCGACCCCGTTTCGCCCGACGCCGTGCTGGCCGAGCGGCGCTCCATGGCCTTTGCCGGGGCCCTGGTCACCTACGGCCAAGGCCGCGCCGTGGTGGCGGCCACCGGAGCGGGCACGGAGTTGGGCCGCATCTCCTCGCTCATGGAATCCGCCGACGAACTGGAGACCCCGCTCACACGCAAGATCAGCCGCTTCAGCCATCTCCTGCTGGTGGCCATCCTTGTCCTGGCCGGGCTGAACTTCGCCCTGGGCCTGTGGCGCGGCGAAACGGCCGTGGACATGTTCATGGCCTCGGTGGCCCTGGCCGTGGGCGCCATTCCCGAAGGGCTGCCCGCAGCGGTGACCATCATCCTGGCCATCGGCGTGTCGCGCATGGCCGCGCGCCGGGCGGTCATCCGCCGTCTGCCCGCGGTGGAGACGCTGGGCAGCGTCACGGTCATCTGCACGGACAAGACCGGCACCCTCACCGAGAACCAGATGACCGTGCACAGCCTGTGGGCCGCCGGGGTGGAGGCGCTGGTCGGCGGCACAGGCTATGCGCCGGAGGGCGAGATCACCGCGCCCGGCGGACTTTCCGCCGCGCACCGGGAGTGCCTGCTGGCCGGGCTTTTGTGCAACGACGCCGTGCTGCGCGCCCCGGGCGAGCCCGGCGGCAACGGCGCGCCGAGCGCCACTTGGCGCGTGGAGGGCGACCCCTCGGAGGCGGCGCTGCTGGTCAGCGCGGCCAAGGCCGGGCTTTCCCGCGCAGAGGAGCAGGCCGCCTGGCCGCGAGTGGACGAGCTGGCCTTCGAGTCCGAGCGGCAGTACATGGCCACCCTGCACAAGAATGCGGACGAGGCCGTCATCTGGCTCAAAGGCTCCGTGGAGCGCGTGCTGGAGCGCTGCGGCCAGGCCCTGGCGGCAGATGGAACGCTGGAGCCGCTGGACGCTGCGGCGGTGACGCGCAAGACAGAGGAGCTTGCCGCTCGTGGCCTGCGCGTGCTGGCCTTCGCCAAGGGAACCCCCGCTCCGGACGCCGCGGCCCTGGAGCATGAGGACGTGGCCCTGGGACTCGTCTTCCTTGGCCTGCAGGGCATGATCGACCCGCCCAGGGCCGAGGCCGTGGACGCGGTGGCCGCCTGCCGCCGCGCCGGGGTGCTGGTCAAGATGATCACCGGCGACCACGCCGGGACCGCCGTGGCCATCGGCCGGATGCTGGGCCTTTCCGGACCGTCCTGCGAGGCCGACGGCCACTGCCGCGCCCTGACCGGGGCGGAGCTTGCGCGCTTGTCCGATGCGCAGTTCGCGGCCGAGGCCCGCGCCGTGTCGGTGTTCGCCCGCGTCTCGCCGGAGCAGAAGCTGCGCCTGGTGCGCGCCCTGCAAGCCCAGGGCGAGGTGGTGGCCATGACCGGCGACGGCGTCAACGACGCTCCGGCACTCAAGCAGGCGGACATCGGCGTGGCCATGGGCCAGGCTGGCACCGACGCAGCCAAGGAGGCGGCGGACATGGTGCTCACCGACGACAACTTCGCCAGCATCGCCGCAGCGGTGGAGGAAGGCCGCGGCGTGTTCGACAACCTGGTCAAGTTCATCGCCTGGACGCTGCCCACCAACCTGGGCGAGGGCATGGTCATCCTGACGGCCTTCCTTTTCGGCGTGGCCCTGCCCATCCTGCCGGTGCAGATCCTCTGGATCAACATGACCACCGCGGCGGCCCTGGGCCTCATGCTCTCCTTCGAACCCAAGGAGCCGGGCATCATGGACAGGGCGCCGCGCGCACCCGGCAAACCCATCCTGGACCGCCTGCTTGCCGGGCGCATCGCGTTGGTGGGCGCGCTCCTGCTGGTGACGGCCTTCGGGCTCTTCGAGTACGAGCTTTCGCGCGGGGCCAGCCTGGAGCAGGCCCGCACCGTGGCGGTCAATGTCTTCGTCCTGGTGGAGACGGCCTATCTGTTCAACGCGCGTTCGTTCCGCCGCTCGCCCTTTGCCCTGGGCTTCTTCTCCAATCCCTGGGCCAGTTGGGGCGCGGGGCTGATGCTGGCGCTGCAAGGCGCCTACACCTACGTTCCGGCCATGAACGCCCTTTTCCAGAGCGCGCCGCTGGCCCCAAGGCAATGGCCCCTGGTGCTCGGCTCGGCCGTGGCGGTGTTCCTGCTGGTGGAAATCGAAAAGAAGCTGCGCAACGGCTTGAGAAGAACCGCCAGCGCATCACATTCGACTTGACACAAAACGCGTTGGAGGCAAATTTCACCGCATGGAAATGCCTTTGTTCAAAGAATTCGTCATCATTTTCGCGCTGTCCATCGCGGTCATCTATTTTTGCCACAAGATAAAGCTCCCGGCCATCGTGGGCTTCCTCATCACCGGCGTGCTCGCCGGGCCGTACGGGCTCGGCTTCGTCAAGGCCGTGCACGAGGTGGAGACCATCGCCGAGGTTGGCGTGGTGCTGCTCATGTTCACCATCGGCATGGAGCTTTCCCTGGGCGAGTTGGCGCGCCTCAAGCGCCAGGTGTTCCTGGGCGGCGGCGCGCAGGTGCTGCTCACCATCCTCGTTTTCGACGCCCTGGCCATGCTCATGGGCTACGAGCCGGGCCAGGCCACCTTCTTCGGCTTCCTGGCGGCGCTCTCCTCCACGGCCATCGTGCTGCGGCTCTTGCAGCAGCGGGCCGAGATGGACAGCCCCCACGGCCGGGTCAGCCTGTCCATCCTCATCCTGCAGGACCTCATCATCGTGCCCATGATGCTGCTGGTGCCCTTCCTCTCCGAGCGCGGCTCGGCCTTGAGCACCTCGCTGCTGCTCACGGGCCTGCAGGGGGCGGGGCTGATCCTGCTGGTGTTCTTTCTGGCGCGCAAGTTCACCCCGCGCATCCTGCGCTCCATCGTGGGCACGCGCAGCCGCGAGCTGTTCCTTTTGTCCACCTTGAGCCTGTGCCTGACCATCGCCTGGTTCACGTCCAGCCTGGGGCTGTCCTTGTCCCTGGGCGCGTTCATGGCCGGGCTCATCATGTCCGAGTCGGAATACAGCCTAAGCGCCCTGGAGGGCATCCTGCCCTTCCGCGACGTGTTCACCAGCGTCTTCTTCATCTCCGTGGGCATGTTGCTCGACGTGCAGTATGTGGTGGCCAACGTGGCCCTGGTGGGCGGAGCCACGGTGCTGGTGCTCCTTATCAAGGCGCTGCTGGCGGGGGGCGCGGCCTTCATCCTGGGCTTCCCGCTCAAGCCCGCGGTGATGGTGGGCCTGGCCCTGTGCCAGGTGGGCGAGTTCTCCTTCGTGCTGGCCAAGGCCGGGGTATCGCACGGCCTCATGAACCAGGAGAACTACCAGCTTTTCCTCGCGGCCAGCATATTGACCATGGCCGCCACGCCGCCGCTCATCGCGCTCTCGCCGCGCGTGGCCCAGCGCCTGGCCTCGCTGCCCGTCTTCGCCCGCATGAAGCCCCGGCCCCTGGAGCAGGAAATGGAGCAGGCCTGCTCCGGCCACGCCTGCGCGTCCGACCACCTCATCATCGTGGGCTACGGCATTGGGGGCCGCCATCTGGCACAGGCCGCCAAGCGCTTCGGCATCACCTACCGCATCATCGAAATGAACCCCGAAACCGTGCGCAAAAGCGCGGCCGAGGGCGAGCCCATCATGTTCGGCGACGCAAGCCAAAGCGCCGTGCTGGAGCACGTGGGCGTGGCCCAGGCCCGCGTGCTGGCCATCATGGTCAACGATCCCCCCAGCACCCGGCGCATCACCGACGCGGCGCGCAAAACGAACCCTGGTCTGCACATCGTCACGCGCACGCGCTTCCTGGCGGAAATCGGCCCGCTCATGGAGCTTGGCGCAAGCGATGTCATCCCTGAGGAATTCGAGACCTCGGTGGAAATCTTCACCCGCGTGATGATGCGCTACCTGGTGCCCAGGGCGGACATCGAACGCTTCACCCAGGCCGTGCGCGCGGAGGGCTACCAGATGCTGCGCACGCCGGACGCCCAGGGCGAGAGCTTCGAGGCCCTGAGCAGGCAGTTCCCGGACATGGACCTGAGCGCGCTGACCATCGAACCCGGCTGCGTGCTGGACGGCAAGACCCTGCTGGAAAGCGACCTGCGCCGTCTGCACGGGCTGACCATGGTGGCCGTGGGGCGCGGCGGCGAGGTGATGGCCAACCCGGACGGCACCCTGCGCCTGCAGGGCGGCGACGTGGCCTACGTGTTCGCCTCCCATGCGGACATCGCCGCCAAGGCCGGGCTGTTCACGGGCCGCAAGCGCGCCTGGGAGACGGCAGACAGCCCAAACGCCGCGCGGCAGGACCAACAAGGCTGAGGCGCGCCGCCGCGCGAAAGACATATGCGCCAGCTTTTTCCAACGCCAGCGGGCCGTAAGCGTGACGCCCGCACGACCTTCAACGCCCGCGAGGACGCCGTGCCAGCACAACACTCCCAGCGCATCAGCCTTGAGCTTCCGCCGGACGTCGAGTTCCTGCCCTCGGCCACGGCCGCGGCAGAAAACGCCGCGCGGGTCTTCGGCCTGGACGACACCGGCGCGCTCAGGCTCTCCCTGGCGGTGGAGGAGTTCTTCGCCTACCTGTGCCGCTTCGCCGGACGGGAGGAGCCCCTGCGCATGACCCTCTCCCAGGGCGGCGCCTTTACGCGGGCCGCCTTCCGCTTCCGCGCGGGCGAGGTGAGCCTCAGGGCGCTGAACTTCGCGGCCAGCGTGGACCTGTGCGCCGAGGGCGAAAGCTGCTCCCAGGAGGCCGAGCTGGGCCTGCTGGTGGCCTCGCGCACCACGGACAGGTGCAGCCTGGAGGCCAGCGGCGCCGACGTCTATGTGCTGACCGCCGAGGTGGACCGCCAGTACCCCGAGGCCGAGCCCCTCACCACGCCCAGGGAGCTTTCCGGACCGATCAGCATTCCGGACACGGAGCACGCCTCCCCCGGCGAAGGCCAGCTGCGCCACGCGGCGCTCCTCGCCGCCGGGCGCTACCCCGCGCGCTCCTGCCCGGCCAGTTTCTTCCGCCCCGGACGCTTTGCGGACATGGTGGCCAGCGGGCAGTACCGCGCCCTGCTCGCCCAGGACGCGGCCGGCCGACCGGCCGGGCTTTTGTGCTGGCGGCAGTCCGGCCCGCGCGCGGTGGTGTTCTCCGGACCCTACGTGTTCGACGACTCCCCCGGCCGCCCCCTGGCCCGCGAGACCGCGCGGCTGCTCACGGAGCGTTTTCTGGCCACGGTGGCCCGCAGCGAGGTGGTCTGCGCCTTCAGCGAGCGGCCCACCGCCGATGTTCCGGAAGGCTGGTTCGAGTCCCTGGGCGTGCTGACCCTGCGCGGGGGAGCCGAAGAGGCCCCCGGCGAACAGGAAGCGCTGTTCCGCCACCTGCGCGAGGACGCTGGCGGCGCGGTGTGGGCCAGCCCGGATCTTGCCCCGTTCCTGGAGCGGCAGTACGGCCTGCTGGCCTTCCCGCGCGACATCCTCCGCGCCGAGCCCGCGCACGAAAAGCTGTTGCCCGCCCACTCCCTGCTGGCCACCTCCTACGACCGCAGGCGCGGCCTGGCGCTTTTGAAGCCCCTGCTGGACGGCCGGGACTTCCAGGCCAATCTGGCGGCCCATGTGCGGGCCATCGCCGAGCAGGCCGAGGAAGCGGGCGTGGCCCACGGCCCGGACCTGCTGCTGCACCTGGACCTCTCCGAACCGTGGCAGGCCGCGAGGTATCCGGCCATCGCCGCCTGCGGCTTCGCCCCCAGGCTCATCCTGCCCCACGCGGGCGTCTCCGACCTTCTGGTGTGCCAGCATGTCCCTGCCGATTGCTGAGCTGGTTCCGCCGCACATCCGGGCCTTCGAGGCCTATGTGCCCAGCCGCCCGGACCCGGAGCTGTGCCGCACCTACGGCGTGCAGCGCCTGCACCGCCTGAACAACAACGAGAATCCCCTCGGGCCGCCGCCGGCCGCCCGCCGCGTCATCGAGGGCTTTCCGCCGCCGGGCGCGGCCGTGTACCCCAGCGGCGACTGCCACTACCTGCGCGCCGCCCTGGCCGAACGCTTCGGCAAGGATCCGGAGCGCTTCCTTGTGGGCAACGGCTCCTGCGAGGTCATCGCCAGCGTCATCAAGGCCTTCTGCGACAAGGGCGACAACATCGTCACCGCGGACAAGACCTTTGCCGTGTACGAATGGGTGGCGGAGTTCTCCGGCTTCCACGCCCGCCTCATCCCCCTCAAGGACTACGCCTTCGACGCCCAGGGGATGCTGGCGGCCATGGACGCGCGCACCAAGATCCTCTTTGTCTGCAATCCCAACAACCCCACAGGCAAATGGTGGCGGCGGGACGAGATGGAGCGCTTTCTGGCCGGGGTGGACGGCCGGGCAATCGTGGTGCTGGACGAGGCCTACCGCGAATACGTGGACGACGAGGACTTCCCCGACGGCATGGAGCTGATGGAGCGGCACAAGAACGTGGTGGTGTTCCGCACCTTCTCCAAGATGTACGCCCTTGCCGGGCTGCGGGTGGGCTATGTGTGCGGGCAGAAGGAGGTGGTGGACTACATCCGCCGCACGCACATCGTGTACTCCGTCAACACCCTGGGCCAGCCCGCCGCGGCCGAGGCGCTCACGGACGATGCCGCGCACATCCGCGCCACGCGCGAAATGGTGGCCCGGGCCAAGGCGCTCCTGCTGCCCGCCTTCGACGAGATGGGCCTGGAGCACGTGTCCGGCGCGGGCAACTTCGTCATGGTGCGCACGCCCGCGTCCGATTCGCTCATGTACCGCCACCTCATGCGCCGGGGAATCATGGTGCGCACCATGACCGGCTTCCGCTTCCCCAACTGGATCCGTGTGAGCCTTGTGCAGGAGCCGGTGATGCGCGAGTTCCTGAGCGCCTTCCGCGATGTGGTGGACCTTGTGCGCGGCGGCCCGGCATGAGCGGCGACGGCGGCGGCCCGCCACGGCTGGGCTTCGAGGTTCTGGCCCTGTGCCTGGTAAGCCTGCTGTGCTTTTGCAACCTGGCGATTTTCTACGGCTTTTACAACTACCTTGAGCACCTGAACATCGACCCCGCCCTGCGCGGCCCGCTGCTGGCTCTGGAGCCGCTCACGGCGCTGGCCCTGCGGCCGTACCTGAGCACCCGGCTGACCCTGGGCAACAGCGTGGCGGCCATGGGCCTGGGCATCGGCCTGGCTGTGCTGGCCCTGGCCAGCTACCCCGTGGCCACGGCCGCGCCCGCGTTGGCTGCGGTGCGCGTGCTGCACGGCGCTGGCTACGTCATCCTGGCCTCCGGGCTCATGACGGCCTTCACGCACCTCATTCCGCCCGGCCGGGTGGCCCAGGCCTACGGCCTGCTTTCCCTCACCACGCTCTTGCCCAGCGCGCTCATGCCGCCCTTTGTGGAGGCCGTGACCCCGCACCTGCCCGGCCCCGGCTGGGCCTACGCCATGGCCGCGCCGCTGATGCTGGTCACCGCGCCCCTGCTTCTGCCCGTGGCCCGCAAGGTCCGTGCCCTGCTGGTCGAACTCGCCCCCGGACAGGACGCCCGCCCCGGCTGGAGCGAGGTGCTGCGCGGACTGAAGGCCCCGGGCGTGCGCACGCTGCTGGCCGGGCAGCTCTTGCTCATTTCCGGGCACACCATTGTGTATTTCTTCATGAAAAGCTGGGCGCTCCACATCGGCGCGGGCAATCCGGGGCTGTTCTTCACCTGCGTCAACCTGAGCACCATTGCGGTGCGGGTGCTGGGCATGGAGCAGCTGGACAGGCTCAATCCCGCGCGGACAACGGGCCTGGCCCTGCTGTTTCTGGCCGGACTGGTGCCGATGTTCTCCCTGGCGGAAAGCGAAGCCGCGCTGCTGGGCCTGGCCGTACCCTTCGGCGCGGCGCTGGGCTTGATGATGCCGCTTGTGAACGCGGCCATGTACCGGGTCAGCCCGGAACACCTGCGCGCGGCCAACGCCAATCTGCTGCTGGTGGCCCTGGACGCGGGCTTCATCCTGGGACCGGTCATCGGCGGGCACATGCTGGCTGCGGGGGCGTCGTTGCCCCTTCTGTTCACCGTTTGCGGCGGCGTGCTGCTTCTGGGCGGGCTGTGCGTGCTGCCCGTGGCCCGGCAAACCCCGGCGCAGGGCAAGGCGGCCTAAGACGGCACAATGCCGAGCGCAGGCTAGATGCCGCGCGCCCAGGCCAGCCCGGCGGCGATGACCAGTCCGCCCGCCAGATAGCGCCAGTCTTGGAACACGACCATCGCCACCGCGCTGGCCACCAGCAGCAGGGCGTAGGTCCAAATCTCCGCAGCGGAGCGCACCAGCTTCACGGCGTGCTCGTCCAGATCCCGCTCCGCCGGGGCAAGGTGTTCCCATGCTCCGCCCGCCTGCCCGGTGGCCGGGTCCGGCTCGCCCGGCGGCCTGCCAAGAGCATCCAGATCCAGCGGTGCCTGGCCATTGCGCTCGGTCTGGGGCGCGGTCCGGCGCGACTGCAGCTTGCGGCCGCAGACCGAGCAGACGTGCGCATCGTCCGGGTTCCTGGCGCCGCAGCCTGTGCAGACGATCATGCGTGCCGCCGCGCTAGCGCAAGGCCTGGCGCTGGTAATACTTGGCGCGAATTGCGCCCATTTTGGACTTGATGGCCGCTATGCGGTCCTCTGTGGTGGGGTGGGTGGAAAGCCAGCCCGGCGCGTTCTGGCCCTTGCTTTTGGCGTAGGCGTCCATCTTGCGCCACAGGGAAAGCGCGCCCGAGGGCTCGTACCCCGCCTTGGCCGCCAGGATCATGCCCACTTCGTCGGCCTCGGATTCCTGGGAGCGGCTGTGCGGCAACATCACGCCCACCTGCGCGCCCACGCCGTACACCTGGTTGAACACCTGGCTTGCGGCGGGGCTGACGCTGGAGCCCAAGGCCAGAGACGCCGCCTGTCCGCCCATCTGCGCCATAAGGGCCATGCTCACGCGCTCGCCGCCGTGGCGCAGCAGCGCGTGGGCGATCTCGTGCCCCATGACGGCGGCCAGTTCGTCGTTGCTGGTGGTGAGATCCAGGATGCCGGTGTACACGAAAACCTTGCCGCCCGGCAGGCAGAAGGCGTTCACGGTGTCCTTCTCGATCAAGCGGAACTCCCACTTGTAGTCCGGCTTGTTGGCCGCGACGGCGATGCGCTGCCCTACGCGCTTCACGCGCTCGACCTGGAGGTCGTCGCCGCTCTCCTTTTCCTTTTTGAGCACTTCCTGAGCGCTCTGCAGGCCGAGCGCCACCTCCTGGCCCTCGCTGATGAGCAGGAGCTGGCTGCGGTTGGTGTAGGCGGTCTTGGCGCAGGCCGCGGCCACCAGGGCGAGCAGGGTCACGAAGGCCCAGGCGAGTCGGCGGGTCATGGTCGGTCTCCTTGCCGGGCTGGTCAGCTCCCGGCCGGGAACAGCATACCCCGCCCGGAGCCGACGCTCAAGGGGGGAATAGCGGGCGCGCCCAGGGGGGCGATCAGGCCGTGACGCCGCTCATGCGGGCCAGTTCGGCGGCGATGGCCGCCTGGTCCAGCCGCGCGCAGCCAGTGTAGGTCATGCCGTCCACCACGTCCTTGCGCACCTGGAAATGGCGGTCGGCCAGCCGGGCCAGCTGCGGCCAGTGGGTGATGAGGATCATCTGCTGGCGCGCGGCGAGCGCCTGCAAGCGTTCGCCCACCCGGGTCAGCGTATGCCCGCCTATTCCGGCGTCCACCTCGTCGAAAATGAGGGTGGGCCGGGCGCTCTCGGCTTGCAGCCCGGCAAGGGCCAGCAGGAAACGGGACAGTTCGCCGCCCGAGGCGATCTTGTCCAGGGGCCGCGGCGGCTGGCCGGGGTTGGGCACCCAGAACAGGCGGCCGCGCAGCTCGCACAGCTCGCCCTCCGGGCCGGAATAGACCGGAGCGGGTTCGAAGGCGAACTCCACGCGGGCGTACTCGGAGAAGCCAAGCCCGGCGAGTTCCTGGCCAAGGCGCGCGCACAGGCGATCCGCCGCGTCCTTCCGCGCGGCGTTCAGGCGCTCCAGCACGGCCCCCAGGGCCTGGGCCGCCTGGGCCTCCTCGCGCTCCAGGCGCTTGGCGTCCAGGGCGCAGGAATCGAGGAAGGACAGGTTCTCCTCCACCTGGCGGCCAAGGTCCACAATCTCGTCCAGGCCCTTGTTCAGCTTGCGCTTGAGCTTGGCCAGCTCGAAAAGCCGGGCCTCGATGGCCTCGATGTCGTCCTCGCCCTCGTCCAGCCGCAAACGGCGGATGCGCGCGTCCAGGGCGGAGAGCTGGTGGCGAAAATCCTCGGCCGCCTCCCGGTCCGCGTCAAAGGAGTCGTCGAAGGGGGCCAGCTGGGCCAGGGCGCGGGCCAGCTCGCCCAGGCGCGCGGCCAGGGGAACCTCGCCCAGAAGCGCCTCCAGGGCGCGGGCGCGGGCTTCCTCCAGACGCTCGCGGCCCTTGAGGGCCTCCTTGCGGACGAGCAGCTCGTCCTCCTCGCCGGGCAGGGGGTTCACGCGGCCGATCTCCTCGCGCTGGAACTCCAGGAACTCGCGCTGGCGCGAAAGCGTCTCCATGCGCTCGGCCAGTTCCTGGCGGGCGGCCTGCACGGCGCGAACGCCCGCAAGCGCCGCATCGCGTTCGGCTGGCAGTTCCGGCGCGGCCAGAAAGCCGTCCAGAATGCGCTGCTGGAAGGCCGGCTGCAACAGCTTCTGCTGGCCGTGCTGGCTGGTGTGCAGCACCAGGCCGGGCTTGAGCTCGCGCAGGGTCTCCAGGGAGGCCAGGCGGTCGTTGACGTAGACGCGGCTGCGGCCGGTTTCAGCGGCCAGCTCGCGGCGGATGATGAGGTCTTCGGGCGCGCCGTTTTCGCCTTCCGCCACGAACACGGCCTCCACCACGGCCTTGTCCTTCCCCGGCCGCACCAAGTCCGCGCCCATGGGCTCGCCGGTGAGGAAATCAATGGCGCGCACGATGAAGCTCTTGCCCGCGCCGGTCTCGCCGGTAAGGGCGTTCATGCCGGAGGCGAATTCCAGTTCGGCGTCCTCAATGAGCGCCAGGTCGCGAATGCGCAGAAGTTCAAGCATGGTTGTCGGTCTTCCGTTTCGCCGCGGCGTCCATGTGGGTGACGAGATTGGCAAGCGGCAGGGAGTGCAGATCCCGGCTGCGGCCTTGCACATACCCCCTCTCGAAGCGGCGATCAATGTCGTCCTGGGCCACGCCGTAGAGGGGCAACAGCAGCCAAGCCATGTCCCTGGCGCGGTCCTGGGCGGTGTTGAAGATGTCGCCGGGGCGGGCCTGGCGCAGGTTCTCCCCCGGCTGGCAGGGCCGCCCGAACACATGGTGCTGGCGGCAAATGAAGGGCCGGACCGGATACACCGCGCAGGAGCGCCGCACCAGAAACGGGCAGGCGACAGGCGTCGGCCGCGTGTCCTCGGCCCCGCGCTCCAGCAAATTTTTCCGCACGCCGTGCCTGGCCCGCCCCTTGAGCATCTCCGCAACATACCACCACAGGCCCAGCACCTCGAATACCGAAACCGGGATCACCTGCCCCTCGCAGCACACGGAGCAGCCCGGCCCGCAAGCGGGCGGCGCGGCGCGGCGGGCGGTCTCCCGCGCCAATTCCTCGCGGGCGGCGGTGTCGGAAATGTGGTAGGCGTCCAGCAGGGCCGAAAGCCAGGGGTGCCGGACCTCGTGGGCGGGGTAGCGCGTGCGGTGGGGTTCGGCGGAACGCGTGGCGGCCATGGTCCACTCCCCTCAGCGCCTGAGGCGCGGGTCCAGAATGTCGCGCAGGCTTTCGCCCAGCAGGTTGTAGCCCAGCACCGTGAGCAGAATGGCCACGCCAGGGAACACCGAGAGCCAGGGCGCGATCTCCAGCACCTCCTTGCCGTCCATGAGCATATTGCCCCAGCTGGCGTCCGGGGGCTGCACGCCCAGGCCCAGGAAGGAGAGCGAGGACTCCACCAGGATGGCCCCGGCCACGCCCAGGGTGGCGGACACCAGCACCGGGGCCAGCGCGTTGGGCAGGATATGCCGGAGGATGATGCGCAAAGGCCCGGCCCCGGCGGCGCGCGCCGCCAGAACGTAGTCGCGGCCGCGCAGGGCCATGGCCTCGGCCCGCACCAGCCGCGCCACGCCCATCCAGGAGGTGAGGCCGATGACGGCCATGATGTTGGTCAGGTCCGGCTCCAGGAAGGCGATGACCGCGAGGATAAGAAAGAAGGACGGGAAGCAGAGCATGACGTCCACCCCGCGCATGATGAGCTCGTCCGCCAGCCTGCCGAAGTACCCGGCCACAAGCCCCAGGGCCAGGCCTATGGCCGTGGAGATGCCCACGGCCACAAAGCCCACCCACAAAGACACGCGCCCCCCGTGCAAAATGCGCGAGAGCACGTCGCGCCCGAGGGCGTCGGTGCCCAGCGGGTGCGCGAAGGACGGGGTGAGCAAAAGCGCGTCCACGTTGATGGCGTTGGGGTCGTACGGGGCTATCCACGGGGCCAGGAGCGCCGCCAAACTCATGCCGCCCACCAGCAGCAGGCCCAGGGCCAACATGCCATAGCGGGCCAGCCACGAGGGCGGAGCCAGGGGCTTGCGCTTGCGGGCGGCGGGACTGGCCTTGGCGCTGGCCTGTGGAACCACTGTGGCGTTCATTGCCCGCCTCCGTTGCGGACCCCGGCCCGGATGCGCGGGTCCGCCAGGCCGTAGCCCAGGTCGGCCAGCAGGTTGCCCAGAAGGGTGAGCACCGCGCCCAGCACCAGGCTGCCCATGATCAGCGGGTAGTCGCGGCTCATGACCGCCTGGTAGAAGAGCTGGCCCAGGCCCGGCAGGGCGAAGATGGACTCGATGATGACGCTGCCGCCGATGAGCCCCGGCACGGAGAGGCCCAAAAGCGTGATGACGGGCAAGAGCGCGTTGCGCATGGCGTGGCGGAAGATCACCACGCGCGCGGGCAGGCCCTTGGCGCGCGCCGTGAGGATGTAGTCCTGGCGCAGCACCTCCAACATGCTGGCGCGCATGAAGCGCGACATGCCCGCCAGGCTGCCGAAGGTGTACAGAAACACCGGCAGAACCAGATGCAGGGCGATGTCCCAGGCCTTGCCCCAAAAGGAAAGCTTTTCGAACCCCAAACTGGTGAGGCCGGAAATGGGCAGCACCGGCCAGACGATGCCCAGAAGCAGCATGAGCAAAAGCGCCAGCCAGAAGCCGGGCATGGCGAAGCCGATGAACACCACCACGGTGGAGATGCGGTCAAAGGCCCCGCCCTGCCGCCAGGCCGCGGCCACGCCGATGGGAATCGCCACGGCCAGGGTCAGAAAGAGCGAGACCACGTTCATGCCGAAGGTGAGCGGCAGACGCTCCTTGATCTTGTCCCACACGGGACGCGAGTCGCCGCTCATGGACCGGCCGAAGTCCAGCCTGGCCATGCGGCCGAGCCACTGCCCGTACTGCACGTGGATGGGCTGGTTCAGTCCGTAGAGCTTTTCCAGGCGCTCGCGGGCCACGGCCGAGGCGCCGGGATTCAGCGTGGTCTGCAGGTCCGTGGGCTTGCCCGGCGCAAGGTGGATGACCCAGAAGCTGATGACCGTGATGCCAAAGAGCACCACCGCCACCCAGGCCAGCTTCAGAAGTATCCGCGAAAGGATGCGCATTGCCCCTGCATACGCGAGGGCGGCCGCGGAAGCAATGCGTCAGCGCGGCCGCCCGCGCCTCATGCCCTGGCGGCCAGCTTCTCCAGCGCCAGGAAAAGGGCCTGGGTGCCGCTTTTGCCGTGTCCGGCCCTGGCCGCCTCGGCGTACAAACCCTCCACAAGGGCCAGGCCCGGCAGCGTAATCCCCATGCGCCGGGACTCCTCCAGGGCGATATCCATGTCCTTGATGAAATGTTCGATCATGAAGCCCGGCGCGAAGTCGCCCTTCAGAATGCGCGGGGCCAGGTTGTCCAGGCTCCAGCACCCCGCCGCGCCCTTGGAGATGGCCGCAAGCACGGCCTGGGGGTCGAGCCCCGCCCGTGTGGCGTAGAGCAGGCTCTCGCACACGCCGATCATGCTCCCGGCGATGACGATCTGGTTGCACATCTTGGTGTGCTGCCCCGCCCCGGCCGGACCCTGGTGCAGAATGATCCGCCCCATGCGCTCGAACAAGGGCCGCACCGCCGCAAAGGCTTCGGCCTCCCCGCCGACCATGATGGACAGGGCGGCGTTCTTTGCGCCCACGTCCCCGCCGGACACGGGCGCGTCCAGGGCGTGCGCGCCCCTGGCCCCGGCCGACTGAAAAATCTCCACGGCCAGGCTGGGGCTGGTGGTGGTCATGTCCACGGCGATGGTTCCGGGCTTCAAGCCCGCCAGCACGCCGTTGGCCTCGAAATACACGCGGCGCACATCGTCCGGGTAGCCGACGATGGTGAACACCACGTCGGAGGCCTCGGCCACGGCGCGGGGGCTCTCCGCCCAGGCGGCGCCCTTGTCCAGCAACGGCCGCGCCTTGGCCTCGGTGCGGTTGAACACCGTCGCCGGGTGGCCTGCGGCCATGAGGTGTCCGCACATGGACAGGCCCATGACGCCGGTGCCGATCCAGCCGATGCGGGTGCTTGTGGTTCCTGTGGGCGTCGGGTTCATGGAGGGCTCCTGTATGGTTGGGGCTGTGTGCTGCGTCGGACGCCCGCCGGGGCCGTCACGACAAGGCAAAAGGGAAAGGCCGCCAGCGCCTGGCACGACGGAAAGCATTCCAGACTTGACATCCGCGCGCAAGAAGGGTTTTATTGATGAGAATAATTCCTATTAAAACCCTCAACTTTGGAGGAACGCTATGGGAGAAGAATTGTCGGCCGCCTGTTCGCGGCCAGGCGTTGAAATCGAAGCGGAGCAAAAGCCCGCGCAGCCATCCTCCACACCACAACCGCAAGGAGAGCGTCCCATGATCCAAATCGGCAAGAAGGCGCCGGACTTCGCCGCCCCGGCCTATTTCAACGGCGCGTTCACCCAGGTCAGGCTGTCGAACTACCTCGGCAAGTGGGTGGTGCTCTGCTTCTACCCCGGCGACTTCACCTTCGTTTGAGCCACCGAGATCTCGGCGGTCGCCGAGATGCATCCCGAATTCGACAAGCTGGGAGTCCAGGTCCTTTCCATGAGCACGGACAGCATGTTCGTGCACAAGATGTGGGTGGACGACGAACTTTCCAAGATGGTCACCGCCAAGACCGTGCCCTTCCCCATGCTCACCGATGCGGGCGGAAACATCGGCAAGCTGTACGGAGTCTATGACGAAACCGGAGGCGTGGACGTGCGCGGCCGCTTCCTCATCGATCCCGACGGGGTGGTGCAGGCTTTTGAGGTGGTGGCCCCTCCCGTGGGGCGCAACGTCAAGGAGACGATCCGGGAGATCCAGGCCTTCCAGCTGGTTCGGGAGAGCAAGGGCGCAAACGCCACGCCGTCCGGCTGGCGGCCCGGCAAGCCGGTGCTGACCCCCGGCGTCGGCCTTGTGGGCAAGGTCTGGGAGCACTGGACCGTGGACAAGGCCTTCGACTAGCTGCGTACACAATGAAACAGGCGCGGCGTCTTTCGCGGACGCCGCGTCCCCCGGCCGCCCCAAACGGCCCAACCTGAAACACGAGGCGCGCATGGCTGCATCCACAACGACCGATCCAGACGGCTATTCCCCGCTCTACTTCCTGTCATCCCTTGGCGCGGGGGGGCTCGCGGTCACCTTTTTCATGTGGCTCATGCACTGGACTCCGCACCCCGGCAAAAGCGTCCCCGTCTTCGAGGACATCGCCAAAGCCTTCGAAGCCGGGGACCTGGCCATGCGCGCCATGCTGCTTCTGGCCGTGGCCGGAATCGTGTATTACGCCGTGCTCAACATCAAGCTGCTTGTCTGGAACCTGCAGCGCTACCGCGCCTGGAAAGGCGGCGGCGAGCACGCCAAGCTGATCGCCTCCAACGGCGAGACGCAGCTGCTGGCCCTGCCCCTGGCCCTGGGCATGAACGTCAACGTCTTGTTCATCCTCGGCCTGGTGCTGGTTCCGGGCCTGTGGAGCGTGGTCGAGTATCTGTTCCCGGCGGCCATCGTAGTGTTCCTGGCCATTGGGGTCATGGTTCTGCGGATGCTGGGGCGCTTCTATGTCCGGGTGCTGACTGCGGGCGGCTTCAACTGCGCGGCCAACAATTCCTTTGCCCAGGCCCTGCCCGCCTTCGCCCTGGCCATGGTGGGCGTCGGCCTTGCGGCCCCGGCCGGCCTGTCCTCCGTGGCCCCCATCTCCGGCGCCGGACTCGTCCTGTCCACGTTCTTCCTGGTCGCCACGGCGCTTACCGGGGCCACGGCGCTGCTGCTGGGCCTGCGCTCGCTTCTGGAACACGGGGCCGACATCGAGACCGCGCCCACGCTCTCCGTATTCATCCCGGTGCTGACCATCGTGGCCATCCTCAGCCTGCGGCAGGGCCACGGGCTGCACGAACACTTCGCCCTGGACAGCGGTGCGGGCGACCGGCTCATGGCGCTGTCGCAGTTTCTCTCCGCGCAACTGCTCTTCGGCCTGTTCGCGGGGGCCATCCTCAACAAACTGGGCTATGCGAAGCGGTTCGTCACCGGCCCGGAGAGTTCGCCGGGCTCCTACGCGCTGGTGTGTCCAGGCGTGGCCCTGGTGGTCATGCTGCAGTTCTGGCTCAACCGGGGTCTTGCGGACGCCGGACTGGTCGCGAAGTTCTCCTTCGCTTACTGGGCGCTTACAGCGCCCGGCCTGGCGCTTCAGTTCGCCACCATGTGGCTGGTATTCATGCTCAACCGCAAGCATTTCCGAAAACCGAAGCACGGGTGCTGAGGGCGCGCCAGGCCAGAACCCTTCCGAAGGGGCCGGGGAACCGCTTGTCATTCCACTGGCATGAGGCGTAAGGGGGGAAGAAACCCCCTGCCGCTTTGCGGCCAAAGGATGCCCGCCATGATCACCACCACCCTGTTCCCCGGCAGATACGTGCAGGGCGCGGGCGCGCTCTCCCGCCTGGGCGGCGAACTTGCCCGCCTGGGCGCGCGGCACCTGATCGTCTGCTCGCCCAGCCCTCTTGAAACGCTGCTGCCGCCCCTTCTGCCCGACCTTGAACAAAGCGGCCCCGTGCGCGTGGAGCGCTTCGGCCGCGAGTGCACCGATGCGGAAATCGACCGCCTGCTCGGCGTGGCGCGGGATTTCGAGGCCCAGACCATCACCGCCATGGGCGGCGGCAAGACGCTGGACGCGGCCAAGGCCGTGGCCGCGCGCGCGGGGCTGCCCGTGGCCGTGGTGCCCACCATCGCCTCCACGGACGCGCCCTGCAGTTCCGTGTGCGTGGTGTACGACCAGGACGGCGTGTTCAAGCGCGTGGACCTGCTGCCGCGCAACCCGGATCTGGTGCTGGTGGATACGGAGGTCATCGCCAAGGCCCCGCCGCGCTTCCTGGCCTCCGGCATGGGCGACGCCCTGGCCACCTGGTTCGAGGCCGAAAGCTGCCGGGTGGCGCGCGGCAAAAACATCGCCGGGGACCAGGGCTCCATGACCGCCAACGCCCTGGCCCGGCTCTGCTACGAGACCGTGCGCGACTGGGGCGGGCTGGCGCTCTCGGCCTGCGCTGCGGGCGTGGTCACTGCGGCGCTGGAGCGCGTGGTGGAGGCCAACACCCTGTTAAGCGGCCTGGGCTTCGAAAGCGGCGGTCTGGGCGCGGCCCACTCCATCCACAACGGGCTTACGGCGCTTTCTGGAACCCACGGCCTGTACCACGGCGAAAAGGTGGCCTTCGGGGTGCTGGCCTCGCTGTTCCTCACGGACAAGCCGCCCCAGGTCATCGACGAGGTGTACGCCCTGTGCGCGGCCCTTGGCCTGCCCACAACCTTCGCGGCGCTTGGCGTCGCCGGGGTTGCGGACGCGGAGTTGCTGCTGGTGGGCGAAAAGTCCTGCGCCGAGGGCGAAAGCATCCACAACGAGCCGGTGGACGTGAGCCCCGCGCGCGTGCTGGCCGCCCTCAAGGCCGCAGACGCGGAGGGAAGGCGACGCGGAAAAGATGCGTGAACCGCGCCTGGCCTCGCCGGAGCCGGGGAAGCCCTGTGCACCACGCTGCGGGGACCGAAGCGCACAAGAACGCACGCACGGAAGCGGGCATGTCTGCCCTCCTCACCCCATGGCCACGCAATCCAGCCCGGCCTGATACCCGCGTGCGGCCAGCCAGCCCACTATTTCCTCCCGCGCGCCGCGCGACCCCACGTTGACCAGGACGAAAGGCGAGTCGGGCGTGTGCGCCGGGGGGACGGCCTCGCGCCCGAACACGGGAACGCCGTGCACCGTCTGGCCCAGCTTGCGCGGGTCGATGTCCACGTAGCCCGTCACCGCGACGCCCAGTGCCACCAGCGGCGCAAGGCGCCTGCGGCTGGCCCTGCCCGCGCCCCAGGCCAGCACGCGCGGATGCCTCGGGTTATGCTGCTTCAGCCAGTCCAGCAGGTAGCGCGCCTTCACCCGCGCAAAGGCCTCTTCCGAGTATTCCGGCTGCGTGCGCGAAAGCCGCGTGGGCGGGTCGTTCCAGACGAGGATTTCCTCCCGCGCCTTGGCCATGCGCGCGCCCTGGCCCAGCCAGCGCAACCACTGCTCGTAGTCCTCTGGAAAGGGGTTGTGACCCAGGTTGGGGCGCGCCCCGCCGAAGCGCAAAAGCGCCTCGCGCCGATACATGACGGAGGGATGCGCCAGGGGCGACTCCACGAAGCGGTTCAGCGAGATGTCCTGGTGGGTCAGGAGGGTGTTCAGCCAGTCCACGTGCAGGGCGTAGCCCAGGCGCTGCGCCCTTTCGCCGCCGAAGCGCACCAGGCCGGACGCCAGGTCCAGCCGAGGCTCGGCCTCGAACAGGGCCATTTGCGCGGCCAGCCTGCCGGGCAGGCAGAAATCGTCAGCGTCCATGCGGGCGATGAGGGGCGCACGCGCGGCCTCCGCGGCGGCGTTGCCAGCAAGGGCCACGCCCTGGTGCGGCAGGCGCAGGGGGCGAATGCGGGCATCGCGCGCGGCGAAAGCGCACAGGATGTCCCAGGTGCCGTCCGTACTGCCGTCGTCAACCGCAATGAGTTCGAAGTCCGGCATGGTCTGGGACAGCACGCTCTCCAGGGCCGCGGGCAACGTCTGCGCCGCGTTATGGCAGGGCATGGCCACGCTGACGCGCGGGGTCGGCGTCGGCGAGGCGTTGGTCACGCTTCGACCCTGAATGCAGGGTCGCCTTCGGTCCGTTCCTGGCCTCCGGCGTGCCCGCCGGACTGCAAGGACGGGTCGGCGGCGCGGCGCTCGGCCACGGTGAGCGCAAGTCGGCACACGCCGCAGATCTCCGCGCTGGTGGGCGAACCGCAGCGCGCGCAGGGGGCCAGGGGCAGGCCCGCCTCCTGCTCCAGCCGGGCGAAGGCCGGTCGGCCATTTTTAAGGAACCCGTCGTAAAAGGCAATTTTTGCGCCGGGGCTGGTGTGCTCCAAGTCGGCCCAAAGGCGCTTGTGCCCGGTAAAGCTGGCCTTGCCGCTGTAGGGGCAAGGCGCGGCGTGGATATCGATGCCGTTCAGGAAGGCGTAGCAGGCGGTTTCGTATTCCGTCAGCCGGTACAACGGCTTGATTTTCCTGGCGAAGCCGTTCTCCGCCGGAAGGCAAGGCCCCTGGTCCGAGAGGTAGGAGGCGTCCCAGCGCAGGGTGTTGGCGAAAAGCCGCGCCACCTCGTCATCCAGGTTGTGGCCCGTAGCCAGCACCTGGAAGCCTTCCGTGAGGGCGACGCGATTGAACCAGTGGCGCTTGATCTTGCCGCAGGCCGAGCACACAGGGCGGTTCACGTAGCGTTTCACGTCCGGGATGGGCAGCCCCTCTTTCTCCAGCTCCACCACGCGCAAGTCCAGGCCGTGGCGCTGGCAGAACCCCTGCACCTTGGCCCGCGCGGCCGGGGAGGACGCCGGGATGCCCAGGTCCACATGCAAGCCGGTGACATCGTGCCCCAAGCGGGCAAGCTCAAGCATCAGGCTGAGCGAGTCCTTGCCGCCGGAGAGCGCCACCAGCACGCGTTCGCCGGGTTCGATCATGTGGTGGCGGCGGATGGCCTTTTCCACCTGCCCGGTGAAGAAGGCGGAAAAGCACTCGCGGCAGAAGGCCGTGTTGTGGCTCGGCAGGGGAATTTCCGCTTGGGCCTTGCATTTGCGGCATTTCATGCGCCTACCCCCGGCTGATGACCTTGCGGACGGTTATGGCGTCGCCGTCTTCCAGGCGGCGGTCGGGCGTGAGCAGTTCCCCGCCACGGATGACCAGGGCGTCGTTGACGCGCAGGCCCAGGCGCTTTTGCAGCATGAGCACGGTGTTGTGCCGTTCAAGGGTGAGGGTCTCGCCATCGGGTTCCAGGGTGACGGTGATCATGTGGCTCCTTTGGTCTGCGCGGCCGGGCCGCCGCGCCCTTTCTGGTGCCCGGCTCCGGCGCGGCTTGTCAAGCCGAAGAGGCCGCCCGGTCCGTGCGGATGCATAATTGTGTTGACCGCGCGGGAAAACGGCATATACCGTTCAAAGTAAGAGAAGCCCTTCCCCCCAGAGGAGCATCGTTATGAGCAGTCCGAAGATTCTTGTAATCGACGATGAAAAGCACATCCGGATGCTGTACCAGGAGGAGCTCGAGGACGAGGGCTACACCGTCGCCACTTCCGATGGCGATGAGCCCGTGCTTGCGCTTATGGAGCGCGAGGCCCCGCAGGTGGTGATACTGGACATCCGGCTCGGTCCGGACCGTTGCGGCCTGGACCTGCTGCAAGAGATACGAAGCCGCACGGAGCACGTGCCGGTCATCCTCTCCACGGCCTACGACACCTTCCAGCACGACCTCAAGAGCATCGCCGCGGATTATTACGTGGTCAAGTCCGTGGACCTCTCGGAGCTGAAGGCGAAGGTGCGGCAGGCGCTCAAGGCCCCGGCGGCCTAGCGGTTCTTCTCGCGGATCTCGTAGTTGAAATGGCGGTCCTGCAGCCAGCGCACGCCCAGCAGATCGCGCACGCCGGCCACGGCGCGCTCCCAGTTGCCGTATTTGGACACGCCCATGTGGCGCTCGCGGTGGTTCACGGGCATCTCGGCCACGCTCGCGCCCTCAAGCTTCATGAGGGTGGGCAGGTAGCGGTGCATCCCCTTGAAGCGCGGGATGCGCAAGAGCACGTCACGGCGCATGATCTTGAGGGAGCAGCCGGTGTCGCGCACGCTTTCGCGGGTAATGCGGTTTCGTATGGCGTTGGCGATTTTCGAGGCGTAGCGCTTGCTGGCGGTATCCTGCCGTTTTTTGCGCCAGCCTATGGCCATGCCATAGCCCTGGTCGAAGAGGGCGAGCATCGCCGGTATGTCGGCGGGATCGTTCTGCAGGTCCGCGTCCATGGTGACCACGATGGGGAAGGCGGCCTGGTCGAACCCGGCGCAGAAGGCGGCGGACTGGCCGCGGTTCTTGGTGAAGGCTATGTAGCGGACCTCCGCGTTCTCCGCAGCCAGGCGCTTGAGCACGCCGAGGCTTGCATCGGAACTGCCGTCGTCCACAAAGACGACTTCCCATTCCCTGTTGAGGGGGCGCATGGCCCGGGCGATTTCGTCGAAGAGTACGGGCAGGTTGTCCTGTTCGTTGTACACGGGGATGACGATGGAGACGCTTTGGGTGTTCGGCATGGGCGGGGTATAGGAAATTTCCTGGTCCGTGTAAATAAGCGTTGACAGCTCCGCCGCGGGAGACTACATACCCCTTCTCGACGCGGGGAACGCCGCATCGACGTGTCGCGGGGTGGAGCAGTACGGTAGCTCGTCGGGCTCATAACCCGAAGGTCGTAGGTTCAAATCCTGCCCCCGCTACCAAGAAGATCAAGGGCTTAGAGTCGAAAGGACTTTAAGCCCTTTTTCTTTTGCTACCCTATTGCTACCCACCAGAAAAATGCACCTCTGTGGGGGGAGGCCTGGGCTTGACTCTGCTCGGATTTCGCGCGGACAATCGCATCCAAGCTGGGCAGCCCAGTTGCTGTATGTCTTTGTGAGTCCATCGACTGGGTGGCTGATAAAATTCTTAACCGCCGCCAAGCTGCCGTCAATAGTCTGGTTATAGCGCTCGTATTCCGCCTTCTTGGACGTGACGCCCACCACTGCCCCAAGCGCGCCGCTGGCGGCATCCTTGCCATCCGCAGCGGCCATGGCACCGCCAAGGGCGGCGTGGGCGATCTTGTGGGTCACGTAGTCCAGATCGCCAGCCTTGGCGGCCGCGCCAATCTCATTGGCGGCTTTCGCCCCCAGGGCATCCACCGCCGCGCCGCGCAGGCCGTCGAGCAGATTCTGGCCCAGGTCGCCGCCATAGAGGGGCGCGGTGAATCGTTATTCGGCTTTCAAAGAACAAAAGCCCCGGCGGGGCCGGGCTGGAGCATTGTTGCACGAGCCAGATGTTGTAGTGCCAAGTGAATACTTGAGTCTTTACGTCGTGTTGATCAACCATCTGTAAATTGATACTTGACACAAATCCTTGGACATCACTAACGGGGCCTTATTTGCTACAGTACATATAGTAACGACTTGTTGCCCTGAGTGCATCTTCAGACAATTCAGGATGCAGAATTGCCATCCTCTCGTAAACTCGCTCTCCAGCGGTGATTAGGTCGCACACATCCCAATCAATATTTGTTTCGAAAGCTTCACTAGTCACCTTGTCAATGTAGCCGATAATTGTTTCTGCATGGCGCTCCCCAAACTCTTGAATTATTGCTGCTCTGTCAGATTTTGGAAATACATCCGGCCAATTCCTATAGATGATTATGGCCTTACTGTAGTCGATTCTCTTTTCCATTTCCCTACCTCTTGAATATAACAACTTCTGCCTGTGTCTTCGGGTCAATTCTTATGATCCGAGTAACATTTTTGTTCGCTTTCAGCGTAGGAAGTTCGACGGTATTCCATATGCTCTCTGGCCTTACAGAGTCCCCCAAGATTACCTTGACATCACCTTTCGCATTCTCTGCAAATGCCTTTGATGCTTCCTTCCAAATCTGCTGTACTGACAAGTCGCTGGGGACATAGTCTGGCATTATGCCCTTCGCTACATTTTCAAGAGTCTTCCCACCGTTTTTTATCGCATACTGTGCGGCGATCTGTTCGCCTTTCTCTCCCAACCCAGACCAAAACACCGCTTCATCCGTTTTTGTCGCAAGCTGGGCCAGCTTGTTTGCTTGGGATGCAGCAGCCTCGCTTGCAGCAACGGTCACACGTTCAGCCTGCCGCAACTCCACGGCAGTTTCCCGCAGGACTTTAATCTTTTTGACGCAATCAGCTGGCAGGTCAATGCCTACAACTGCAATACCACCTACAATCTTGGCGCGGGTGGATTCGTCCAGTTCGTTCCAATTTCTGCTTACTACCTGACCTGTGGAGTCATCAAGGTATGTGATCGTGGCACCGAGCTTTTCGGTAAGGCCAGACAACAGGCCCAGAACCTTCTTTGTCTCCTCGGGGTATTTCTCCGAGGACAGCGCGACAGCGCGCTCCACTCCACCGGCAATGGCCTGGCTGAGTGGGTCTTCACCTCTGCCAATCTGCTCCAGGGCTTGCCCGACATCACTCTTTCCGATCGCGACGAGGTAGGCCAGCTTAATGAGGTTGATGACTGTTTTATAGGCATTGTTTTCCGCCGCGTTCCCGCCTGTCTGCGCGGCTGTGCTTACATCCATACCTGCGGCGGCGGCGGTGAGACCTGCAGTGAGTTTGGAGAGATTGACGCCACGGTCTATCCACTCCTGTACCTTGTCCGGCCCAATCTCTCCGGTGCGGATCGCTTTTTCCAACGAGGCGCGTAACGCCTGCGCCGCCACCTCCCCCACCACTGCCCCAAGCGCGCCGCTGGCGGCGTCCTTGCCATCCGCAGCGGCCATGGCCCCGCCAAGGGCGGCGTGGGCGATCTTGTGGGTCACGTAGTCCAGATCGCCAGCCTTGGCGGCCGCGCCAATCTCATTGGCGGCTTTCGCCCCCAG